>JBDTTA010000084.1:0-10665 GCA_039930845.1 Gemmatimonadales bacterium
TGCATCGGCCCGGTCCTGTTCGTGACCCTGGGAGTCGGGGCCGGGCTCGCCAGCCGGTTCGAGCCGCTACGCCCGGTGTTCACCGTCCTGTCGGTGGGCCTGCTCGCGCTCGGCTTCTACACGGTCTACGGCCGTCGGCCAGCCGGAGACGCCGGGGCTTCATGCGACGCTGATGGCGGCTGCGCCGCGGCTCGCAACAGGACCCGCGATACGGTGCTGCTCTGGGGCGCGGCGCTCATCGCGCTCATCGTGCTCACCTTCCCGTTGTGGTCGAAGCTCCTCGTCTGAGAGAAGTCCGACTCTCATCGATTTCGAGGTATCCCCGATGAACAAGTTGGTGGGAGCAATGAGTGTCCTGGCGGTGGGCGGCGAGTGCGGGTCCCCAGCTCGCGAGCGCAACGCACGTCACCACCGGCCGCATGCGTGCGGTGGCGCCTGCCGTCAACGGCCCGACGTCGCCCGCGGTGCCGGCCGCCGAGACCAGGATAGTGATGTTCAAGGTCGAGGGGATGACGTGCGGCGGCTGCGTCGGCGGCGTGACGAGCGGAGCCGCGCAGTGGTGACCTACGATCCCGAGGTCGCGACAGTCGAGCAGATGGTCGTGGCCATCAAGACGC
The DNA here is from genome assembly GCA_039930845.1 of Gemmatimonadales bacterium. Classification (GTDB taxonomy): domain Bacteria; phylum Gemmatimonadota; class Gemmatimonadetes; order Gemmatimonadales; family GWC2-71-9; genus CAVVWJ01. Next base: position 618 of record JBDTTA010000084.1, read on the forward strand.
CTCGGTTATACTGCGACGGTCGTCGCCCCGACCGCGACGTAGGGACTCGCATCTCGCCCGCGAGGGGTCGAGGCAGGTGAGCGCAGCACCGAGTCACCGAGGAGTACACGTGGCCGATTCGTTCGATCTGGTGGTCCTGGGGACAGGTTCCGGTGGTTCCGCGCCGGCGTCGAAGTGTCGTGCTGCTGGGTGGCAGGTGGTGGTCGTGGATGACCAGCCCTACGGTGGGACCTGCGCCCTCCGCGGGTGCGACCCCAAAAAAGTGCTCGTCGGAGCCGCGGACCTCGTGGCGTGGCACACCCGGATGCGCGGGCATGGCGTGGCCGGCGAGGCGACGATTGAGTGGCCCGCGCTCATGCGCTTCAAGCGCACGTTCACCGATCCCGTGTCGGCGAACCGGGAGGCCGCGTTCAAGAAGGCGGGGATCGAGACCCTTCACGGCGAGGCTCGGTTCGTGGCCGAGGATCGCCTCATGGTGGGCGACCGCGAGCTCACAGCCAAGCATATCGTGATTGCGATTGGATCCGGTCCGCGGCCACTGGGGATCCCTGGCGAGGACCTCGTCAGTACGAGCACCCAGTTTCTCGAGCTCGACGTACTGCCGCCCCGCATCGCGTTCGTCGGCGCGGGCTACATCTCGCTCGAGTTTGCGCACGTCGCCCGGCAGGCGGGAGCGGAGGTGGTCATGCTGGGGCGCGGGGCGCCGCTGCCGCAGTTCGATGAGGTGCTGGTCGGGCGTCTGCTCGCGCATAGTCGTGACATGGGAATCGACGTCCGACTCAACAGTCCCGTGACCAGGGTTGAGCGGGTCGGCGGGTCGGTCGCCCTGCGCGTCCACGCCGGCGAGGAGCCGACCACCGACACAATCGAGACCGACCTCGTGGTACATGGCGCTGGGCGGGCGCCGAACACCACGCGGCTTCGCGCCGATATCGGCTCGGTGCGTCTCGACCGCCACGGGGCCGTCGAGGTCAACGAGTTCCTCCAGAGCACGACCAATCCCCACGTCTACGCCGCTGGGGATGTCGTCCTCACACCGGGCTCCATCCCGCTTACCCCGGTGGCAGCGCACGAAGGCGCGGTCGTCGCCTCCAACCTCCTGCATGGTAATTCGAAGCGCCCTGATTACCGCGGTATCCCGAGCGTCGTGTTCACCCTCCCGCCGCTGGCGGGGATCGGGCTCACTGAGAAGCAAGCCCGCGACAAGGGCCTTACCGTGCACATCGAGACCGGCGACACAACGGGCTGGTATTCCAACCGGCGCGTCCGCGAGCCCGTCGGGATGTTCAAGACGGTCGTGGACGCTGACAGCGACCGCGTGCTTGGCGCTCACCTGCTGGGAGCGCAGGTCGAGGAGGTCATCAATATCTTCGCGCTTGCCGTGCGGTTCGGCATCACAGCGAAAGAGCTGCGGCAGATGATCTACGCCTACCCCACCAGCGGGTCGGACGTCCCGCACATGCTATGACCGCCTGTCCCGATCCAGAGTATGCGCCAAACGACGAGACATGGAATCCTTCATTTGCCCCCTACCAGATCACTCATCAGAACCCGTAGAGGTCGATCCCCGCCGCCCTCCAGTCGGCCCATATAGGACGGTAAAAAGGAAACTTCCCTCCGGAACGCGGCTCAGTGTGCCCGCGACGCACGTTCATGCCCGGTTCATCCCCGCCCGCGCGGGGAACACGACCTCCAGCGCCTTCCAGCTCGTCCGGTACACGGTTCATCCCCGCCCGCGCGGGGAACACTTGTGGGTGATGAGGTTGCCGGTTGCGCCCGACGGTTCATCCCCGCGCGCGCGGGGAACACAACTGGCCGGCGGATTGGGGAAATCCGCTGGCAGGCGAAGTTCGATAAGTCGGGCTTCGAAGATGTTCGCCCGATGAGTGAGGCCGTGCAGGAGGCACTGAGGGAGGCTCGGAAGCTCCAGAGGGCGATCGGTTCGGCGCCCGTCTTCCCCGCCCCGAAAGATCCGACCAGGCCGTGTGATCGCCACCTGCTGGACAACTGGCTGAGGCGGGCGTTCCCAAAGGCCGGGCTCAAGCAAGAACCGGGTGGGCTCTGGCACACGCTGAGGCGGAAATGGGCGACGGAGCGAAAGGGCTATCCCGTGAAGGATGTGGCGGCCGCAGGCGGCTGGCGGGATGAGCGGACGATTCTCACGTCCTACCAGCAAGCGGATGCGGCTACAGTCAAACGGGTGGTACTGAGCCCGACTCAGCGGCTGCTCGGAACGTGAGAGATCCCTCGCGGCCTCGGCCGCTCGGGATGACGGGCTAAAGCCCGTCACTCACAACACAACTCACAACACTCTTCCTCGAAAGGAAAAAGCCCCACAGCGGAACCCGCTGCAGGGCCACGATCTAGCAAGTGGAGCGGACCGGGATCGAACCGGCGACCCCCTGCTTGCAAAGCAGGTGCTCTCCCAGCTGAGCTACCGCCCCGAGGATCGTACAAGTTAGTGACTCCCACTGCCGGCTTGAAGTGGTGGCAGGTGAGCTTCCCCACGATGAGCTCACCGCCTCACCCCGATCCCGGTTCCTGAGTCGCCGAGCGGGCAGGCTCCGGCTCCGCACGGCAGAGACAGTAGACGAACGCCTGTGTGCCGCCGCCGGGAGTGCGATGGTCCTCCCGCACGCTGTTCAGCAGCCGGAAACCCGCTCCAAACTCGTCATGGATGGCCTCGGCGGAGTACCGCGCCACCTCCAGGCCGCTGCAATGGGTCGGCCCGTCCGGGCCGAAGGTCGCTACGATGACATGTCCTCCCGGCCGCACGGCATGCCGCACCTGGGTGACGTAGCGCGCCCGGTCGCTCGATTCAGTCAGGAAGTGGAAGACAGCGCGGTCGTGCCAAACGTCAAAGCCTGACGAAAAGACGGCTTTCAGCACGTCCCCTTCGATCCACCTGACGAGCCCAGCCCGCTCACCGAGCCGTTCCCGCGCCAGCGCCATGGCCGTAGGCGCCACATCGAGCACCGTCAACGCTCGGTAGCCGGTGTCGAGCAGGGCGTCCACGAGCGTCGAGGCGCCCCCGCCCACATCGATGATCGGCGTCTCCGGGTCCGGCGCGACGCGGAGGATCAAGTCCATCGAGAGCCGCGCTTCCGGTTGATACCAGCTCACCTCTGTCGGCGCCGTCGTCCGGTATATGTTCTCCCAATGCCGCTGAGGATCGGTGGTCATTCTGCTCTGCTCCCCATTGTTTTCGGCGGACAGGGCGCCGCCCCGTAGCTGCAGAACACGCAACAGTCCCCATGCTTGGGCCGGATGACGGCACTGCAACCGGGACACGACCAGAAGTAGACGCACGCATCCACCGGCATCGTCTCCTCCGTCCGATGGCCGCAAGCCGGACAGGTGATCATGCCTGTCCTTGTCGTCAATGCTTCATCATCGCCTGATGCATCGCCATCATCCGCTGCATTCGCCCCACATGCGCCTGCATCCGGCTCTTGAGAGGACCGCCGGAGAGTCCCGGCAGGTCGGCCAGGTCCCGCCGCAGCGAGTCGCTCAACGCCGCCCACGCGGAGTCGGGCTGCATGCCCATCCCCCGCATGTCCGCGCCCATCGCATCCATCGTTCGCGAGGCGAGATCCTGATGCGCTGCCATCATCGCGGTCATCTGTGCCGGTTGCATGCCGGCGAAAGAGTCGAGGTGAGCCCGCATCATGGGCATCATCTGCATTCCCTGCCTGTCCATCGGCATTCCACCCATCCCGCCGGCGCTTCTTCCCGAAGGCGCCCGGGCCGCTTCCGGCTTCGGGCCGCACCCCGCGAGAGTGACCACCGCAATCGCCAGAATTCCGTGCATCATACGCATGGTGCCGACCTCCGATCCGGAAACTGAGTACTTCCGCCTGGCTGCGTCCGAGCCACCGCGGTGGTCGTGCCAGCCCGATTCGTCACGGTACAACCGCCCGCTCCGTCGCACGCCCGAGCCCTCGCCGCCTCCAGATGTAGTAAATCACGGGAATGACGACCAGGGTGAGCACCGTGGAGGTGACCATACCTCCCACCATCGGCGCCGCGATCCGCTGCATCACTTCCGCCCCCGTCCCATGCGACCAGAGCGCCGGGAGGAGGCCGAGCATGATGGCGGCGACCGTCATCAGCTTGGGCCGAAGCCGGTTGACCGCGCCGGCCTCGATGGCCTGGACCAGCTCCGGAAGGCCCGGATTCCGCCCGTCCCTGGTGATGTCCTCCCAGGCATGGTCGAGGTAGAGCACCATGACCACCCCCGTCTCCGCGGCCACCCCGGCGAGCGCGATGAACCCCACCGCCACCGCAATCGACAGATTGAAGTCTAGCAGCCACATCGCCCACACACCTCCCACGAGCGCGAACGGCAGGGACAGCATCACGATGGCGGTCTCGGCCAGCGTGCCGAAGGTGAGAAAGAGGAGCAGCGCGATGAGCCCCAGCGTGAGCGGGACAACCGCCTGGAGGCGGGACTTCACCCGCTCGAAGGCCTCGTATTGTCCGCTCCACTCCAGCCGATAACCCGCCGGAATAGTGACCGTGCCGGCGACGACCCGCCTGGCCTCCGTCACGTATCCCACGATGTCCCGCCCTCGCACATCGATGGAGACGAGGTCGTTGAGCTGGCCGTTTTCGCTCCGGATCATGGGAGGGCCGGGAGCAAACCCGATGTGCGCCACCTGCGCCAACGGTACCTGGATCCCCTCTTTGCCGCTCACCAGCAGTCGTCCGATCGCTTCCGGATTGTCCCGGAAATCCCGCGCGTACCGAACCTGGACCGGGTAGCGCTCGCGCCCCTGTACCGTGGTCGTCACCTGGTCCCCCCCGAGCGCCATGGCCAGCGTCTCCTGCGCATCGGCGGTGGTGAGCCCGTAGCGCCCCAGGGCCTCGGCGTCGGGCCGGATGTCGAGATACCGGCCGCCGAACGATCGCTCCGCGTAGATGCTGGCGGTGCCGCGGATCGGCGATAACGCACCCTCGATGTCGTGCCCGATCCGCTGAATCACCTCCAGGTCGGGTCCGAAGATCTTCACGCCGAGCGTGGTGCGTATCCCCGTCGAGAGCATGTCGGTGCGATTCTTGATCGGCATGGTCCAGCTGTTGACGGCTCCGGTGATGCGCAGCCGCTGGTCCATCTCGGCGACCAGCCGCTCCTGAGTCATCCCTGCCCGCCACTCCGACTGCGGCTTGAGATTCACCGTCGTTTCGACCATCGACATCGGCGCCCAGTCGGTCGCGGTGTTCGCCCGCCCGGCCTTGCCCCAGACGGATGCCACCTCGGGAAAGCTCATCAGGATGCTGTCCTGCACCTGCAACAGGCGCCGCTGCTGGCTGAGCGACACGCCGGGCAGGGTGTTGGGCATGTACATCAGGCTCCCCTCATTGAGCGGCGGCATGAACTCGCTGCCCAGCCGACTCAAGGGAACCAGGCTGGCGATCAGCAACACGGTCGCTATCCCCAGCACGGTGAGCCTCTGCCGGAGCGCCCAGCGGAGCACCGGGCGGTAGACCGCGGCGGCCCACCGGTTGAGCGGGTTGGCGTGCTCGGGCCGAATACGCCCCTTGACCAGGAAACCCATCAGTACCGGCACGAGCGTGACCGACAGCAGCGCCGCCGAAGCCATAGCGAACGTCTTGGTGAGCGCCAACGGCCGAAAGAGTCGCCCCTCCTGGTCCTCGAGAGTGAAGACCGGCAGGAACGAGAGCGTGATGATGAGCAGCGACATGAACAGCGCCGGCCCGACCTCCCTGGACGCGGTCAATACGCGCTCCCAGTGCGGCTGATCGGGCGCGTGCTCGATGTGCTTGTGCAGATTCTCGACCATGACGATGGCCGCGTCGATCATCGCGCCGATGGCGATGGCGATGCCGCCAAGCGACATGATGTTGGCGTTGATACCCATCCATCGGATCAGGGCGAGGGCCGCGAGGATGCCCAGCGGCAGCGTGACGATCGCCACGAGGGCGCTCCGCGCGTGCAACAGGAACACGGCGCACACCAGCGCTACGATCAGCGACTCCTCCAGCAGGGTGCGCAGCAACGTCTGAAGCGAGCGATGGATCAGCTCGGTCCGGTCGTACGTGGTGACGATATGGACGCCAGCCGGCAGGGAGGGGCCCAGCTCCGCAAGCTTCGCCTTGACGCCCGCGACCACGTCGAGCGCATTCGCCCCGATGCGCATGACCACCACGCCGCCGACCGCTTCCCCCTTGCCGTTCAGCTCCGCGATACCGACGCGAAGATCCGAGCCAAGCGTGACATCGGCGACATCGCCGACCCGCAGGGGACGCCCCCCCTGCCCCACGCCGATCGCGACGTTCGCGATGTCCTCGACTCCGCGGAAATAGCCGAGGCCGCGAATGGCGTAGTCACTGCCGGCCACCTCGACCGTGCGCGCGCCGACGTCCTGGTTGGCGTTACGTACCGCCTCGGTGATCTGTGGCGCCGTCACTCCGAAGGACTGGAGCCGGGTCGGGTCCAGCAGTACCTGGTACTCCCGCACGAAGCCCCCGACGCTCGCCACTTCGGCCACGCCCGGCACCCCTTGCAGCGCGTAGCGGAGCTGGAAGTCCTGAATCGAGCGAAGCTGGGCCGGCGAGTAACCTTCGCCTTCCACGGCATACTGATACACCCAGCCCACGCCCGTGGCGTCGGGGCCGAGCTCGGTCTTCGCCCCCGAGGGCAATCGCGTTTGCACCGCGCTGAGCCGCTCGAGCACCCGGGAACGAGCCCAGTAGAGGTCGGTGCCTTCCTGAAAAATCACATACACGAACGAGGTGCTGAACATCGACTGTCCCCGCACCACCTTCACCTTCGGGACACCCAGTAGTGCAGTGACCAGCGGGTAGGTGACCTGATTCTCCACGACCTGCGGGGCCTGCCCCGGGTAGTCGGTGAAAACGATGACCTGCACATCCGACAAGTCGGGGATGGCGTCTACCGGCATCGAGCGCACGTACAGCGCGCCAGCCACCAGCATCGCGAGCGCAGCCACCGCGATGAGTCCGCGCCGGGACAGCGACCAGGCGATGAGCCTCGCGATCATGGCCGTGCCCCCTTCGCCGAGTCCGCCGGACTACTCATTCCGCCCATGTTGAGGCCCATACCCATCTGGAGCATGAGTCCCTGCATGGCGGCGGCGAGATTGGACTCGGAGTCGAGCAGGTAGGTGGCCGACGCGACCACCTCGTCCCCGACCTTGAGCCCCTGACGGATCTCGATCAGCGAATCGCCCCGGGCGCCGACCACCACGTCACGCGGCACGAAGCTGCCGTCGCCACGATTGACGAAGACCAGATTGGTGGTGCCGGTGGGGAGCACCGCCTCCAACGGCACGGCAATGGCAGGCTGCGCGGCCGCCGCCAGATTGACCGTCGCGAACATGCCGGGCCGCAGCCCCAGATCCCGATTCACGACCTCCACCCGGGCCGTGAGTGTTCGGGTCTTCTCGTCCACGATGGGCTGGATGAAAGTCACCTTCCCCGAATAGCGGTGGCCCGGCAGCGCGCCGACCGAGACCGACACCGGCGTTCCGATCCTCACCACGGGGGCATCCATCTCGAACACGGCGACGTCCACCCAGAGGGTGCTCCGATCGGCGATCAGGAAGAGATTGTCGCCGGCGTGGATCGCCTGACCGTCCAACACCATCTTCTCCGCGATTTCACCGCTCCGCGGCGCCCGCAGCTCGAGCGTTCGCCGGGAACGCCCGCTGCGCTCCAGCTCGGCGATCTCCGTCTCCGGGACGTTCCACAGCGCGAGGCGCCGGCGAGCAGAAGCGACGAGAGTCGAGTCTCCGAGACGCCGCGCCGCCAGAAACTCCTCCTGGCCGCTCACCAGTTCCGGCGAATAGATGGCGAGCAATACATCGCCGGCCCGGACCGGTTTCCCGACGTAGTCGGCGCTCAGATGCTCCACCCAGCCGTTGACACGGGCGTTGACGTAGACGCGCCGGGGTTCGGCGTAGACCAGCGCCCCCGCCAGCCGGATGCCGCGGCGCACCGGAAGTCTGGCGGCGCGGGCGAAGGTGATGCCGAGACGTGATGCCGAGGAGCGGTCCAGCGCCACGCCGGAGTCGCCGGGCATGTTCATGCCGGCCATACCAGGCATGCCCGCCATCGCTTCGCCGCCGGCCGGCTTGGCCTTGTTGCAGCCGGCCAGCGCCACGGTGAGTACGGCCGCCACGATAGTGCGCAGATAAATGGGAGCGGGAATACGCCGGGTCATGGGGCGTCCTCCGGCTCGAGGAGCTGCTCCAGCATGACGAGATCGGTCAGATGCTCGGCGGCCACCTCGGCCGCCTCCAGTTGTGCGCGGTAGTGCGTGTCGACCGCGGTGAACACACTCAGGAAGTCACTCTGGCCGGTGCGATATCCACGAAGTGCAGCGCCCACGCCTTCCCGCGTGAGCGGCAGCACGCTGCTCACGAGGAGGCGGAGCCGGAGCGCGCCCGCCCGGGCGTCCGCGAGCGTTCGTTCCAATTCTGCGGCGAGCGCCACCTGTTCTTCTTCCAGTCCTCGCTGGGCGGCCTCGGCGTCGATGCTCGATGCCTGAGCGAGAAGTTTCTGCTTCCTCCCGGCCCAGAGGGGAATGCGGACGCCCACGAACGCCGAGAAGAAGTCGGAGCCGAGCGGACGGGCGCCGTACCGGGTGGAGACCTCGAAATCGGGACGACCGCTCAGTGCCTCGGTCCTGGCGGTCTCCTCAGCGGCTTCGATTTCGGCGCGGCGGGCCGACAGTCGCGGGTGAGTGGCGAGCGGGTCGGTGAGCGACAGGAGAGCGGCGTGCTGCGAATCGGCGCCCTCCAGTAGCGCAGCGACGCTGTCGGCGTCGATCGGCGCCACCGCGAGCTGCTCCGACCCTCGAACGCCTCGCACCGCGCGGAGATCGGCCTGGATACCGGATTCCTCGGCCTCCAGTGCGGCGCGCTCGGTCACGAGGCGGGCCAGCGCGATGCGGGCCTGGAGCGGATCACTCTGTGGCACGCTGCCGGTGCCGTACCGCTCCGTCGAGATCTCGACCGCGGTCTCCACCAGACCCCGCTGCCTGGCGAGCGTCTGCTCGGCGGTGACGACGTAGCGCAGCCGGTAGTACAGCGTTGCGACGCGAACCGCGACGTCACGGCGGAGCATCGAAGTCTCGGCACCCGCCCCGCGCGCCGTTGCGCGGGCTGCTCGGGTTTGCGAGCCACGCGTTCCCGGCCACGGGAACTGCTGCGAGATCTCGATATCGACTTCGGTGAAATCGCTCTCCCGAAACCCGAAGCGTGGCAGGGTGAGATCCATGACGCCGACGTTCACCATCGGATCGGGGAGGGCCCCCGCGGGCCGGATACGAGTCAAAGCGGCCCGCGAGAGGGCGTCACTTCGGAGGATCGCTGGTGCGGAGGCGATCGCCTCCGTGGTGAGGCGGTGTAACAGGGAGTCGGTGCCGGCTGACGACTGCCCGGAGAGCACGACCGGCGCACCAAGCAACAGGCCTCCCATGGCGGCCACGATCCAGCGTGACTTGTCAGTCATTGTGGAGACGCACAGCGAGGGCGGCGGAACGTGCGGTTTGATCGGCGCGCAGCGCGAGAATCAGCGGCGTGAGCGTGAGAATGCGGGAACGCATCGGACAACATCTCCCCATCGAGAAGTCGAGAACGGCTCGCGGACAGGGCGTCCGCATGGTTGAGCCCGACCCGGACGCACACGCGCCGGGCCTATGTGTTGATGGAACTCGGCTTCAGACGATGGGAGGGGGCTGTGGCGGGACGATCGGGTCGCCGGAAAAAAGCGACGCCGGGGTGGAGTAGCTGGTATGGCCGGGTTGGCTGATTCCGAAGAAGCGGACGGCCACCTCGGGAATGACCGGCGCCGACGGTGCGCAGATCACCATCTGGGCACAGTCCTGGGACGAGCTCGAGTGCGGCCGCTCATTGTCGTGCGTCGTTCCCTGCATCGGCATCGCGCACTCGGCTTTGGGCTGCGCGGCCGCGCGCATGCACATGCCGGCCCCCGCAAGCGGGCCGAACTGAACCATCAACAGCATGACGCTTACCAGAAGGCGCATGGACCGAGTGTACCG
>JBDTTA010000085.1:0-10595 GCA_039930845.1 Gemmatimonadales bacterium
TCGCGGCGCTCGCGGGGGACGACCCAGGCGTACGGCTTGACGAGTCCGTTGGCATCGGCCACGCCCACGACCGCGACCCGCGAGACCGACGGATGGAGCAGCATGCAGCTTTCGACCTCGGTCGCCGAGAGCCATTTGCCCGACACCTTGAGCAGCTCGTCGGCTCGGCCACCATGGGTGTAGTAACCATCGGCATCGCGGCGGACCAGGTCTCCCGTCACGACCCACTCACCGCGGAAGCAGGCCTGGCTCTTCTCCAACTGCTGCCAGTAACCGAGCGCGCGCGACCCCCCGCGGACCCAGAGGAGTCCGACCGTTCCGTCCGGCAGCTCGCGACCCTCCTCGTCCGCCACCTTGATCTCGTAGCCCGGCACCACCTCGCCCAGCGTGCCCGAACGCACTCGACCGGGTCGGTTGGAGAGGAAGATGTGCCACATCTCGGCGGTGCCCAGGCCGTCGAGGAGCGGCACCCCGAAGGTCCGGTCCCACCTGGCATGCAGCTCCTCGGGCAACCCCTCACCCGCGGACGTGGCGAGGCGCATCGAGGAGAGGTCCTGCCGCCCCGCCTCCGGATGACTCACCATCTGGTTGATCATGGTGGGGACGGTGATCAGGACGGTGGGCCGGTACCTGGCGATCCGGCTGAAGACCGCTTCCGCGGTGCAGCGCTCTTCGAACAGCACGCTGGTGGCGCCGGCGGCGAACGGAAAGAAGAGGTTGGCGCCCATCGCGTAACCGAAGTAGAGCTTGGGCACGGAGAGGGTGACATCGTCCTCCGTGTAGCAGAGGACCTGCGCGCCGTAGCACCGCGCGGCGTTGGCGTACGAGCGATGCGGTTGCACCGCGGCTTTGGGGCGGCCCGTGGTGCCACCGGAGAAGAGCCAGATGGCGGGATCGTCCTGATGGGTGGGAAAGTTCTTCCACGTTTCCGGCGCCGCGACGACCCGCGACTCCCATTCACCGCCGCCCACGAGGAGCAATGCGGGTGCGTGCGTCGCGTTGCCGGCCGCCGCGCGAAACGCGTCGGCGCGCTCGGCGGCCACGAGTGCCACGACGGCGCGGCTGTACTCGAAGAAATACTGGATGGCGTCGGGCTTGAGCTCCGGGTTGACCATCACGACGACGGCGCCGATCTTCAGGACGCCGAACAGGGCCGCCACGTACTCGGGCCCGTCGGGCAGCGCGATGATCACACGCTGCTCCGGAACAACTCCCGCGTCCTTGAGCACGTTGGCATAGCGGTTGGCCAGCGCCTGCACCTCACGATACGTCAACCGTCCGGCATCGGTACGCAGCGCGGTCCGGTCTCCTCGACCCTCGCGCACCCGGGCATCGAGAAAGAAGTCGGCGATGTTGAGGGACGGATGTTCGTCGGTCATGGTGAGGACACAATAACCGCGCAGCCGCTTGCCGCAATGACCTGGGAAGAGGCGCGGGACGCCGCCGGTTCGGGATCGGTCGCCATCCTGCCGGTGGGCGCCGTCGAGGCCCACGGCCCGCACCTTCCACTCGAGACCGACGTCATCATCGCGCGGGCGATGGCGCGCGCCGGGGCCGCCCGTCTCACCGCGCGCGGCTTGCGAGTGGTGATCCTTCCACCGCTCGCGTACACCGCGGCGGCATTCGCTCAGGGTTTTGCGGGAACGTTCTCGCTCCGGCCGGAGACGGTCACGGCGACGGTGGTGGATATCGCGACGAGTCTCAGACGTCATGGATTCGGAGTGCTTGCCATCGCCAACGCGCATCTCGACCCGGGACACCTCGCCTCGCTGGATGCGGCGGCCAGCACGATTCGGCGCGACGTTGGGCTCCCCGCGGTGTTCCCCAATATCGCCGCCAGGCCGTGGGCCCTCCGACTGGGGGATGAGTTCAAGAGCGGCGCCTGCCATGCCGGCCGGTTCGAGACGTCGATCGTGATGGCCGAACATCCGGAGCTGGTCCGCGAGGCGGTGAGAGCAGCGCTGCCTCCAAATCCGGTGTCCCTCTCCCGTGCAATTAAGGATGGGAAGCAGAACTTCGAACAGGCGGGTGGCCCGTTGGCCTACTTCGGGTTTCCGTCCCAGGCCACTCCAGAGGAAGGCCGGCTGACCATTGACGTGCTCGGTGGCATTCTCGACGACGCGGTGCACGCGGAGCTGAGGTGAGCTCACAGGCGGGACGCGTGGCGGTGGTGACCGGCGCGGGCCGCGGGATCGGCGCCGCCACTGTCCGAGCGCTCGCCGATGCCGGGTTCGATGTGGTGCTCGCCGCGCGCGGCCGCGAACAGATCGAGCGAGAGGCCGCCGATCTGGTGGCGAAGGGAAAGACGGCAAGCGCCGTAGTCTGCGACGTGACCAGTGAAGCGAGCGTCGAGGCGCTCGCGCGCGAAGCGGCGGCGCTGGGACCGGTCGCGGTGCTGGTCAACAACGCCGGTGCCGGCGGGTCGATGTCTCTCGCCCGAACTTCGCTCGACGAGTGGAACCGCCTCATCGCCGTCAACGCCACGGGCGCCTTCCTCTGCACGCGGGCCTTTCTTCCTGCGATGCTCGAGCGGAAGTGGGGCCGAGTGGTCAACGTGGCATCGACGGCTGGCCTGAGCGGGGGGAAGTATCTCGCGGCCTACTCCGCTGCCAAGCACGCGCTGGTGGGTTTGACGAGGTCGGCGGCAGCGGAGGCGGCGGGCACCGGGGTGACGGTGAATGCGGTGTGCCCCGGCTTCGTCGATACCGAGATGACCACGGAGACGGTTGACCGGATCGTGGCGAGGACGGGCCGCACCCGGGACGAGGCAGTGGCGGCGGCGCTCGCGTCGGTCGGCCAGGGGCGGCTGCTCGGTGTCGACGAGGTGGCGGCGGCGGTAGTGTCGCTCGCGACCGCGGCGACTCATCCCCCGAACGGAGAGGCGCTGGTGCTGGATGGGAGAGAGCCGATGAGCGGGCGCTTTGCGATCATCAATCCGGTGGAACTGGGCGCGCCACGCGGCTGGAGCAATGGAATGCTGGCCCGGGCCGGAGGGAGGATGCTCTTCATCGCGGGGCAGACGGCACGCGACGACTCGGGACAGGTGCCGGCCGCCGACTTCGTGTCGCAGTTCGACCGGGCGCTGGGGAACGTGCTTTCCGTGTTACGGGAGGGTGGCGGAGAGCCGGGTGACATCGGGCGACTCACCATCTACGTGACGAACATGACGCAGTACCGTGCGAGCCTCAAGGCGCTCGGCGAAGTGTACCGGCGAAGGATGGGGACCCACTTCCCCGCGATGGCGCTGGTGGAGGTGACGTCGCTGGTGGATCCGCAGGCGGTGGTGGAGATCGAGGCGACGGCGGTGGTGTGAGGGGGGGCACGGAAGGCACGGAAGGACGGCATCAGAAGAGTATTCTCCTGATGCCCTGGGGAAGGGTGGAGACGTTGAAATTCATCAACAGACCGACGGACACGCCGAGCAGGCGCATGTAGGTCATCAGTTGGGCGGAATGGATGGGGTGCAGCTGGTCGACCGCCTTGATTTCGACGATCAGCGACCGTTCGATCAGCAGGTCAATGACGTACCCTCTGCCGACATGCACGCCTTTGTATTCAAGCGGTATGGGGACCTGGCTGCGGTACGCGATGCCCCGAAGCTCCAACTCGTGGCACAGGCAGTTGTGATAGCTGGACTCAAGAAGACCGGGGCCCAGATGCCGATGAACCTCGATTGCCGCCCCGATGGCCTTTTCACTGACTTGATTGGTGGGATGCTGGATGAGCACCACGGCATCTCCCGGATGGCCGGATGATAGGAGTGGCAGGTGAGGCGGTCATCATCGCGCGCATGCGAACGGAGCTTTTTCAACGCGTGCATTCCGTGCTTCCGTGTATTCCGTGGCTAAGTCTTCACCACGGAATACGCGGAAGCCCAAGGACACTAATTGATGGCCCTGAACCCGAGATCGTTCCTCTACTCCGTCGACACCGCGACCGCGGTAGCCACCATCACGCTCAACCGCCCCGAGCGGCTCAACGCGCTCACCTTCGAGGTCTACACCGAGCTCCGTGACACCTTCCGCGCGCTCGACACCGAGCCCGGCGTTCGCGCCGTCATCATCACCGGCAGCGGCCGAGCGTTCTGCACCGGAGGAGATGTCGAGGACATCATCGGCGCGCTGTTCTCGAGGGACGCCGCGGGGCTGCTCGAGTTCACCCGCCTCACCGGCGATCTCATTCTCTCCATCCGCCAATGCCGCCGGCCGGTCGTGGCGGCGCTCAACGGACCGGTCGCCGGCGCGGGGGCGGTAATCGCGGCGGCGAGCGACATCCGGATCGCGGCGGACACCGCCAAGATCGCCTTTCTCTTCACACGAGTGGGCCTCACCGGCGCCGACATGGGGGCGGCCTGGCTCCTGCCGCGGATCGTCGGCCTGGCGCACGCGAGCGAGCTGCTCATGCTGGGAGACTTCATCACCGCCGAGCGCGCGGCACAGATCGGTCTCTACAACCACGTGGTCCCGGCGGAGCGGTTGATGGCGGAGGCGACCGACGTCGCCACCCGGCTGGCGCGCGGACCGTCGATGGCGCTTGGCGTCACCAAGCAGTCGCTCAACGACGAGGCCGCGATGGACCTGGTCACTGCGATGGAAGCCGAAGCCAGGGCCCAGGCCACCTGCATGCAGAACCCCAACTTCCGTGAGGCCTACGAGGCGTTCCGCGATAAGCGCGACGCGAGGTTCGAGTAGGCCATGCCCGACACCCGACTGATCCGCACCTTTCTCGAACCGCATCACATCTCCCTCGCCGAGCGTGCCGCCGCCTTTGCCAGGGACAAGATCGCTCCGCGTCCCGAGCCCGCCGACGATGCCGCCGCTCGCCGCGAGGCGCGCTCCCTCCTCGAGCTGCTCGGCGCGGAGAAATGCCTCCAGCCGATTCTCGATCTCGATCTCCGCGGCTGCTGCCTGATGCGGGAGGCGCTTGGCCATGCGTCGCCGCTCGCCGACGCGGTGTTTGCCCTGCAGGGACTGGGCACGACGCCAATCCTGCTGGGAGGATCAGAGGCTCAGAAGGACCGCTGGCTCGGCCCGATCGCCGGCGGAAAGGTGATGACCGCCTTCGCGATGACCGAGGCGGAGGCGGGGTCCGACGTCGCCGCCATCGCCACCACCGCCAGGCGCGAGGGATCGGCGTACATCCTCGATGGGGCCAAGACGCTGATCTCCAACGCCGGCATCGCCGATCTCTACGTCGTCTTCGCGTCCACCGACCGCGCGATGGGCTCGAAGGGGATCAGTTGTTTTCTCGTTCCCGCGGACACACCCGGTCTCCGGTTCGCCGGGGCTCAGGTATTGAGCGCTCCGCATCCACTGGGCGAGATCGCCTTCGAGCAATGCCGGGTTCCTGCGGATGCGATGCTGGGAGCAGACGGGCGCGGGTACGGACTCGGCCTCGCGGCGCTCGACCGGTTGCGGCCCACCGTGGCTGCCGCCGCCTGCGGGATGGCGGCGCGCGCGCTGAGCGAATCGCTCGCCCACGTAAAGCAGCGGCAGCAATTCGGAAAACGGCTGGCGCAATTCCAGCTCGTGCAGCAGAAGCTCGCGCGGATGGCGACCGAGCTCACGGCCGCGCGACTCCTCACGTACCATGCGGCGTACGAGAAAGACGGCGGCCAGGAGCGCATCACGAGTGAAGCGGCGATGGCCAAGTCCTTCGCGACCGAGATGGCCCAGCGGGCGGTGGACGACGCGGTACAGCTCATCGGCGGACGGGGCGTGCTAGCCGATCACCCCGTGGAACGCCTCTATCGCGCGGTGCGGGCGCTCCGGATCTACGAGGGGACGACGGAGATCCAGCAGCTCATCATCGCGGGGGAGCTGCTCAAGTAGCGCATGTGGCACCCCGCACCCTTCATCAAGCATCCCATCCCGGACACGCATCCACCCACCAAGGAGGACGCCGCCCGGTCGCTCTGGTTCAGCCCGCTTCACGAGGGGCGGCTCGAGCTCGCGGAGCGCACATGGGTACCGGCCATGGTGCCATGGCGCGCCACCGACGACGGCCTGGTCACGCCGGCAGTCCTGGCGTGGTACGAGCGCTTCGCACGCGGACAACCCGGAGCGCTCGTGGTCGAGGCGACCGGGATCCGCGACGTGCCGAGCGGGCCGCTGCTCCGGATCGGGCACGACCGGTTCATCCCCGGCCTCGCCGAGCTGGTGGGCACCGTTCGTGAAGCGAGCGGCGGACGCACTCGGCTCTTCATCCAGCTCATCGACTTTCTGAGAATCCGCCGCCGGCCCGAGCCCGGGCGATACTTCCGGGAGTTCCTGGCGATCACCGACCGGCATCGTACCCTGCTGCCGGGCAGCGACGAAGTCATCCGGGACGCGCTCGCGCGATTGCCGGAGACGGAGTGGCCGCGATTCCTCGATGAGCGGGAGCTCGAGAGTCTCCGATTCGGCGAGCGGGAGCGTGTCACCGATACCGCGCTGCCGCACATTCGGGAGCTGCCACGCGTATTGCCGGAACTGTTCGCGCGAGCGGCCGCACGCGCCGAGCAGGCGGGGTTCGATGGGGTGGAGCTGCACTACGCCCACGCCTACACGATGGCGTCGTTTCTCTCCACGCTCAACACGAGAGACGATGGCTACGGCGGCTCACTCGCCAATCGGGTGAAGCTGCCGCTCGAGGTCTATCGCGCGGTGCGTCGCGCAGTGAGCGAGCGATTCGTGGTGGGATGCCGAATCCTGAGCGAGGAATGCATTCCAGGTGGCTACACCGCCGGCGATGCGGCCTGGTTCGGGGCGGAGTTTGCGAAAGCGGGTATGGACTACCTCTCCCTCTCGCGCGGCGGCAAGTTCGAGGACGCGAAGCAGCCGCGGGTGGGGTGGGCGCGCTATCCGTACACGGGACCGAGTGGCTACGAGTGCATGCCGACGGTCCGGTCGGACGAGCGCGGGCCATTCGGCCGGAATCGGGAGGCCACCCGCGCCGTGCGCGAGGCGGTGCGCGCCGCCGGATGCCGAACGCCGGTGGTCCTGTCGGGCGGGATCTCCACCTTCGAGCAGGCGGAGGAGCTGCTGCGCACCGGCGCGGCGGACGTCATCGCGTCGGCGCGGCAGAGCCTGGCCGATCCCGACTGGTTCCGGAAGCTCCGTCTCGGACTGGGCAGCGAGGTGCGGCGCTGCGTGTTCACCAACTACTGCGAGGGCCTCGACCAGGTGCACAAGCCGGTCACCTGCAAGCTGTGGGACCACATCGATGGACAGCGCAGGCTCGTGGCGCCCGACTGGGGACGCATCGACAGTCGGGCGGGCGGCGCCTAACTTCACGGCGTCGATGCGGGGCTGTCCTCACCACCCACCGCGAGGCCCGGACCAGGTGCACACAGAGCCGTCACCCAGGTGACCGTCGCAATCGTGGGTGCGGGGCCCGCGGGCCTCTACCTCGCCATTCTGCTCAAGCGCACCGACCCGACCCACCGGGTCACCGTCTACGAGCGGAACCGGATCGAGGACGCCTTCGGCTTCGGGGTGGTCTTCTCCGACGAGACCCTGGACAACGTCGGCGAGGCCGATCCCGAAACCAACGCGGCGATGGCCGCCGCCGCGGCGCACTGGGACGACATCGAGATCCACTACCGCGGCACCGTGATGCGGTCGACCGGACACCGCTTCTCCGGAGTCGAACGAAAGACATTTCTCGAGCTGCTCAGCACGCGGTCGCAATCGCTCGGTGTCGAGATCCAGTGGCAGCGGGAGATCCGCGACCTGTCCGAGTGCGGCCCCGTCGACCTGATCGTCGCCGCCGACGGCGCCGCGAGCCTGATCCGCGACCGGATGTCCGACCGGTTCCAACCGCAGCTCGACTGGCGCCGCAACCGTTTCGTCTGGCTCGGCACCGCCCGTCCCTTCCCCGCGTTCACGTTCTACTTCAAGCCGTCGCCGGCGGGGCTCTGGCGCACCCACGTCTACCAGTATGCGCCCGGGCGCTCGACGTTCATCGTCGAGGCGCGGGAGGAAACGTGGCAGGCGAGCGGTCTCCCCGAGAATGACGAGAAGGCCACAGTTGCATACCTGGAGCGCCTCTTCGAGGAAGAGCTGCAGGGCCATTCGCTCGTGGCCAACCGCTCCATCTGGCGCCGCTTCCCCACGGTCCGGAACGCAAGCTGGCACGCGGACAACGTCGTGCTGCTGGGAGACGCGGCACACACCGCGCACTTCTCGGTGGGCTCGGGCACCAAGCTGGCGATGGAGGACGCGATCGCGCTGGCCGCTGCGCTCGACGCCGAGCGGTCGATCCCCGATGCACTGGCCGCGTACGAGGCCGCGCGCCGGCCGCAGGTGGAGAGTCTTCAGCGCGCGGCACAGGCGAGCCTCGAGTGGTTCGAATCGGTGGAGCGCTACCACGACACCGAGCCGCTGCAGTTCGCCTTCAACCTGCTCACTCGCAGTCTCCGCATCACCCACGACAACCTGAAGATTCGGGATCCGTCCCTCGTCGCACAGGTGGACCGCTGGTTCTCCGCGGAGGCGGCGAAGCAGAGCGGGCGCACGGTGACGCTCGACCCCTGTCCCCCACCACTCTTCACGCCCTACCGGCTCCGCGACCTGGTGCTGCCCAACAGGATCGTCGTGTCGTCGATGTGCCAGTACCGGGCGGACGACGGGCTGCCGAACGACTGGCACCTCGTGCACCTCGGCAGCCGCGCGATCGGCGGCGCCGGGCTGGTGATGACGGAGATGACCGACGTGAGCCGCGAGGGGCGGATCTCCCCCGGTTGCGCGGGCATGTATCTGCCCGGCCATGTTGCCGCGTGGCAGCGGATCGTGGAGTTCGTGCACCGGGAGAGCGAGGCGAAGATCGGGATGCAGCTCTCGCACGCCGGCAGGAAAGGCTCGACCCGCGTGCTCTGGGAAGGTGAGGACGAGCCGCTCGCCGAAGGGAACTGGCCGCTGATCGCGCCGTCTCCCATTCCATATCGCGCGCACAACCAGACACCGAGGGAGATGACCCGGAGCGACATGGACCAGGTGGCGGCCGACTTCGTCCGCGCCACCACGATGGCCGACGCCGCCGGCTTCGACCTGCTGGAGCTGCACCTGGCGCACGGGTATCTGCTGGCCTCGTTCATTTCGCCGCTCACCAACCGGCGCACCGACGAGTACGGTGGATCGCTCGCGAACCGGATGCGGTACCCGCTGGAAATCGTGACGCGGGTCCGCGCCGAGTGGCCCGAGGCCAGGCCGCTGTCGGTCAGGATCTCGGCGGTGGACTGGGCGCCGGGCGGCATGGAGGCGCACGATGCGGTGGAGGTGGCACGGATGGTGGTCGCGGCGGGCGCGGACATCGTGGACGTCTCCGCGGGGCAGACCGTCGCCGAGGGGAAGCCGGTGTATGGCCGCCAGTTCCAGACACCGTTCAGCGACCGGATCAGGCACGAGGCGCGGGTGCCGACGATGACCGTGGGGAACATCTCGTCGGCGGCGGACGTCAACACCATCCTCGCGGCGGGCCGTGCCGATCTGGTGGTGCTGGCGCGGGCACACCTGTGGGACCCGTATTGGACCCGGCACGCCGCAACCACTCTGGACTACACCCTTCCCTGGCCGCCGGCGTACGAATCGCTCGACCGCTACAAGCCCAGAATCTGATTGCTCTTCGACCCTGGCTAGCCGGCCCTGCAATCCCGAGGCATCATTCGGGATGAACGAGCGGCCGGAGCAGCGTCCATGAGCGGGTCTTACAAGGAGTGCGCCGAATGCGGCAAGCGGGCCCTGAGCGTCGCCACGCGCTGCCCGCAATGCGGCCACGAATTCCCTCACGGGCCGCCCACGCACACGGACCGCGCGCCCGACTTCCGCCGCTATCTGCCGGGTCTGGCCGTGCTGGGAGCGGCGGCGGTCATGATCATGCTCGTCGTGGCTGTCTTCGGACGGACCCGCGGCGCCCCGCCGGATGCGTCCACCGCGGCGATCACTCGGCCGGACACGATCATGGCGACCGAGTCAATGCCGGCGAGCTCCGGCGAGCGTCGATTCGCGCGCACGTGGACCAAGGTGCGGACCGGGCGGACTGTCACTGCCGACGTCGCGGCGGTGCTGCTGCCCGGTGACACGGTGATCGTTGATTCACTCAGCCGGGGATGGTGGCGGGTGGCGCTGGAGGGCAAGGTGCTCGGGTACGCGCATCGCTCCACGCTCATGGACAAGCCCCCACCAGCGGCGCGGTGAGGGCCGTTCGATTTATTTATTTTGTCCCGCCTTCCGCTTTGCCTCGGCGACAAGCTCATCGGCGCGCTTGTTCGCCTCGCTGATGATGCTCGCCGCCTTCGAGTCCGACTGCTTGCGCAGCGCGTCAGCGGCGGGCTTGGCGGCCATTTGGGCCAGCGGGCCCGACGCCTTGGCCGTGAGCGAGTCGGCCTGGCCGTAGCCTTCCTTCTTTATGGCGTCCGCCGTCGTCTGCCCCTGCTTCCGGATGTCCGCTGCCTTCTGCTCCGCCTCCGCCACGAGCCGCAAGCCCGCCGAGTCTACCTTCGCCGTGACCGCCTGCGTCACCACCTGCTCCGCGCCCTTCGTGACCGACGAGGCGAGACTGCTCACGTCGGCGGAGACCGTGGGACTCGTCACCGTCCCGCCGACCTTGATGCCGAG
>JBDTTA010000086.1:0-10534 GCA_039930845.1 Gemmatimonadales bacterium
AGAAGGGGCAGCTCGAGCCGGTGTACTATCTGCACGGCTCCGAGGATGTCCTGAAGGACGAGGCGGTACAGCTGATTCTCGATCGGGCCCTCGATCCGGCGCTCCGGGACTTCAACTTCGACCAGCGCGCCGCGGGGCAGCTCGACCCTGAAGCGATCGGCGTGTTGTGCACCACGCTGCCGATGATGGCCGATCGTCGCGTGGTGCTCCTGCGCGACATCGAGGGATGGAGGCGGCGGCCAAAGACGCGTGCCGCCTTTCTCGAGTACCTTGCCCGGCCCGCCGCCGAAACGGTGGCGATCCTGGTCCAGTCATCCGCGGAGCCGGAGGTGGACAAGGAGCTCGTCCGGGGTGCGTACGCCGTGTCGTTCGAGCCGCTCGCCGAGGCGCGCGCGCTCAAGTGGCTCGCGCGCCGCGCGGGAGAGCTGGGCGTGAAGCTGGAGGGCGAGGCGGCGCTGCATCTCTGGAAAGCCGTGGGCGGCGATCTCGGCACCGTGGCCTCGGAGCTCCAGAAGCTCGCCGCGCTCCCGTCGGACTCGCCGCTGACCGTGGAGCAGGTGGGGGGGGTACTCGGAGTACGGCACGGCGAGACGATCTACGACTGGCGCGACACCGTCCTCGAGGGCAACGGTGGACGGGCGATCGCGCTGCTGACGCCGCTCCTCGATCAGCCGGCGGTTTCCGGGGTGAAGCTGGTGGCGCTATTGGGGACGACGCTCGTCGGCGTCGGCATTACGCGAAGCCACTACGATCGCAAGATGCGTGGAGCCGCGCTCGCCGACATGATGTTCAAGATGCTGCTCCACGTCCGGATCTGGGGCCTGCCCAACTTCAAAACCGAAAGCGCGCGCTGGGCCGCCTGGGCACCGTCGTGGGACGCCGCACGCATCCGCAACGCCCTGCGTCTCGCGCGCGACGCGGACCAGGCGCTCAAGAGCACCACGGTGACCGACGAACGGGGCATTCTCGCGGGACTGGTACTGGAGCTGACCGTGCTGAAAGCAGTGGCCGCATGAGGCGGGTCCCGTGCGTTGTCATCCTGGCGCTGGCGATGCTCGCCCCCGGCGTCGCAAGCGCGCAGAGCGATTCGCGCCTGACGG
This sequence comes from Gemmatimonadales bacterium, assembly GCA_039930845.1. Lineage (GTDB taxonomy): Bacteria > Gemmatimonadota > Gemmatimonadetes > Gemmatimonadales > GWC2-71-9 > CAVVWJ01. Next base: position 1,101 of record JBDTTA010000086.1, read on the forward strand.
ATGCCGTCCATCTGGCGCAGGAAGGGCACAGTGACTCGGCGCGCGCGGTGGTGAACAAACTCCTGGCCGCCACACCACCCACCGACTCGCTCTACGCTGAGATCCTCTACACCCAGGCGATGGTGGCCAACGACGCGGGCGAGATGCGTACCCAACTGCAGCGAATCGCCGTCGAGTACCCCACGTCGAGCTGGGCCGACGACGCGCTGCTGCGCCTGGTGCAGATGGACTACGCCACACGCAATCTGAGCGGCGCGGCGCGCAACCTGGAAAAATTACGGTCCGACTACCCGCTCTCGGGGCTGCTGCCGCAGGCGTCGTACTGGGCGGGACGGGTGTATTTCGACCAGAGCAACCCGCCTCTCGCCTGCCGCTGGCTGTCGGAGGGAATGGCAAAGGCCGGCGGCAACGTCGAGCTGCAGAACCAGCTCCAATACCTGAATCAGCGCTGCTCCGGCGTGGCCGCCGCCGCTCCGGGAGACAGCGGCGGCCCTCCGCGCGATTCCACGAAGCAGGTCGCCGCCGACTCGGGGCCGAAGACGCCGGCGGCCGACTCCACAGCGCCGTCACCCGCTCCGACAGCCACGGAACGGGTCGTGTACCGCGTCCAGATTGCGGCGGTCGGCAACCAGGCGGCGGCGAGTGCGGCCGAGAAGAAAGCGCGGGCGCTCGGGCTTACGGTCATCACCGTACACGAGAAGGATCTCTACAAGGTGCGCGCGGGCCAGTTCCACACCCGCGATGCAGCATCGGCGGCCGCCGCCGGCCTCAAGGTCAAGCTGGGCGGCAACCCGTTCGTGGTGTCGGGTCCCTGAGCGGAGCCGGACAACAGCTATGAGTGCGAACGGGGATTTGCAAGTCTATCGCGGAAATAGGCCGACACTGCGGCATCGTCCTCCTGATTGTTGGCGACCGACATCGTGAGCGCGTAGAGCTCCGCCGGCGGTACGTTGAGCGCGGCGCGATTCAACGCGAGGAAGACGAGGGCACACGCCAGCCCGGTTCGCTTGTTGCCGTCACTGAACCCTTGAGCGCGCGCGTACCCCACCAGATATGCTGCCGCAAGATCAGCGAGGTCAGCCTCCGGATCATACGACCCGCGGTTGATCGGTCGCGCGAGAACGGAGAGCGCGACGTTGTGGTCGATAACGCCGTGAGCTCCGCCGTACCGCTCGATCTGTTGGGCGTGGATGGCAAGCAGTGTCTGCTCACTGGTCCAGCGAGGCTCGTCCGCGAGTCGCCGATCACTCACTTGGCCAAGGCGCGAAACGCGCTGTCATACTGTGCCATGATCGCCTCGTGCAGCTTCATGGCCTCGGCGGTTTCAGGAGAATGAGGCAGCACCCTGAATCCCCCCATCCCATCTTCGATCCACTGGAGCTCCTGACCCGGCCCGATGGCCAGCCGGCGAGCAACTTCCGCGGGCAGAGTGACAATGACCGAGGCGCCCTGTGTCCGGGTTTTGCTAGTGATCGGTGCCATGGACAAGGCCTTTCATAAAAATGGCTTAGGTGTCAGATAACATTTAAGTCGCACTCTTGATAAAATATGAGATTTAAGTCTCATTGTCAAGATTGACTGGAGCTTACGACTGGAAATAAAAGGTTAGATTCGCCGCATGGTCTTTTGGCGCGGAAGCGCAGCCCTGGGAGGGCTTTTCATCTTCGGCTGCGGGCACGGCCCGAGCCCGGCCGCCGTGCCCGCTCCCGCCGCACCGCCCAGCCCCGCCAGCGCATGCCTGATCGGCACCTCGGGTGTCGCCTCTCCCGACACACTTACTGTCATCGCCCCGCAATCGGATAGCGCCGCGGTGGCCGCGACCAACACCTTCGACACGCTCATCCGCCTCGACTGCGAAGGCCGGCCGATTCCGGGGCTCGCGGCGTCGTGGGCCCACGACTCGACCAGCCGGGTCTGGACCTTCGTGCTCCGCAATTCCACGTCGCCCAGCGCGCTCGACCTCGCCACGGCGTGGAACTCGAACGACAGCGCGTCGGCGGTGCTCGAGGTGAGTGGCGTACGGGAAGCCGTGGCGGACGACGACCGGCATCTGGTCGTCACCCTGGAGCATCCGGCGGAGTCGGTCCCGTCCATCTTCGCCGACCGCACCCTGGGCCTGCCGCACCCGAACGCCTTGCCGGCGATCGTGGTGCATGCCATCGACGGACGCGACCCACGCGACCTGGTCGATCGCGGGGCCGACGTGCTCATCACCGGCGATCCCGACGTGCTCGACTACGCATCCCGGCGTCCCGGCACCGTGCTCGCGCCCATGCCGTGGGACCGGGTCTACGTCCTCCTCCTGGCACCCGAGGGGCGTCCGCCCGCCGAGCTCATTTCCGCGGATTCGGCGGCCTTTCGGGCGGGACTGGCCCGCGACGCCGTGCGTGCGGAGGCGCGGGCGGCACGACCGCCGTACTGGTGGTCGGACCTCACGAGCTGCTCGGACACCGCTCCGCGTGGACCGATCGAGACCGGCGCCACCAGCCAGGTGACGATCGGCTACCCCGCCTCCGACCCCGTGGCGAGGGCGCTCGCGGAGCGGATCGTGGCGCTGGGCGACAGCTCCTGGTTCGCGCGCGGTCTCGCCAACCATGACTTCGAGATCGCGCTTCACGGCGGCGCGATGGACGCGTACATCCTGCCGCTGCCCAGAATGTCGCTCGTACCCTGCCGCGACGCGTCATGGCCCGAGGGCGCGACGCTGGTCCCGCTCGTCGAGACACGGCGGACGGCGATCCTCCGGAAGGACGGGCCCGCGCTCGTCATCGGGGGTGATGGAAGTCTTCGGCCGGACAAGTCTTCAGGCGGGCCGTGAGTTTCCGCGCCCGGCTCCTCGTCGCCTTCGGCGTCGCGGTGGTCGTGCCGCTCCTGATTTTTGCAGCCGGTGTGCGCAGGGAGATGGACCGCCGCCTGACGGCTGAATACGGCGCGCGAGTGGATGCGGCGGTCGAGGGCGTCCGCACCCAGCTCGGCCGGGAAGGAACGGACATCGCCACCCGGCTTGGCGCGCTGGCCGCGGCGCTCTCGCAGGACAACCGCTTTCGCCTCGCCACGCAGGACGACCCAGCCTCCCGCCGCTATCTGCTCGACCTCGCCGGAAACGCGATGCGGCTCTCGGGCCTCTCGTTTCTCGAGATTCAGGACAGCGCCGGCAGGATTCTCAGCTCGGGGCATTTCCGGAACGCATTCGACAGGCTGGAGCCGGCGCTGCCCCGGGCACTCGGCAGCGCCAACGGCCCGGCGCTCGTCCGCGACCGCAGCGCGACGGGGTCGGTGATGGTGCTCGCGCGCGTGGATTCCTTCCGCGTGGCCGGCCGCCGGTTCACGGTCGCCGGAGGGACGTCCGCAGACGCCTTCGTCGCGCAGCTCCCGCGGACTGATGACCTGGGAGTTACCCTCGTACTCCCCGGGGTGGACTCTACCGCCTTACCGCCATACCGCCATTCCGCCCTGACCGCCCTTCCCATCCCCTATCTCGACCTCGCAGCCGGCGCGACAACGCTCGACACCGCGCGGCTCGTGGCGACGGGATCGCCGGAGACGCTCGCGCTTCTCCGGAGGAGCGTGGTGTCGTGGAGCCTCCTTGCGCTGGCCGCCACAGTTGCGCTTGCCCTGTTGCTCGCCGCCTGGCTGGCCGCGCGGGTCAACCGTCCGCTCGCCGCGCTGGCGGAGAAGACCGCCGCGATCGATCTCGATCGTCTCGACCAGGACTTCTCCACCGACCGCACCGATGAGATCGGCGCTCTCTCGCGGCTGCTCGGCGCCATGACCGACCGCGTTCGCACGGGAGCGGCGCGGCTGCGTGACGCCGAGCGGCGGGTGGCGATGGGCGACCTGGCGAGACAGGTGAATCACGACATCAAGAACGGCCTGGGGCCGATCCGCCACGTGCTGCGGCATCTCGACGAGGTCGCGCGCACGGAGCCCGCGGCGCTCGCGGGCGTGCTGGCCGAGCGAAAGGGGACGCTCGACTCGAGCCTCGCCTACCTCGACACCCTCGCGCGCAACTACGCCGGCCTCTCGCCGGCGCTCCGCCGCGAGCCGTGCGACGTCAACGCGGTGGTCCAGGAGGTCGTGAGCGGATCGCCACCCGGCCGGGTGAAGACCGTCCTCTCGGCGGGTCTCCCGCCCGCCGCCGCGGACCGGCTCGTGCTGCGGCGGATCGTCGAGAATCTCGTCGGCAACGCGGTGGACGGCGCTGCCGGGCGCGCGGGCGACGTCGTCACCGTGAGCACCGAGCGCGCAGCACGCGACGGCGAGGGCCTGATACGGATCGTCGTGGCCGACACCGGGCCCGGGATGAGTCGCGAGCAGCTCGACCGCGCCTTCGACGATTTCTTCACGACCAAGGAGGGCGGCACCGGGCTCGGCCTTTCCATCGTCCGGCGGCTGGTGCTCGACCTCGGTGGCGCGCTCAGAATCGAAACGGAGCCCGGCGCGGGCACGCGGGCCATCGTCGATCTCCCCGTGTCAGGGGAGTCGCCCCGATGACGCTCGTGATGATCGTGGACGACGTCCCCGCCATGGCCGAGCAGTACGCCTATGACCTCAAGCGCCTCCGGGGCTACGCGGTGATCGCCGAGAGCGACGGGCGCCGCGCGCTCGAGCGGCTCGGCGGCGAGGCGGTGGACTGCATCATCCTCGATCTGGAGATGCCGGGGATGGACGGCTTCGAGGTGCTGCGCGCATTGGAAAAGCGGGGCTCCGAGGTGCCGGTGATCGTCTATACCGGCACCGGCAACTTCGATCGCTGCATCCAGGCCATGCGCCTCGGTGCCGCCGGCTTCATCGACAAGGCCGAGCCGATGGAACGCGTGGTTCATGAAGTCGAAAGCGCCATCGGCAGCCGCCGGCTTCGCGGGGAGGTGGACGCGCTTCAGCGCCGGCTGGAGGGAGAGAGCTCGCTCGTCGGGACCAGCGCGGCGATCACGCGGCTCAAGGAGACCATCGCGCGGGTGGCGCCGGTGCCGAGCACGGTGCTGATCACCGGCGAGAGCGGCACGGGCAAGGAGCTGGTGGCGCGCGACCTCCACCGCTTCGGCCCACATCCGGCCGGGCCGTTCGTGGCGATCAACTGCGCCGCGCTGCCCGACGCGCTCATCGAGAGCGAGCTGTTCGGCCACGAGCGGGGCGCGTTCACCGGCGCGTCGGTGACGAGGAAGGGCGCGTTCGAGTCGGCGGAGAAGGGGACGATGTTCCTGGACGAGATCGGCGAGCTGCCGCTCGCGTCGCAGGGCAAGCTGCTCAGGGTGCTGGAGGAGCGGAAGGTGACCCGGCTCGGCGGCACGCGGGCGCTTCCGGTGGAGACGAGGGTGGTGGCCGCGACCAACCGCGATCTCCAGGCGGAGGTAAAGGGGGGAAGGTTCCGGGAAGATCTTTATTACCGGATGAATGTGATCGAAATCAACGTCCCGCCGCTGCGTGACCGGCTGAGCGACGTGCCGGAGATCACGGGGAAGTTCGTCGCCGCCATCTGCGCGCGGTTCGGTATCAAACGGAAGAAGATCGCCGTCGAGACGCTGGAGGTGCTGATGGCGTACGAGTGGCGGCGGAACAATGTGCGCGAGCTCCGGAACATCGTCGAGCGGATGATCATCGCCACCGACGGCGAGGTCATCGGGCCGGAGCGGGTGCCGGCGGACGTCCGCGGCGCCGCGACTCCGTCCGGCGGCGAACGCGGGTCAGCGGGGTTTCACGACCAGCGCGAGGAAGCGGAGCGGCGGATCATCATCGCGGCGCTGGAGCGGAACGGCTGGCAGATCACGAAGACCGCGGCGGAGCTGGAGCTGGCCGACCATGCGAGCCTGCTCAAGATCATGCGGCGGCTGGGGGTGAAGCGACCGGAGCCGGCAACATGAATCAGGGAGACTGCCGGCGCATCAGCGACCAGAAACCGCGGGGGTCGAGGATGGGGATGGGTGAGCGGTCAGCCGCCGTCAGCAGGTCATGGTCGCCAGTGACGAGCACATCGGCCCGACCCGCGATCTCGGAGGCAACGACCGTCAGCTCCCTGAGTAACTGTTCAATCTCCGATACGATCCGCTTCGGGAATCCGAACTTCTCGCTCAACGTCCTGCTCAATTCCATCAGTACGACTTCGCCCACCAGCAGCTCGTGCTCGATAAGCACGTGACGAAACACGTCCTCGCAGAGCCCACGCGTCGCGAAGGCGCTCACGAGGACGTTGGTGTCGAGGAAGACCTTCACGAGACATCGCGGAAGACATCCTCGTCGGTGAGATACCCGCGGGCCGCATAAGCGAGAGCTGCCGGCCCAGCCGTCATTGCTCGCAACCATTGTGTCCTCTCGGACACCATCGCCATGAGTCAGATGTGTCCTATAGGACACTACGGCGGGAATTCCGGTGTGTTTGCCAAGTCGCAAGTTACTACGTGAGATCAACTTGAAGTCAACTCACCGGGTGGCTCTTCCCTGGCCCCGCGTGTGCCTTTATCCCCGGCGCCTGAAGTCTCCCGCGCCGCCGGCGCACCACCATGAGGAGGAGCAGATGCACCGCACCGCCACAGCTCTCACCATCGCCGCCGCCATCGCCCTCGCCGCGTGCGGCGAGAAGAAGGTGGCCACTCCCGAGGTCTCAGCACCATCCGTCACGGAGTCGGGCGCCACGGCCGGCGCCCCCACGACCACCACCGCTTCGACTGCAGCCACGGCCCCCGTGAGCTACGCCGACGCGGAGACGTCGTTCCGCCACGGTGACTACGCCGAGGCGGTCGGCAAGTTCGAGAGTTATACCCGCGGCAATCCCGACAACGCGTGGGGCCAGTACATGCTCGGGCTCTCCGCGTGGAAGTCGGGACAGCACGAGCGCGCGCTGCAGGCGTTCGACGCCGCGCTCGCGATCGACCCGGCTCACCGGAAGAGTCTCCTCAATTCTGCCCGCGTGCTGCTGGAGACCGGCCAGCCCGAGACGGCGCTGGAGCGGGTGCAGAAGTCGCTGTCGATCGAGCCGATGTCGAGTGAGGGCCTCAGGCTGCTGGGCCGGGCGCAGGCGGATCTGGGGCATTTCAATGACGCGGTCGATGCGTACCAGCGCGCCCTCGCCATCGACGACACGGACGTGTGGACGATGAACAACCTGGGCTATCTCTACATCCAGCAGGGCCGGGCGGACGCGGCGCTGCCGCCGCTGGCGCGGGCGGTGGAGATCCGCGGCAACGCACCGGTCTTCCAGAACAACCTCGGCAGCGCCCTCGAGGCCACCGGCCACCTCTCGGCCGCCAGGACCGCGTACGAGAGCGCGCTCGCGGCGGACAGCATGTACGAGAAGGCGTCGGTGGGCCTGGCGCGGGTCACCGCGCGGGTCGACGGCACCGACACAGTGTCGGTGGATCTGTCGGAGCTGTCGAAGCAGTTTCAGGGAGAGATCGAAGGGTGGCGGACGGCGGTGGTGCCGGCGGATTCCAGTGTCAGTGACTCGGTGGGGACAGATTCGGTTCCGGCAGATTCAGTGACGACCGATTCGTCGCAGGCGATGGTGCGGGATAGCGTGAGTCAATAGGGCGCTCCAGGTATAGGAAAGACGAAGGGCCGGAGCGATCCGGCCCTTCGCTATGTGCGCTCGTTCAGCGCGGGCCCGCCCCCCATTTCCTCGACCAGCTCGGTGTCCCCGTCGTAAGTATCCTCGCCGCTCACACGAAGCGAGCCGTGTCCCGGGGAGCCATTGATCAGATGGAAATTGTCGCAGCCCCGCACTGGACGGTGTCCGTCCAGGCTCATCGGCTCGTGACTTCCCCGACGTCGCGCTCCCAGTCGGCCAGCCGGCGCTCGAGCCTCACAACGACATCCGGATGTTGCGCCGCGAGATCGGTGCGCTCGCCGGGATCGCGAGCCACATCGAACAGCAGGAGCTGTCCCCCGTCGATCAGGAGCTTCCAGTGCCCGGACCTGACCGCCCGCTGCCGGCGATCGGGCCGGGCAATGCGCCAGAACAGCTCGCGCTCGCGAAGGGGAGCTTCCCCTCGCAGCATGGGCAGGATGTCGATGCCGTCCGGACGGTAGCCCTCGGGCAGTCGCGTACCGGTGGCCGCCAGAATCGACGCGGTGAGATCCATCGTGATAGCCACTTGCGCCGACGTCTTCCCGGCCGGAAGGACTCCGGGCCAGCGCAGAATCAGCGGCACCCGGATGCCGCCCTCCCAGAGTGTCCCCTTGCGATGGAACAGCGGCGCGTTGCGTGAAAGCCACTCGCCGCCATTGTCGTTCGTGAAGATCACCAGCGTGTTTCGCTTGAGGCCCAATCGGTCGAGCGCCGCCAGGATCTCGCCGACGCCCCGGTCGGCCCGCTCGAGCATCCGCACGTAGTCCGCACGCGTGGCCGGCAAGGAGTCGTCGGGCATCTGGCGGAGCGGACGGGGCGGGCTCCCCTCTCCGTCCGTGGGCGGCCGATCGGGCGGCTCGAACGGCCAGTGGACGGCGTTATAGGCGACTTCGAGGAAGAATGGGCCGTCGCCGCCGGCATGGTGCGTGATGAAGCCGAGGGCGTGCCGCGTGATCGCATCGGTCAGGTACCCAGAGGGCTCGACCGGTGTCTTGTTCTCGTAGAGATCGGGCGGGCCGTCGGAGACGCCGGAGTAGTAGTCGTGGGCGCCGCTCAGGAACCCGAAGAACTCGTCGAATCCGTGAGCGTTCGGCCCGAACTCCGGCTTCCAGCCGAGATGCCATTTGCCAAACAGCCCCGTCGCATACCCGTTCGTCTTGAGAAGCGCAGGTAGCGACGTCCCCGTAACAGGCAGGCCCAGCTGCCGATCCTCGGCCGAGCCGGTGAGGACCCATTCGAGCCCGGCGCGCTGCTGGTAGCGACCGCTGATCAGGGCCGCACGCGTAGCGCTGCACACCGCGCCGTTGGCGTACGCGTCGGTCAGCCGTACACCCTCGCGCGCCAAACGATCGATGTTGGGTGTTCGTACATCCGGCGCCCCGTAGCTGCCGAGATCGCCATATCCCATGTCGTCCATCATGACGAGGACGACGTTCGGCGGGCGAGGTGGCTGAGGATGGGCGGCGTTTGCCGCCGGTGCCGTCGAGGCGAGGGTCAGCGTCGCGACGAGGAGGCTTCGGAATCGCATGATCGTATCTCCCTGGTACCTACAGTAGCTCGGACACCGGATTCAGATCCCCCTCCACGAACCGCCCGGGCCTGAGCGCGCGCACGTCCGTGCCACTCGCCTTCCCGTCGCAAATCAACTCCGCGAGGAGCTGTCCCAATGCCGGTGCGTGCATGACGCCGTGACCCGACGAGCCGTTGATCAGGTAGAAGTTGTCGCAACCCGGGGCCCGTCCCAGAATGGCGTGCTTGTCGGGCGACATCTCGTAGAGCCCGGCCCAGCACGCCGCCGGATCGATCGGCGTGCCCCGGAGCACCGGCACCCGCGCGTCGGCCTTGGCCACCACCTCGGCCACCCATGCGGAAT
>JBDTTA010000087.1:0-10413 GCA_039930845.1 Gemmatimonadales bacterium
GCTGCCGGCGGTCCAGGTCGATCTCGCCGCCCTCATGGCGGAACCGCATCGGGAGCTGGTCGATTTCGCCGACGTTCGCTCGCAATCGGCGGCCAAGCGCGCGCTGGAAGTGGCGGCATCGGGAGGCCACAACCTGCTGATGATCGGTCCGCCGGGCTCCGGCAAGACGATGCTGGCCCGCCGGATTCCCACCATCCTCCCCTCGATGAGCCTCGACGAGGCGCTCGAAACCACCAAGATCCACAGCGTCGCGGGAATACTGCCGTCCGGACAATCACTGTGCACCTGTCGTCCATTCCGGTCTCCGCACCACACCATCAGCGATGCGGGTCTCATCGGCGGCGGATCGACGCCACGTCCCGGAGAGGTGAGTCTCGCGCACGGAGGGGTGCTCTTTCTCGACGAGCTTCCCGAGTTCCGGCGCAACGTGCTCGAGGTGCTTCGGCAGCCGCTCGAAGACGGCATCGTCACCCTGAGCCGGGCCGCCGTGGCCCTCACCTATCCCGCCCGCTTCATGCTAGCGGCGGCCATGAATCCCTGTCCGTGCGGATACCATGGCGATTCGAAGCGTGGCTGCCGCTGCGCGCCGCTGGAGGTCGAGCGGTATCGGTCGCGCGTCTCGGGGCCGCTGCTCGATCGTATCGACATCCATCTCGAGGTGCCGTCCGTCGCCTGTCGCGACCTCGCCCCGGGCCCCGGCGAAGAGTCGAGCGCCGACATTCGTGCGCGCGTCGAGCAGGCACGGCTGCTCCAGCGCGAGCGCTTCCGCGGGCAGCCCGGCGTGTACGCCAACGCCCACATGACGGCGCGCGACATCCGCCGTTATTGCGTGCTGTCGCCGCCCGTCGAACGACTGCTGCGCGACGCCGTCAATACCCTCGGTCTCTCCGCCCGTGCGTATCATCGCATTCTCAAGATCGCGCGCACCATCGCCGATCTCGATCATGCGGCCGATCTCGGCCTCTCGCACGTCGGCGAGGCCATACAGTATCGGAGTCTGGATCGGAGAGGAGTTACGGCGGGGCCAACGATGTCACGCTGAGCTAACTCGAATGATTCGATCACTCCCCGTGCGGGTCGGGCCGCCGGCGCTCCCGCTTGATCGAGCCGCGGCGGCGCTTGCCGTCCAGCCGGGCGGCCTTGGCGGCCTTCGTGGGTCGGGTGGGTTTCCGCTTCTTCGGCACGTGCAGCGCCGCGGCAACCATCTCGCGAAACCGCTCCGTCACTTCCTCGCGATTGCGGAACTGGCTCCTGGAGCCGCTCGAGACGAGCCGCAGGCGCCCCGATGTGTCCAGCCTGGTGGCCAGGCGCCGAAGGATGCGCGTGCGCTGCTCCTCGGTCACCGACGGCGATGCAGCGGCGTCCCACCACAATTCCACGCGTGTCGATGAGGTGTTCACGTGCTGGCCACCCGGCCCACCCGAGCGCGACGCGCGATACTCCAGCTCGGCAAGTGGCAGCCTGAGTTCCGGCGTGACGTCGAGCGAGGAGGAGTCATCCATCACCATGATCTAACGGCGCTCCGGTGTCCCCGCAAACCTGCTTCCGTTGTCCTGTGATGGCATTACGTTACTCGCTATGACCTCCCTCGACACACTGCGCCGGCACCTCCAGGGGCTCGGAAGAGTCATCCTGGGCTACTCGGGCGGCGTGGACTCGGCACTCCTTGCGGTGGTCGGCACCCAGGCGCTCGGAGCCGGGCGCTTCCTCGCGGTCATCGGCCGGAGCGACTCGTATCCCGAAGTGCAGTGGCGCGCCGCCATTGACGTCGCGTGGCAATTCGGCGTGCCGCTGCTCGAGGCCGAGACCCGCGAGCTGGCCGATCCGCGATACGTCGCCAATTCCACCGACCGCTGCTATTTCTGCAAAACGGAGCTCTGGAGCCGGCTGGCGGGCATCGCGGCGGAGCGCGGCTTCGATACCGTCATCGACGGCACCAACGCCGACGATCTCGGCGAGCATCGCCCGGGGCTCAAGGCCGCGGCGGAGCGCGCCATCCGCTCGCCGCTGGCGGAGCTCGGCTGGACCAAGGCCGCCATCCGCGCCGCGTCCCGCGAGCTGGGCCTGCCCGATTGGGACGCCCCCGCCGCCCCGTGCCTCTCGAGCCGGCTGGCCTACGGACTCCAGGTCACGCCGGCGCGGCTTCGGCAGGTCGAGGATGGCGAAGCGTTCCTTCGATCGCTCGGCATAGGCGGCGATCTGCGCGTACGCCATCACGGCGCCAGCGCGCGCCTCGAGGTGTCCGCCGATGAGATGCCCACGGTGAAGGACGCCTGGGCCGCGGTCGAACGGTATTTCTCGTCGATCGGGTTCGAGTCCGTCGAGCTCGATCCCGCCGGCTACCGCCGGGGAGGTCTGCTGGCGCTGGCTTCTCCCGATCGCTCCTGATGCGCCTCTTCGCCGCCATTCCGCTGCCGGAGCCCGCTCGCTCGGAAATTCTCGGCCTCCTTTCCCGCCTGCGTGCGACGGGGTGGCCGGTGCGATGGGTGGGCGACGAAGGCATCCACCTGACGCTCAAGTTCTTTGGCGAGGTGTCGTCCGACCGGCTCGAGGTGATCGCCGAAGCCGTCCGCTACGCGGGGCAGGGCGCCTTTCCCCTCGCCCTCCGCCTCGATGATCTCGGCGCCTTTCCCAGCAGCCAGCGGCCGCGCGTGCTCTGGGTCGGGCTCGACGCCACGCCCGCGCTCGAGCTGCTCCAGGACCGGATCGAGCGAGGGGGCGAGGCGATCGGCTTTCCGCCCGAGGGCGTGCCGTTCCATCCACACATCACCCTCGGACGCGTGCGCGAAGGGCAGCGCTGTCCGCAGGGTGCGCTGCAGGAGTACGAGGACGCGTACGAACGGGCCTCGTTCACCGGCGAGCAGGTGGTACTCTACGAGAGCGTGCTCACGCCCCACGGTCCCCGCTACGAGCCGCAGCTCACCATCGACCTTGGCGCCGCATGAGCCACCGCGTGCTCATCGTCGACGACGAGGCCGGGATCCGGCAGGCGCTGAAGCAGGTGCTCGAGTACGAAGACCTGGAGGTGCGCGTGGCCTCGTCCGGTGGTGAAGCCATCTCGCTCTATTCCGAGTTCAAGCCGCACCTGGTTTTCCTCGACGTCAAGATGGCGGGGCTCGACGGACTCGAAACCCTCTCCCGTCTCCGCAACCTCGACGGTGCCGCGCAGATCGTCATGATCTCCGGGCACGGGACGATCGCCACCGCAGTCGAAGCCACCCAGCGCGGCGCCTTCGATTTTCTGGAAAAGCCGCTCGATACCGACCGTCTCCTCCTCACGGTACGCAATGCTCTCGCTCACGCGCAGCTCGCCGGCGAGAACGCCAGGCTTCGCGAGGTCACCGAGAGCCGGTATCAGATGGTCGGCTCGAGCCAGGCCCTCCAGCGAGTCAGGCAGCTCATTGCCAAGGTCGGCCCCACCGCCGCCCGCGTGCTGATCACCGGCGACAACGGCACCGGCAAGGAGCTTGTCGCGCGCGGCCTGCACGAAGCCTCGCCAAGGAACGGCAAGGCGTTCGTCGAGGTGAACTGCGCCGCGATTCCCTCCGAGCTCATCGAGAGCGAGCTGTTCGGACACATGAAGGGGTCGTTCACCGGCGCCTTTGCCGACCGGGCGGGAAAATTCGAGCAGGCCGATGGCGGCACGCTGTTCCTCGACGAAGTGGGCGACATGTCCCTCTCCGCGCAGGCCAAGCTCCTGCGCGTCCTGCAGGAGGGCGTGGTCACGCGCATTGGCGGCTCGAAGCCCATCCAGGTGGACGTGCGCGTGCTTGCCGCCACCAACAAGGATCTCGAATCGGAGATCGTCGACGGCAACTTCCGCGAAGACCTGCTGTACCGTCTCAACGTGGTACCGATCGAGGTGCCCGCTCTTCGCGAGCGACTCGAGGATGTCCCGGCGCTGGTGGCACACTTTGCCGATCAGCTGGCCGCGAGCGCCGGAGTCCCGGGACGAAAGTTCGCGGACGACGCGGTGCGGCGGCTGCAGTCGCGGACGTGGCCGGGAAACATCCGCGAGCTCAGGAACGCAATCGAGCGCGCGCTCATCCTCGCCTCGGGCAAGGTGGTGACCGCGGCGGACATCGAGCGGCTGCTCCCCGGCGCCGAGATCCTCGCCGCATCGCCAGAGGCGGGACAGGGCCACACGTTCGAGACGTTCAAGCAGGAGGCGGAAAAGGGCTTTCTGACGCAGCAGCTGCGCGAACGGGACTGGAACATCTCCGAGACAGCACGGGCACTCAAGATGCCGCGGTCCAATCTCTACAAGAAGATCGAGCGATACGGACTGACGCGGGAGTCGGCATGAGCGATGGGCCGAGGGACTGGGACAGGGAGCTGGCCAACATCGACAAGGCGATCGCACGGCAGGGCAGCGCTCCGCCGCCGGCCGGCCCCACCCCGGGCGGGGGTCCGGGATCCCCGCCCTTGCGGCCGGCGCCGCCCGCTCCCTCGGTGAGCCGGGGGGGCATCGTGCTCACCTGGTTCTGGGTGGTGCTGGGCATCGCGCTTGCCGCCGCGCTTCTGCTGTGGCCGTACGATAAGAGCTGCGGTCTCCCACTCACCTTTTTCCTCGGGGCGGCCGGTACCACCGCGGTATTCGCGCTCCTCGGCGCGTTCTCGGCGTGGCTCCACCGGCGCGCCATCGCCCACGTGCTCTCGCTCCTCGTCCTCGCCTCAGCGGCCGTGGCGGCTGCGAGGGAAATCCTCCCGCGCACCGGCTACGCGAAGGAGAGCCTTACCTGGCTCTGTCCCGCCGCGCCCGCCGCGCCCGTCTCACCGGCGCCCGCGCCCACACGGTAGCGCATCACACTTTCTCCCGGGACACCATGGCCAAGACCTTTCGCAATCTCATCGGCGGCGAGTGGATCGCGCCGCAGACCGGCACCTATTTCGAGAACCGGAACCCCGCCGACACTGGCGACCTGATCGGCCGGTTCCCCGACTCCGATCGCCGTGACGTCGATGCCGCTGTGCGCTCGGCGCGCCGCGGGTTTGCCCTGTGGTCGCGTACACCGGCCCCCGAGCGGGGCGACGTGCTCCGCCGCGTCGGGGATCTTCTGGTGGAGCGCAAGGAGGCGATCGCCGATGCGATGACCCGTGAAATGGGGAAGGTGCTCGCCGAAACCCGGGGCGACGTCCAGGAGGGGATCGACACCGCGTTCTACGCCGCCTCGGAAGGCCGCCGGCTCTTCGGTCACGTGGTGCCGTCGGAGCTGCGCTCGAAATGGGCGATGAGCTATCGCCGCCCCATCGGAGTGGTCGGTCTCATTACCCCGTTCAACTTCCCGCTCGCGATTCCAACGTGGAAGATGTTTCCGGCCCTGCTCTGCGGGAACTCGGTCGTGATCAAGCCATCGGAGGACGTCCCCCATACGGTGCACCTGCTCGTCGAGATCCTGCTCGAGGCCGGCCTGCCGCCCGAAGTGGTTCAGCTGGTGCACGGCAGAGGTGAGACGGTGGGCAAGGCGCTCGTGGAACATCGCGGCGTCCCGGTGATCTCCTTTACCGGCTCCACCGAGACCGGCGCCATCATCGGCGAGACGTGCGGGCGCATGCACAAGCGGCTGTCGCTCGAGATGGGCGGCAAGAATGCCATGATCGTCATGGACGATGCCGACCTCGACCTGGCGCTCGAGGGTGTGCTCTGGGGCGCCTTCGGCACCACCGGCCAGCGCTGTACGGCCACCAGCCGCCTCATCCTTCACCGGAAGGTGCATGACCGCTTCCTCCGCCGCCTCGTGGACGCGGTCGAGCGGCTCAAGCTTGGCGACGGGCGCGCGAACCGGACCGACGTCGGACCCCTCATTCACGCCGACTCGCGCGAGAAGGTTGCGCGATACGTGGAGATCGGGCAAAGCGAGGGAGCCGAGCTGGTCACGGGGGGCAAGGCGCCGAGGGGAAGCCTCTCGGACGGATGGTTCTACAGGCCCACGATTTTCGCCGGCGTCAAGCCCGGGAGCCGGCTCGAGCAGGAGGAGATCTTTGGTCCCGTGTTGAGCGTCGTCCGGGTCCGCTCCTTCGACGAAGCGGTCCGCGTCAACAACGACGTGCGTTACGGGCTCTCGAGCTCGGTCTATACCGCCGACGTGAACCTGGCGTTCCGCGCCATGCAGGAGCTCGATAACGGGATCACCTATATCAACGCGCCGACGATCGGCGCCGAGGCGCACCTGCCGTTCGGCGGGGTCAAGGCGACCGGCAACGGGCACCGTGAAGGCGGATGGGAAGTCTACGATTTCTACTCGGAGACCAAGGTCTGCTACGTCGACTACTCCGGCCGGCTGCAGCGGGCCCAGATGGACAACTACGACGTATGAGTTTTGTGGCGTGCAACGTGCGGCATGCAATCCGACTCTGCCTCCCGTTGCGCCCGGCTGAGCCGGAGAGTAAGGTTCGGCAGCCTGATCACAGTTGACCAGCAAGAGGTCGAATCGAATGCGTCCAATGCAGGTCGGTACGGGTAAGCGGGGGCCTTCGTTCGATGAGGGGTCGCTCGACCAGTATCTCCGCGAGATCAGCCGGTACCCTCTGATTCCGCAGGAAGAAGAAGTGCGCCTGGCGCAGCGGATACGCACGGGCGAAGCGGAGGCGCTCGACAAGCTGGTGCGCAGCAATCTCCGCTTTGTGGTGTCCGTGGCAAAGAAATATCAGAACCAGGGCGTCTCGCTTGCCGACCTCATCAACGAGGGCAACCTCGGACTGATCAGGGCGGCGCACAAGTTCGACGAGACGAAGGGCATCAAGTTCATCTCGTACGCAGTCTGGTGGATTCGTCAGGCCATCCTGCAGGCGCTCGCCGAGCAAAGCCGCATCGTCCGGGTTCCGCTCAACCGCGCCGGCACGCTCCATCGCATCGGCAAGCGCTCGTCGGCGCTGCTGCAGGAGCTCGGCCGGGAGCCCACGCCGGCGGAAATCGCCGAGGGCATGGATATCTCGATGGAAGAGGTCCAGAAGACGCTCTCCATCTCCCAGAATCACTTGTCGCTCGATGCGCCCCTCACGCCGGGCGAAGACAACAAGCTCCTCGACTACCTCCCCGACACCCAGAACCCCGGCCCCGATTCCGAGACGTTCGAGCACGCCCTCACCCAGTCCATCGAGGAGGTGCTCGCCACGCTGAAGGAACGCGAGGCGAAGATCCTCCGCCTCTACTTCGGGCTCGACGGTCCGGAGCCGATGACGCTGGAAGAGATCGGCAGCCTGCTCGGCATCACGCGCGAGCGAGTGCGGCAGATCAAGGAAAAGGCGCTGAGCCGGCTTCGCCACGTGAGTCGGGCGCGCGCGCTGGAGAGTTTCCTGGCGTAGTCGGCTGTCCTAACCGCCCTTCAATATCCGCTCGACCTGCTCCCATTCAATCAGGAAGGCGTCGTGCCCGTAGAGCGACGCGATCTCGTGATAGCGCGCCGGCGCGCCTGCCGAGCGGTACTCGTCGACCCACTGGCGCACCTCGGACGGGTAATAGAGAATGTCCGAATCCACCCCCACGCCGATCACCTCCCCAACGCGCTCGGCGGTCTCGCGGGCGGCCTCGGCACGATCGCCCACGTCGTGGAGGTCCATCGCCCGCATGAGCGAGAGATAGCTGTCCGCGTCGAAGCGGGCGACGAGCTTGTCGCCCTGGCGCCGGAGGTACTGATCGACATCGAACCGGCCGGGCGTGCGGGATGATGCCCGGCCGAACCGCGCTGCGAATTCCGCCGCTGACCGGTAGGTGATCATCGCGATGGCCCGGGCGGCCGCGAGCCCGCCGACGGGGTCCGCCTCGATGGCGATACGCTGTGCCGCGTTCCAGGCGATCGCCTGCGCGGATGTCGCGGCGGGCGCGGCAAAGACGACGAGCCGGTCCACCGGCACCGGCGAGCGCCGTCCCCATTCGAGCGCGACCATCCCGCCGAGCGAGCCGCCGGTGACGAGGGCGAGGCGCTCGATCCCCAGGTTCTGGAGCAGCGGCGCATGGGCGAGCGCCAGATCGGCCGGAGTGAGATCGGGAAAGGGTCCCTTGTTCGACTCTCTCCACTCTCTCGGACCGGTGGAGCCGTAGCAGCTCCCGAGAAGGTTGGCCGCGACGATGGCGTGCCGCGAGGTATCGAGCGCTCGTCCCGGTCCGATGAGCGGGCCCCACCACTGCTCCACGTCGGCGCTGCCGGTGAGCGCGTGGAACACGAGTATCCAGCCGTTCTCACGAGCCGCGCGCTCGTTGCCCAGCACCCGGTACGCCAGCCGGAGTCCGGTGAGAGTCTTTCCGCTGGAGCTCGCGAGCGTCTCGAGCACCAGCTCCCGGTCGGCGGGCCCGGCCGCAACCGTTCCCGTCATGCCGACGTCATCGGTCGTTCCGCCGCCGCCGGCTGCCGGTCCGCGACCGCGGCATGGAGGGTCCGGAGCAACGAAAGGGCGTCACGGGGCGCCACCACAAACCGGAAGGTGTGCGGGCCGTGGCTGGTACCGGCGATGCTGATGCCTGAGCGGGCCGCGGCCGTCGTTGCCGCTGCGCGGATGGTCGGAGACACGTCGGGCAGGGCGGAGACGATTGTGACGGTGGCCAGATCAGCGGTGTCGGTCGGCGCCGGAAAATCCCGCCGGCCCGAGCCGTGCGCAATCGCGACGGCGTCGGTGCCGAGCTCGTTGCCGTCGACGATCGTGTCGGCCGGGGCGCTGGCACTGAGTGAGGTAAACCGGAGCCGGACTCCATCGCGCTCCGCCTGGTCCGCCGCCAGGTGATGAATGACGCGCGCGCCCGCGGCCGCAAGCTCCGCCACGAAGCGGTGGCTCGTGCGCGGGATCAGCCGCGCCTCCGGTACCTCGCGCGGATCGGCCGTGTGCAGTCCTCCCCGTTCCTTCACCAACTCGCATCGCTCGGCGCCGAGCGCCGCGGCCAGCGCCACGGCGGTGACGTCGGATCCTCCCCGGCCGAGTGTGGTGATCCGGCCCCGGTGCCACCCCTGAAAGCCGGTCACCACCGGCACGATCCCGCGCTCGAGCAGCCTGCACACCTTTCCCGGGTGAATGGAGACGAGTCGCGCGTCTCCCGGGTTGCCGCTACTGCCGAGTCCCGCCTCTCGCGCATCGAGTGCGACAGCGCGGATCCCGAGCTGCTCGAGCGCGACGGCGAGGAGCGAGGCGGCCACCAGCTCGCCGGTGGCGATGGCGCGGTCCGAGGCCCGCGCGCCCGCCGCCGGTGGGGCACACCCGCCCCTTGTTTCGTCGCGGACCCGCGTGACGAGCGAGATCAGGTGATCGGTGACGCCGCGGCGCGCGCTCGCCACGGCAACCACCGGCTGATGCGACGATCGTTCCACGATCCTCCGTGCCGCGCCCGCGATGCGCTCCGGCGTGGCGAGGGCATCGCCCCCGAACTTGATGACGAGCGGCAGCGTCACCTCGCCGCCCCGGCCTTCTCCGCCCCGGACTTCTTCGACCACACGGCCGGTGCGTCGCCGAGTGCCTGATCGAGATCGGCGATGATGTCCCGGACGTCTTCGAGCCCCAGCGACAGTCGCACGAGCTCCGGCGTGGTGCCGGTGGCGCGCTGCTGTTCGGGTGACAGCTGCTCGTGCGTGGTGGAGGCCGGATGGATGATGAGCGATTTGGCGTCGCCGACGTTCGCGAGCATCGAGAAGAGCGTGACCTTGTCAATCAGCACGCGGGCCGCGGCGTGACCACCTTTCACGCCAAAGGTCAACACGCCGCCGAATCCGCCGCTGAGATACCTGGCGGCGTTGGCGTGCTCGGGATGCGTGTCGAGCCCCGGATAGGAAACCCACTCCACCCGGCGATCCTTTGCCAGCCACTCGGCCACGGCGAGCGCGTTCTCGGAGTGACGCCGCATGCGAAGGGGAAGCGTTTCGAGCCCCTGCAGAAAGAGGAAGGAATTGAATGGCGAAAGCGCCGGGCCGAGGTCGCGCAGCAGCTGGACCCGCATCTTGATGATGAACGCGGCCGGGCCGAAGGCCTCATGGTACACCAGCCCGTGATACGACGGATCGGGCGAGGTGAACTCGGGAAAGCGCTTGCGCGCGCTGTCACTGGCCCAGTCAAAACGCCCGGCGTCGATGACCACGCCGCCGATTGCGGTGCCGTGCCCGCCGATCCACTTGGTCGCGGAGTGGACCACGATGTCCGCGCCATGTTCGATCGGACGAATCAGGGTGACGGCCCCGAAGGTGTTGTCCACCACGAATGGAATGCCCGCCTCGTGCGCGATCGCGGCCAGCGCCTCGAAATCGGGAACGTCGAGGCGGGGGTTGCCGATGGTCTCGACGAAGATGAGCCGGGTGCCCTCATCGATGGCCGCACGGACCTGATCGAGGTTGTGGATGTCCACGAATCGGGTCGTGATGCCGAGTTTGGGGAGGGTGTACTCGAAGAGATTGTAGGTGCCGCCGTACAGCGTCTGCGAGGAGATGATGTTGTCGC
>JBDTTA010000088.1:0-10405 GCA_039930845.1 Gemmatimonadales bacterium
GAGGTTCACCTCGTTCTCGGTCGCGAGCGCGAAGGATTTCCGGCGCAGATCGGCGGCGGCGGTCGAGTCGCCGCGCCTCTCGACCAGGTCGGCCTTGACCGCCAGGTTGGTGAAATTCGGGGCGAGCGCGATCGAGGTGTCGGCCCACTGGGAGGCCTCGTCCAGGTTCACACCGTGCGCCGAGCACCAGGCCGCTGCCTGGGCCCACGGCTGCCAGGAGAAGCGACCGAGTCCGCGCAGTTGTTCGCGCAGACTATCGGCCACGACCTGCCGGGTGTCCGCTTCGATTCTGATCGGTACGGCGAGCTTTTCCCATCGGAGGGTGGCGACCACGGAACTATCGTCGGGATCGTCGAAGGTATAGAGCAGCCGCTCCTCCGGCTCGGCGGCGTGCGGCGTCGCCTTGACGCGAAGCACGTCTTCCTTCTGATCGTAGCTGAAGCTGCCCCACGCGCTCGCTTCCCGGCTCACGATGACCGTCCAGTCGCCCTGGCTCGGTATCATGTGGATCCCGTATCGGCCCGCCGCGAGCGGCTGCCCCTGGACCTTGACCGGTGAGCTGACGGTGAGGACGGTGTTCTCATTGGCGCCGGCCCGCCATACGGAATCGTACGGGACCAGCTTGCCCCACACTTCTCGTCCATTCATTCCGGGCCGGTCGTACCTGATCGTGATCTCCGTGAGACCGATGGTCTGCGTCACCGACGCGCGCGGGCTCACCTTGGGCAGGATGAGCGGCGGGGCCTGCGCCGGCAGCGCGTGGAGCGGCAATCCTGTGACAATCACGGCAGATATGAGGGCGAGTGAAACACCGGAGCCGAAAAGACAACGCATGGGATCTCTCGGGAAGGTTGAGTTGAAAGCACTACGGGTTCATCGTCGCGTAGGTTACTGAGGCCTGGCACCCCGGCGGTTGCTTCCGGCGAGCCGTGCTATACTATCACCCAGGTGGCGTGGTCCTCCCGGTGACCGGTCCGAGGCCTCGAACCCTGCACAACACATCCAAGCACACCATCCCCCGGCTGGGGTACGTCCCCATCGTCGTGGGCCTCGCGGCCCTCTACTATGTCGCCGCGACGATCGGCCTGCGGTACGCGTCGATTGGTCCGAGCGTGTCGCTGGTGTGGCCGCCCACCGGCATCGCGCTCGCGGCGCTGACGGCGCTCGGGCTCCGCTACTGGCCGGGTATAGCGCTCGGCGCCTTTCTCGCAAACGCCGCGACTCCCATCCCGCTCCTCGCCGCCGCGGGCATCGCCGCCGGCAACACCCTCGAGGCGCTCCTCGGTGCGTATCTGCTGAGACGGACCGCGGGTCCATATCCCCGGTTCGATGAGGGGCGCTCGGTCCGTGGGCTGGTGTTGATGGCGGCGCCGCTCGGCGCACTCGCGAGCGCGCTCATCGGCGTCGCGACCATCTACGCCGCCGGCGAGATCACGGCAGGTCGCATCCCGGCGACGATCGCCGTGTGGTGGACCGGCGACGTGCTTGGCGCACTCGTGGTGACACCGGTGCTCCTCGCCTGGAGTCTCTCCGACGACGGCCGTCGAATCACGCGGGGCATGCTCGAGATCGTCGTCCTCTGTCTCGGCACCGTGATCGCCGCCGAGGTAGTGCTCGGACGCGTGGCGGCTCCCCGCCTGCTGGGCCAGGTGGACTACCCATACGTGCTGTTTCCCTTCGTCATCTGGGCGGCACTGCGGTTTGGCCCCCGCGGCGCATCCCTCGTCACGCTGACCGTCGCCATCGTGGCGGTCTGGCACACCACCGGCGGTTCCGGTCCCTTCGTCGCTTCGACGGCAGCGGGAACGCTCTTCGCGGCGGACGTGTACCTCGCGGCGGTGGCCGTGACCGGGCTGGCGCTCGCAGCCGCGGTGGCACGCGAGCGGGAAACGGCCACCGACGCGCTCACGCATCGCGATGAACAGCTCAAGGTCGCGCTGGACGCCGCACGAATGGGCATCTGGTCGTGGTCGAGCGAGGACAATCGTCTCGTCTGGGATGACGCGCTGCGCCGACTGTACGACCTCCCGGCCGACACGGACATCGGCGGCTACGCCGAGTTCCTCTCGCGCGTGCATCCGGACGATCGCGAGTATGTCGATCGCACCGTCAGGAAGGCGCTGCAGGAAGGTGGCCGCCTCGACTACGAGTTCAGGATCGTCCTGCCGGACGGGCGCATCCGCTGGATCGCCGATCAGGGGAGAGTCGTCTCGGGCGCACCCGGCCGGCCCCCCGCGATGACCGGCGTATGCATGGATGTCACCGATCGGCACGCCACCGAGGAACAGCTCCGGCAGGCGCAGCGAATGGAATCGATCGGCCGGCTGGCGGGCGGCGTGGCCCACGAGACCAACAATCAGATGTCGGTGGTGCTCGGCTCCGTCGAGTTCATCACGCGCAGGCATGATGTTCCCGAGGCGGTTCGTGCCGACGTCGAGCAGGTGCGACGCGCGGCGGAGCGCACGGCCGCGGTGACCGCGCAGCTGCTCGCCTTCAGCCGCCGGCAGGTGCTCAATCCGCAAGTGCTCGACCTGAACGATGTCGTCCGGCGGTTCGAGCCGACCCTCCGCCGGGTGATGGGCGAGGATTGTTCGGTGTCCCTGCACCCCTTCGCCGAGGTTCCCCCGGTAAAGGCCGACCCCGGACAACTCGAGCAGGTACTGCTCAACCTGGCGCTCAACTCCCGCGATGCGATGCCGCGCGGCGGCGCGCTCACGCTGGAAACGTTCGTCACCGAGCTGACCGCCGACACCGCCGGGCTCAAGCCGGGCATCCGAATCGTTCCCGCGTCGTACGTCGTGCTTGCGATCACCGATACCGGGCACGGCATGGATCGCGTCACGCTGAGCCACGTCTTCGAGCCGTTCTTTACCACCAAGGGCGTCGGCCAGGGCACCGGGCTCGGCCTTTCAACGGTCTACGGCATCGTGAAGCAGTCCGATGGCTACATCTGGGCGTACAGCGAGCCGGGCAAGGGCACGACGTTCAAGATCTACCTCAGGGCATCGTCCGAGATCGCCGACGCCGCCGCATCGAACGGCGCGAAGCCCGAGCGGGCGTCCGGGGAGACAATCCTCGTCGTGGAAGACGAGGAGACCGTCCGGAGCGTGGCGGGAAGGGCCCTGAGGGAGGCGGGCTTCACGGTCTGCGTCGCAGGGAGCGGCGCGCAGGCGATCGAGATGCTCCCGGGCAACGGGCGCATTTCACTGGTGCTCACCGACGTCGTGATGCCGGAGATGAGCGGGAAGGACCTCGCCGAGCACATCGGCAGGCTGATGCCGGGAACACCGGTGCTCTTTACCTCGGGCTATACCGATGGCGAGATCGTCCGCCGAGGGTTGCTCGCGCCCGACGCGGCCTTCCTGCAAAAGCCGTTTACTCCCGAAGGACTGGTCCGCGCGGTGCGGGAGCGATTGAGTCCCAGCTAGCGCCCCTTGGTGACCCCCCTCACATCAAACGCCCGCCCCGAGTGCCATACTCAAGTTTGGACAATCGGCCATCCACTGACGGAGAGGGATATGCCAAACGATTCGATGCGATTTCCGGCCCTGACCATGACCCTCATGCTCGCGCTTGCAGCGGGAGCATGCCAGAGCAAGGGGCGTGCTCCGGACGGCACCGAGAGCGCGGCCAACCCATCGGTTTCGGACACGGCCATGGCGGCAGCGGCCGACACCGCGGCGATGAGCACGGGTGCCACCGACTCGGCCTCAACGGTCAAGGGCGGCCTCGACGACGCCACGATTCTCGGCCTCCTCGATGGCGCCAACAAGGCCGACAGTACGTTCGGCGCGCTGGCCTCGAAGAAGGCCACCGACCCGGAGGTGAAGACATTCGCTGCACTGATGATGTCGGAGCACCACGCGCTGCGCGTTGCCGGCGAAGAGTTGGCCAAGAAGTTGGGCGTCACTCCCAAGCCGCCCGCCAGCGACCCCATCGCTCCATACGCCGCGGCGGAAGCAGTGGCGCTTCAGAAGGCGCCGAAGCAGGACTTCGACAAGACGTACATCGACAACGAAGTTACGGTTCACCAGGCCGTGATCGACGCCGCCAACATGGCGAAGGTCAGCACGAAGACGCCCGAGCTCAAGAGTCTGATCGAGCAGGCGCTTCCGGCCCTTCAGAAGCATCTCGACCAGGCGCAGGCGATTCAGAAGAAGCTGAGTCCGACGGCGTGACGATCAGGCGCAGAGGAACAGCAGCGCGCCCGGCAGCAACGTAAGGTCGACAAGCCCTCCCACCGCGGAGGGCTTCTCGTGAGGATGCTCGAGGCGGTCGTCGATGTGCACCTGGGCGCCGGCGGCCGTGATCGTCACTTGCCTGACGCGGCGCACGGGAAGGTCGATCGCGGCGTCTCGACCGGCGATGCGCCCGGCGATGTACTCCTGGAGGTGTGGCCGCTCCTTCTCCGATACAAGCACCAGGTCGAGCAAGCCGTCGGCGGGATCGGCCCCGGGCGCCAGGACGAGATTCGGCCCCACACTCCGGATGTTCATCGCTTCGCAGAGGTAGTACTCGCCCGAAAGATCCTCGCCATCGGCCTCGATCTGCCAGTTGATCGGCTTCATCGTGCGCAGGACGTGGCCGAGGTATCGGAGGTCCCGGGTAAGGCCGAGGTCCTCGTGATCGGACCGCGCCTCACGGTTGTCCTCGCGGTTCTCGGCGAGGCACATGGTGATCGGAAACGCGCCGAGACCCACGCCCTCGAGGAAGTGGGTCTCGCCCCAGGCGCCTTTGGCGGTGCCCGCATCGAACGGCATCGAATGGGCGGTGGGCAGCGCGTCGACCGTTTCCTGGAGCGAATCGCTGAGCACGAGTGTCTTGAAGATGTTGTTGGCCGTGCCGAGAGGAAGAAGGGCGATCGGAACGCCGCGGCCGATGAGTTGGGCCGCGGCCTTCCGGACGGTGCCGTCGCCGCCGGCCACGAGCACCACATCGCCCGGGGCCTCGAGCGCGTGCTCGAGGCCATCTTCCCTGGTCGATTGGTAGGTGACGGCGTGACCCGCGTCCATCAGGACGCGGACCAGCTCGTCGCGACCCGGCTCGCCGCCGCCGGCCCTGGGATTGTGCAGCAGCGTCACATGCATCCGGTGGCCGGTAGGAGTGGGCTGGAGGATCGGAGGCGGAACGATGAGAATATTGATTACGAACGATGACGGAATCTACAGCCCGGGCATTCACGCCCTTGCAAAGGCGGCGGCGGAGTTCGGCAACGTCAGGGTGGTGGCGCCGGACGTCGAGCAGTCGTCCATGGGACACGCCATCACCGCCACGCGCCCGCTTTCCTACAAGAAGACGACGCTCGCCGACTTCGAGGCCTACCGGGTGAATGGTACTCCCGCCGACTGCGTCGCGCTCGGCGCCTATAACTGGGACGGCGTGGACCTGGTGCTCTCGGGGATCAACATGGGTTCGAATCTGGGGAATTCGGTGTGGCACTCCGGCACGCTCGCGGGAGCCAAGCAGGCGGCGCTGCTCGGGCTCAGAGGCATTGCCCTCAGCACGCCGGCCGGCCGCACCGAGCCCGACTTCGAGGCGTTGGCCCCATGGGTACAGCGTGCGCTCGAGTGTCTCGTGCCCGACGAAACACTCAAGCTCGTCAACGTCAACCTTCCGCGCTCACCGAAGGGCCTCAAGTGGACCCGGCAGTCAGTGCGTCAGTACGGCGGCGACGTTGTGCCCGGCGAGGACCCGATGGGACGGAAGCATTTCTGGCTCACCGTCCGCCCGATCGAGGAAACGGAAGAGGGCACCGACCGGTGGGCGGCAAAGGAGGGGTGGGTCTCACTCACGCCGCTCCGGCTCGACCTGACCGATCATGCGGAGCTGGCGCGAGTCACGGCGGAGGAGCGTCTGGGGAGCTAGCTGGCGGCGGAGGCGTCCAGGCGGGCCAGCGCATCGACGACGGCGCCCGGCTGTTCTTCGTGGATGTATTGACCCGAGCCGGGAATGCTGTCGGTCTCGAAGTTGGGCAGCTTGTCCTTGAGCATTTCCCGCTGGTCCGCCGGCACCTCGCTGGGGTGATGCACGGTGCCGACGAGCAGCCGCACCGGCGCCACGCAGTCCTGGAGATGGTCCGCGAGCGACGATGCCTCCTTGGCCTTCGACATCCTCTGGAATGCGTCGATCGATCCGCTGATGTCGGCGGTCTGGCCGGCGGTGTATCCCCTGATGACCGCGTCGGTCACCCAGCTGCTATCGCCCGAGTTGCGCACGATCTCACGGCGCACGTCGTGGCGCAGCTTTTCCTCATCCACCGCCATCTTGGCCAGGAAGCCGCCGAACTTGAACGCCTTTCGCATGCCGGCCGTCGACGCGCTCTCGGCTGGGCCGCCATCGATGGAAAGCAGACCCCGTACAAGCGAGGGCTTCACGATGGCGAGCCGGAAGGCGATGGCGGAGCCGCTCGATTGCGCCACGAAGAGCGCGCGCCTGACACCGAGGCTGTCGAGCACCCTGGCCACCCGGGTGGTCTGGGCCCCGAACGAGTAATCTGCCTTGGACGGATGGGAGGACCAGCCGTAGCCGAGCGGCTCGACGATGATGCACTGGTAACCGCGTGCCACCAGTGGACCTGTGATCATTCGATAGCCGAATGCCGCCCCGAAGATTCCCGGAATGAAGACGACCGGCTCGCCTGTACCGATGGTAGTCGTGCGGAGGATTTCGCCGGGGGCGACCTGGATGTTGCGGACGATGTTGCTGTCGAGCGGGCCCATCAGGGCCAGTGCGAGAAGAATCACTTCCTGAACGTACTCACGGGGTACGGAGATAGATAGACGGCGCCACCCTTCATCACGAAACGCACCTTCCTGAGCACGCTTATTTCGCGCGTCGGATCGCCCTCGACGGCCACGAGGTCGGCGAGCAGGCCAGGGGCGAGGCGTCCAAGCCGGTCATCGAGATGAAAGGTCTTCGCGTTGCCCGACGTCGCCGAGCGGAGCGCGGCGAGCGGCGTCATGCCGTACTCCACCATCGCCTCCAGCTCGCGCACGTTCTCGCCATGGGCAAAGACCCCGACATCGCCGCCGAAGCAGATGTTGACGCCGGCGGCGAGCGCCGCCTTGAAGCTCGCCCGCTTGGCCACGAGCGCCGGCGTGGGCTCGCTTTCCCCCTTGACCCACCCGTCGAAGTACGTCGCATACGCCTCCGCGGCGGCAATGGTGGGACAGAGCGTCACCCCGTGCTGGCGCATCAGGCGGAACACCTCCGGCGTTCCCTCGTCGCCGTGCTCCACCGTCTCGACGCCCGCGAGAATCGCGCGGCGCATCCCCTCCGGCGTCATCGCGTGCGCCGCCACGGGACGGCCGGCGTCTCGCGCCGTCGCCACCGCTACCTTGAGCTCATCGAGCGTGAACGTCGGTCGCGCCTCGCCGTTCGGTCCCCAGCTGTAATCGGCGTAGACCTTGACCCAGTCCGCCCCATGACCGATCTGACTCCGCACCACCCTGGCCATCTGCTCCGCGCCGGTCGCCTCCTCGGCGCCCTGCGCCGGGTCGAAGGAGTATCGCGACCGGCTCGGGCCGTAACTTCCGGTCGCGACGATGGCCCGCGTCACGGCGAGGATTCGCGGCCCCGGCACGATCCCCTGCGCAATAGCGCGCCGGAGCTGCACGTCGGAATCGAATGCCCCCTCGGTGCCAAGATCGCGCTCGGTGGTGATCCCGGCGCGAAGTGTGGCTGCCGCGGCGGCGACGGCGCGGGCCATCCGGAGTGTCAGCGGCTCCTTGAGGACCTGGGCGTCCCAGAGCGTTTCGTTGTAGGGATGAAGGAAGAGATGCGAATGCCCTTCGATGAGCCCGGGAATCAGCGTCGTTCCGGGGAGCTCGACTCGCTCCGCGCCATCCGCGGGCAGGCCGGCCGCGGGACCCACGGCCTCGATCTTCGTCCCACGGACGACGACCGCCCACCCGCGTCGAGGCGCGTCGGCCACTCCGTCCCACACCGCGTCGGGAACGAGGACGACCGGCTTCGCGGCGCTGTCGTGCGGAGCCGGCGTCTGAATGAGAACTGCCGCGACGAGAAGAGGGAGCATGGCCTGTGATCAATGTACAGGCCACCGCCCCGCTCCACCACGATGGTTACGTCCCGGTCTTCTTGAAGAGTGAGACGTACTGCCCGTATCCCTCCGCCTCGAGCTTGTCCGCCGGAATGAATCGCATCGACGCCGAGTTCATGCAGTAGCGAAGCCCGGTCGGCTTGGGCCCGTCGTCGAAGAGGTGGCCGAGGTGCGAGTCAGCGTGTGTCGAGCGTACCTCGGTACGCGCCATGCCGAAGGAGCGGTCGCTCTCGGTCCGGACGTTGACAGGCTCGAGTGGGCGCACGAAGCTCGGCCATCCGGTGCCCGAATCGAACTTGTCGGTCGAGCTGAACAGCGGCTCTCCCGAGACCACGTCGACGTAGATCCCCGCCGCATGATTGTCCCAGTACTGATTCCTGAACGCCGTCTCCGTCCCTTCCTTCTGCGTGACCGTGTACTGCTCCGGGGTGAGCTTCTGCTTGAGCTCCGCGTCCGAAGGTTTCTTGAACGTCATCTCATTCCATCCCGTGTTATGTGCCTGTGCCGCGAGCGCCCCGCCATTGGCCACCAGGGCCGCCAGCACGACGCCGATGATCCTCATGACCTTCATTTCGACTCCTTGTTCATGGCGATGTCGCCCCAGAGCTGTTTGGTACGCGCATCGCGCCCGCAACCGATCCGGTAGGCCTCATAATGGGCCGGGTTCTTCTTGTAGAAGAGCTGATGGTATTCCTCCGCCGCGTAGAATGGCGTCGTCGGTTCGATCGCGGTAACGATGGGCGTCGGGAACCGGTGCGAAT
Source organism: Gemmatimonadales bacterium (assembly GCA_039930845.1). Lineage (GTDB taxonomy): Bacteria > Gemmatimonadota > Gemmatimonadetes > Gemmatimonadales > GWC2-71-9 > CAVVWJ01. The sequence continues at coordinate 8,821 of JBDTTA010000088.1, forward strand.
CGTCGAGCGCCTTCTTCGATGCCTCCGCCGCGCGCCGCTGGGCGGTGTCGGCGTAGAAGATGATCGACCGGTACTGTGGACCGTGATCGCAAAAGGCCGCATTCACCGTGAGCGGGTCGATGTGGTGCCAGTAGATGTCCAGCAGCTGCGCATAGGAGATCTTCGCCGGATCGTACACCACCTGCACCGATTCCGCGTGCCCCGTCGCCCCGGTCTCCACCTCTTCGTACTTCGGGTTGGCCGTGGTGCCGCCGGCGTACCCCGCCGTGGTGGTGACGATGCCCGCTACCCCGTCGAATGCCTTCTGCATCGACCAGAAGCAGCCGCCCGCGAAGGTCGCCATACGCTGCAAGGCCGTGGGAGCGGGGACTCTGGCTGAATTCGACTCGCTGGACCCGGAGCTGCCGTTTCGGCGGGATCCAACGACCAGCACGGCGACCACGCCGATGGCAAGAAGACCGGCGGTACGGATGATCGAACGGCGCATGAGTAGGGCTCCAGTGCGGGACACTGCTATAACGTCCGGAGCCGCAGATCGGATCCCCGGGAAGCTTGAAGGCCCCCGCGACCCGCGACCCGTCCTGAGGTATATATAAGTCGAAAGGAGTGGAGAAATGACCCAGTTGCCCTGGTTGGTCGAGTGCGGCGACGCCGCCCTCCTCTTCATGCGGCTGCTCGTCGCCGCCGTCTTCATTTCAAGCGGATGGAGTCACCTGAAGGACCCGGTGGCCCGCGGCAAGAGCATCGGGATGAGCCCCGGCTTCACCCGCTTCCTCGGCATTGCGGAGCTGGCCGGGGCGCTCGGCGTGGCTTTCGGGGTGCTGATCGAATTCGCGGCGCTCGGCCTCATCCTCGTCATGCTCGGCGCCATCCAGAAGAAGATCTTCACGTGGCACACCGGGTTCTGGGGAAAACACGGCACCGACGGCTGGCACTACGACCTGCTGTTCGTGGCGATGAACCTGGTCATCGCCACGACCGGCGGCGGCCGCTTCGTGCTGATGGCGTGAAGCTAGGGCCGGGAGCGCCGGGCCGCGCCGGGGACCGGACATCCCGCACTCGACAGAGCCGGCCGGAACGGTGAGCCGGGCTCGGACGCGCTTTTCAAACCTCCATTTTCGCGAGCCGGCGCCCGATCTCCGCTCGCACCTCCGCCGGCGCGAGCACCTCCGCGTCGGGACCGTACTGCAGCACGTGCCGCACCGCCCAGTCGGTGTCGGCCAGCGGGTGCTCCACCGTGAGCGAGCCGTCCGCCGCCGGCTCCACTCCCTCCCGCTCCGCTATCCACCGCGCGATGCGCGACGAATAGCGCACCCTGAGTGTCGCCGCCTCGCCGGCCTGGAAGGCGCGGCCATCCCGCACGATCGCGTCCACCGAGAAGTCGCCCGGAAGCTCGAAGCGCATTTCGAGGACTTCGACCTTCTCGACGCGGTCGAGACGGAAGATCCTGATTCCCTCGCCACTCTCGTCCCCCCCCATCACGTACCACATACCGCTCGCGAAGGCGATCCCGTAGGGACGGATCACCCTGGTGGACGTCGCCTCCTCGCTGGCCTTCCGGTAGCCGAGCCGCACCTTGCGGCGC
>JBDTTA010000089.1:0-10309 GCA_039930845.1 Gemmatimonadales bacterium
AGTGTTCCGATCCGGCCGATTTTGTAGAGATAGAGATACGCGGAGACGAAGAGCCCCAGGAGACTGAGGAGCGCGGCGCCCATGCGAAGGTTCATTTGCCGGTGCGCGGGGCGAGCGAGTCCACGAGGTGAATGATGGCGTCGGAATCGAATCGGCCCTGATACAACCGCCCGCCGACCATCAGCGTCGGCGTGGAGGAGACTCCCAGACGGGCGCCCTCCTCCTGGCTGGCCTCGATCCGGCCGGCATATTTGCCGGTCGACATGCAGGAGTCGTACTTCGCGAGGTCGAGACCATTCGCCCTGGCATAGTCACGGAAGATTTTCGCCCCGTTCCGCGCCTCCGACCAGTCCGATTGTCCCTCGTAAATGCGCCGGTGCTGGTCCCAGTATTTCCCCTGCTCGTCGGCGCAGGCTGCCGAATGCGCGGCCAGCCGCGAGTAGGGGTGCTGCTGGAGAGGAAAATCCCGATAGCGCCAGCGCAGGCGACCGGTCTTGATCAGCCGCTCTTCGATGGTCGGCATCTGGATGGTGGCGAACGTCTGGCAGAACGGACACTGATAGTCGGCAAACTCCGTGATCTCGACCGGGGCGCTGTCCGAGCCTTTCACGTAGCCATGAAAGCCCGCCGTGTCGGAGGGCTTGATGGTGACGTTGACCGGGATGCTGGTCGTGGAGGGCCGGGCCAGGAGATAGCCGAGCACGCCGAGGCCGACAACCACCACGACGGCGAAAATAGCGTAGAAGCGCTTCAGTCCGCCGGGCGGCGTCGCCATGGCTCGTCTTCCTCGGGGTCGTCGGGAAACAGCGCGTCCGACCGCTGCGCCTCCTCGACGATCCGCCGGTCTTCGGCGACGTCGGGGGTGTCGTAGGTCGATCGGACCTCGTAGTGGAACAGCTCCGTCCGGATGTCTCCCAGCAGGCGCAGCAGCTCGGGACCGCCGTTCAGCAGGCGGCCCGCCCGGTCGAGCGACTGGATGCGCTCCGCCAACTCCCGAAGCATCGCCGCCAGCCGGTCGGCTCGCGCATCGTCATACACTTCATCGTGCTCCGCCATGGCAACCTCGAAGGCGGCGGCCCACCCTCGGTCAAGTTCATGTCTTTGCAGTCGATAAAGATAATCAAGGGCCGCCAAAGCGGGAAAAACAATGGGTTTGCACCATTTGGTGCAACCGGGTATATTTTGGACGCAAACCCCTGACCCAACTGTCATAAAAGGATGGTCAATGAGCAACAGGAAAGGCCAGCCGGACACCGACGGCGTCGCTTTCGCGCAGGCAAGAGATGAGCTGTTCAGTCACGTGCTCCGGTGCGGCGTCATCGATGCCCTCCCCGAGCATCAGAAGGACTGGTTCGACGACACCATGCTGTACCTGGCCGATCGCTACGACACCCTGAGCGATGAAGAGCTGGCGCAACTCCGCGTCCTCGGCGAGCGATTCTGCCAGCCGGTTCAGCGCAAGGCCGAAGCGGTCGAAAGCCTCGCCTAGTAAGGCCACCCCGCCGGCAGCCAGCGGTGCCTGTACCCCGCTGCCAGCCGCGCGCCGCCGCCCACCCCCAACTCGACGAACCAACCCGCCGCGGCCGCAGGGCGGCCCTCCACCCCCAGCGTCAACACAATGTATCCCTCGTCCACCGGGCCCTCGACCACCGCGAGCCCGCCAGCCACATAGAGCCCGGCGCCATGCTGACGCGTCGGGTTGAGGAGAAAGTGGGCGAGCGCCTCACCCCGCGCCGTCGCCCTGCCGTCCGACACCCCTGCCCCCGCCGCCAGTGAAATCCGGCTCCTGAGCGAGGTGCGCACCGCGCCGTATCCTCCTACCACCAGCGCGCCGGGCTCGGCGGCCAACGCCGTGGCCTGGATGCCGAGCTCGGTGATTCGCTGGGCCACCACCGGCGACGGGGCGAGCATCGCCGCCGTCGCCAGCATGTTACCCCAGCGTAAGGCCATGGGTGATCCGGATGTCCGCCGCGAGAGAGTGAAGCACCGAGCAGTACTTCTCCACCGATAGCGAAACGGCGCGAGCGGCCTTTGCCTCGTCGAGCCCTTCGCCGCGAATACGATAGTCGAGGTGAATCGCGGTGTAGCGGCGCGGGTCCTGGTCCCGTCGTTCCCCCGACACGTCGATGCTGAGGGCGAGCACCTTCACTCTCATCTTCTCAAGAATGCTGACCACATCGGCGCCCGTGCATCCCGCCGCGGCCAGCAGCAGCATGAGCATGGGGCCCGGCGCGAGGGCGTTGTCGCCATCGATGACCGTCTGGGGCCCGCCCGGCTCGCCTCCCTTGAAGACGAGCGCCTCGGACCAGGACAGGGAGATCCGCTTGGTGTTGGCCGTCACGCGTTCCCGCCACCAACCCGGCGGCCCGCGCGCGGGGCCACATGGTAGTAGTCCCAGATCGCATAGATGGCGATGGCGGTCGTGGCCCAGGCCATCTCTCTGAGATGTGGTGAGTCGGTGAGGAAGGCGATGAGCGTCAGGACCTGGGCGACCGTCACCGCCTTGCCGCCCGCCCTGGCGGGAATCGCGCGCGGGCGATGAAAAAAGATGGTGGCCAGGAACGCCACCGTGGCCACGATGTCACGGAGCAGCGCGCCCACGACCTCATACGGCTCCAGCCGGCCGCTCACCGCCACCACGCCAAATGCCGAGGCCATGAACAGCTTGTCGGCCACCGGATCGATCACGGCGCCGAAGCGGGAGCTGCCGAAACGCCGGGCGAGCTGGCCATCAAGCAGGTCGGAGCCCGCGGCGGCGGCGAGCACCACGAGCCGCCAGCCGTTCGACGCAAATGGAAAAACGATCGCCAGCGGTATCCTGAGCGCGCTCAGGAAATCGGCGACCGTCAATGCCGGCCGGGCTTGCTCGCCCCTCAGGCGAGGGCTAGTTTCGGACACCTCTGAAGATACCCTGATCCCACGTTTCGGCCGACCGTCGCACTGGCCACTCCGTGCCTCCTGCCTTCAATCAACACACGCTGGAACTGACCTCGCTCCCTCACGGAGTCCTGTCCGATACCGCCGCGCTCTCGACGCTGGTGGTCGCCGCCGCGGGCGCCGTGGGGATGCCCGCGCACGGGCCACCGACCGTGCGGGAAGCGACAGGGACCATCGTGGTGGCGATGCTCTGCCGGGAGGGTCACATCGTGATTCACACGGCGCCGCAGGAAGGGATCTGCTTCGTCGACATCGCCGCGAGGGCGCCGGCGGACGTCGAGCGTGGGATCCAAGTCATCGTCCGGAGACTCGGCGCGCATTAGACGCTCTGTGCCCGCGCGGCTCCGGTTCCGCGCACCACTCCCTCGACCCGCCGCGACCGATCCAGCCACCGGCGCGCCACTCGAAGCACGTCGGCAGCGGTGACCGACCGGAAGCGTGCGCCCGGGTCCTCGAGCTCTCCAAGACCGGCGCCTGCGATCCACGCCTCGAGGATCTCCGCCGCGACGGCGCTCCCGCTCTGACGGCCCACCTCCGACTGGCCGGCGAGATAGTTGATCGCCTGGCGCAGCTCCACTTCACTCACCGGGTCGTGGGTGAATCGCTCCAGCTCCCCCAGCATCTCCTCCCGCGCCTCCTCTTCCCGTTCGGGCGAGGTGGCGATGTAGGCGAGCAGCGCACCGGCGCGAGCTTTCTGCCACGCCGATGCCATCACCGTATACGCCAGCGAACGCCGGTCGCGAAGAGCCTCGAAGAGCCTGCCCCCGAGCCCGCTCGCCACCGCCGCCCAGACCTGCGCGGCGGCCTGGTCCGGGTCGCGGCGTGACGGTCCCGGAAATCCGATCGCGAGCGCCGCCTGCGCCTTTTCCCGTTGCATGACTCGCTCGAATGGGCCGCCGCCCGCTCCCCCCCCACCCACCCACTCCAGCTCGGGCAGCGGCCCATAGGCGGCAAGCGCGCTCCGCCGCCCGAATGCCCCGGCCAGCATCTCCGATGCCCGGTCGGGATCCACGTCGCCGACGGCCACAACAACCGGCCTCGTCTCGAGGAGCGCGGCCTGGTGCCAGCGCCGCACGTCGCCACCGGAGATGGCCGGCAGCGTACCGGGTAATCCCGCGACCGGCAGCCCGTAGCCCCGTTCGCCGAAGCCCAGCGCAAAGGCGAGCTGGAAGGGGTAGCGGAACATGTCGTCGGTCACCTGCTCCGCCTCCGCCACCATTACGCCGCGCTCGAGTCCGACCGATGCCTCGTCGAGATGCGGCTCGCTGAACACCGCATCGAGCAGCGCCGCCGCCTCCGGCAAATGCTCGGCGAGCACCGTGGTGCCGAATCCAAGCCAGTCGGAAGCGGCGACCGCGCTCACGCTCCCGCCGAGCCCCTCGAAGGCAAAGGCGAGCCCGCCTGCGTCGAGCCCCGCGGCTCCGCGCACGGCGGACCTGACGGTGAGCGCGCCGATGCCGGCCTGCTCCGGCGGATCGAAGCGCCGGCGCGGCACATAGATCCCGAGAGTCACAAGCGGTACGCCGGTCTTCCTCCATACCAGGAGGTCGACTCCGGGCAGCTCGCTGTGCATCACGTTGGCTTCGCGCCGCGACCGCACGCCGAGCGGAGGCCGGGATACTGGACGCGAAGCCGGCGGAGCGCCCGCGGGAGCAAGGGGCGTCACCGCGAATGCACGCGCGAGCGTTTCACCGGACAGCTCCGCGCCCTCGGTGCGCGGAAGGTAGAGCACACCCGAGACCGCGTCGGGCGACAGGTATTTTTCCACCGCCTCCTGCACCTGGGCGGGCTCGACCTCGCCCAGCGCCGCGTACTCGCGATCGAGCAACTCGTAGCCGTCGAGCGCTTCGGCCTCCGCCAGCGACGCGGCCCTGCCCTCCATCGATTCCATGCGGCGTGCCCACCGCGCACGCACGAGCGTGCGCGCGCGCTCGAGATCGTGCCAGGACGGTCCGAGCAGCGCGAGCTGCGTCACCGTTTCCGCGATGCCCGCGAGTGTTTCCTCTACCCGGTCCGGCGCCAGCTCGGCGGAAATGCTCATCACCCCGAGCTCGGTGGGAGAGTAGTGGTGCGCCGCGACCCAGCTCGCGATGCCCGGCTCGCGCAGGCGCCGGTAGAGACGGCTTCCTCGCCCGGTGCCGAGGATCGCGGCGGCCAGATCGAGTGCCGGCGTATCCGGATGGAGCGCGGCCACCGTCCGCCAACCGAGCGCGAGCTCGGCGCGCGTCACATCTCCGCGCAGCGTCCGCGCACGCACGCCGCGGCGCTCCGGCTCCTCGGGCGAGCGGTCGACGGCCCCGGGGGCGGATGCCCAATCCCCATAGGTCCGGCGCGCCAGCGCGAGGGCCTCGCTGGCGTCCACCGCGCCCACGATGGCCACGATGGTGCGCTCGGGTACGTATCGGGACGAGTAGTAGTCCCAGAGGTCGGCACGAGCGTAGCCGGCGAGCTGGCTCTCCCGGCCGATGCGCCACCGGCGGATCCGGTGCCGGTCGAACATCACCTCGTGCAGCGTCTCGTGGGTCAGGGCGGAGGGCGTGTCGAGCTTCCGCTTTGCTTCCTGGATAATCACCTGAAGCTCGCGGCCGAGCTCATCGGCGTCGATCACGGAATGCCGCAGCGCATCCGACTGGATGTCGAGCGCGGCCTCGAAACCCGAAGCCGGAAGGACCGTGAAGTAGGTGGTGTGGTCGTACGTGGTGCTGGCGTTGAGATACCCGCCGGCGTGTTTCGTTTCCCGGGCGATGGAGCCGACACCTCGTCGCTCGGTGCCCTTGAAGAACATGTGCTCGAGGACGTGGGAGACGCCGACCCACCGATCGGGCTCGTCGAAGAAGCCCGCCTTCACGAGCGTCACCACCGCGACCGCGGGCGCGGAGCGGTCTTCCTGCACGAGCAGGGTCAGTCCGTTGGGGAGAACCTCGCGGTGAACTCCCGACGTCCAGACCGCGGTCACTGCACGATCCGCACGGCCCCCGCTTCCGCGCTGCCGCGGATGAAGGCCTCGGCATCGGTCGTGGGAATCACCACGCCGGTCTCCGCCTGGCCCCGGCGCGCGTGGCTCATCATGAAATCACTGAGCGAGGCGTGCGCCCACTCGATGTCGGCCGCCTTCATCTGGATCACGATCTCGTCCCAGGTGCCCCGGAACGGATGCGCCGCGAGCGTCATCACGACGTGCGATTCGCCCTGCCCCGGCTTCTTCTGCATGGCGTGAAGCTCGCTCAGCAGCGTGCCGAACAGCTCGAGCTGGTGCGGATCGCGCACCGAGCCATCGGTCTGCTTCGCCTCTACCTCAGCGAGCAGCATGTCGATTGGATCGGGATCGCCCGCCACCTCGTTGAGGCGCCCGAGCCAGGGCGCGAGCTCGGGATCTTCATCCGGGAGACGGTAGACCGTTTTCTTGAGCTCGATGTGGCGCCAGATACCCAGCTCGTCGAAGTGGTCTTCGGGCACCGTGCGCTCGAGCTGGTGCAGCGCCGCTTCCGTTTCTCCACGATCGTACAGCAGGTTGGCCAGGTAGATGCGGGCTTCGCTGTACGTCGCGTCGATCTCGAGCGCACGCCGCAGCCAGTAGAGCGACCCTGCGTCGTTGCCGAGCCGGTGCGAGGCGTATCCGAGGCATGCCGCCGCGTCGGCGGAGTCGGGATGCGCGGAGGCGGCGAGATCGAAGAATCGGTGCGCCGGCGCGATCAGCCCCTCGCGGAACAGCGCCCGCCCCACCTGCAGCATCAATTCGTGATCGTCCTGGAAACCAAGCTGAAGAATCCGCTCGAAGGCGGCCATGGCGCCGGAGCGACCGCCGAGCTTCAGCAGCGTCTCGCCATGGCCGGCCAGCCCGTCCTCGTGGTCCGGGTCCAGCGAGAGTGCCTGCTCGAAGCTGCGCCGGGCCCAGGCGTACTCCTCCCGGGCGAGGTGCGCGTAGGCGGTGCCGATGTGCAGTTCGACTGCGTGTGGGTAGAGCGAAATGCCATCCTTGAGGATGCTCAGGGCTTCATCGTAGCGGCCTTCATTGTAGAGGTGATGGGCTTGTTCGTCGAAGTCGTCGGAGCTCAAGAATGCATCCGACATCAGCGTTGCCTCCGGCGGGTAGGTTGGTCAAAACTAGGAACTTCCGGAGGTGCGAGCAAGAGAACGGTCAGCCTGGCCGGGGGTTGACGGAATCGCGCATCGCGGTATCTTACTGACCGGTCAGTTACTAATTGGAGACTTGGTCTACGATGCACCCCACCATCCCGCCCGAATCCCCCGCCGGTCCGCGCTGGCAGCGCCGGCCGGAAGCCCGTCCCGACGAAATTCTCGACGCTGCCCAGCAGATCTTCGGCAAGATGGGGTTCGCGCGCGCCAAGATCGACGACGTCGCGCGCCTCGCCGGCGTCAGCAAGGGAACGGTCTACCTCTATTTCGATTCGAAGGAAGCGCTCTTCCGCGAGATGGTGCGCGCTAAGGTCGTCGCCAACCTGGCCGAAGGTGAGACGCTGGTCCGCAACCACGTGGGCTCCGCTCGCGATCTGCTCGTCCTGCTCACCACCCGCATGTACTACAGAATGCGGGACGCCAACCTCGCGCGCATCAGCCGGGTGGTCCAGGCCGAGCTCGGCAATTTCCCCGAGCTCGCCCGCTTCTACTTCGATGAGGTCATCCTCCGCGCGCGTCATCTGGTCGAAGAGGTCCTCGAGCAGGGCATCGCGTCCGGCGAGTTTCGCCCGGAGGCGCTGCACTTCGGTGCGCGCGGTCTCCCAGCGCTCCTCGTGCAGACCGCCAGCGTGCAGTGCTTCTTCCACAACTACGACCCCCACGCGCTGAACGACGAAGAGGCCATCGAGGGCCTCATCGATCTGTACCTTCACGGAGTCCTCGCGCCCCCCGCGAGCTGAGGATCCGCCCCATGCGTCGTATGTTCGGTGTCCTCATGCTCGTGGCTGCGCTGCCGCTCGTGCTCGCGGCGCAGGCGCCGGTGGCGCCCTCCGGTCCCCTCTCGCTGCTGGACGCCATCGCTCTCGGACGGAAGCAGGGCGTCAGCGCAACGGTGGCGCTGCTCAACGTGCGCGTCGCCGATGCACGCACGGCCCAGCGGCGCGCCGACCTGCTGCCGAACATCAGCGGCCTCGCGTCCGTCACGCGGCAGACGCTCAACCTCGATGAGTTCGGCATCCCGATTGCCAGCGGGGTCACCGACCCCTTCTCCATCTGGCGGCTTCAGCTCCGGGCATCACAGACGATCTTCGACCCGAGCGCCATCACCCGCCTGCGCGCCGCACGCGATACCGCGATGGCGGCGGGGCTCGATGCGCGGGCGATCGGCGAGATCTCGGGGGCCACGGCGGGTCTGGCCTATCTCCGGTTGTTGAGCGCCAAGGAGACGGTGGGCGCCCGCGAGGCGGACAGCACCGTTGCCTCCTCGCTGCTCGATGAGGCCAGGCAGCTCGTCGGCGCCGGCGTCAGCCCGGCGATCGACGCCACCCGCAGCGAAGTGAGCTTCGCGGCGGTGCGCACCCAGCTCGAGGTGGCCCGCAACGCCGCCGACCGCGCGCAGCTCGACCTCCTCCGCACGCTCGACCTCCCACCGAGCTCGCGGCTCACACTCTCCGACTCGCTCGGACTCGACTCCCTCGACATCCCGCTCGAGCCCGATGCGGCCGCGTCGTTCGCGCGGGAGCACCGGGCGGAGCTTGCGGCGGAACGCGCCCGCACCGGGGCGGTCGAGCGGAACCTCAAGGCGGTCAAGTACGAGAACCTGCCGAGCCTCGGACTGAGCGGCAGCTACCAGCAGACCGGACAGCGGGCCGGCGATCTCGCCGGCAGCTACTCGGTGCAGCTCGGACTCAGCGTGCCGATTCTCGACGGGCTTCGCCGGCAGAGCCGGGCGAAGGAGGAGAACGAACGACTCGCGGTCCAGCGCATCCGCGAGCGCGATCTCGGCAATCAGGTGGAGACCGAAGCGCGCCAGTCGGTGCTCGACCTTGCGTCGGCGCGGCAGCAGGTGGCCATCGCCGACGATCGGCTGAAGCTGGCCGAGACGGAGCTGGCGCAGGCCGGCGAGCGCTTCCAGAGCGGCGTGGCGGGCAGCGTCGAGACCACGACCGCGCAGAGCTCCGTCATCGCCGCGCGCGACGCGCTCATTCAGGCCCGGCTCAACTATGGCACCGCTCGCGTGAGCGCCTATCGCGCGCTCGGCGTGATCGATCAACTGCAGTAATTTCGCGTACGGAGACCTTGAGATCGCCATGACCACGGATATTGCAATCGACGTCCCGGCAACCGCCGTACCGGCCGCGCGCACGCGGCGCTGGCTTCCCATCGTGATCATCGGACTCGTGCTGCTGATCGGCGGGACCTGGGGCGTCCGCCGGTACATCTTCGGCCGGCATCACGTCACCTCGGACAATGCGCAGGTCGACGGCCACATCACGATCATCTCGCCACACATCTCGGGGTTCGTGAGCCGCGTGCTGGTGGAGGACAACCAGCGGGTCAAGGCGGGCGATACGCTCGTCGTCCTCGACGACCGCGACTTCCGGGTCAGACTGGAGCAGGCGGAGGCCGACCTTCGCACGGCCCAATCGTCGGTCAGCTTCAAGGGACGCGCCGGCCAGGCGGAGGCGCAGCTCCAGGCCACGCGGGCGGAAGCGGCATCCGCCCAGGCGGCCATCGCGTCGGCCGAAGCCGAATATCACAAGGCCGCCGCGGATCTCGAGCGGTACCGCGGGCTTGCCGCCCAGCGCATCATCTCGGCACAGCAGCTCGACGCCGCTCAGGCGGCGGAGGAATCCGCCGGCGCCAATCTCGAAGCGGCGCGGAAACAGGCGGCGGCGGCCGGGAGCCAGGTGTCCGCCTCGGGTGCGGCGGTCCGTGGCGCCGACGCGAAGCTCGCCTCCGCCGAAGCGGACGTCGCCAACGCGCGGCTGCAGGAGAGCTACGCCACCATCATCGCGCCGGTGGACGGCATCGTGGCGCGGCGGAGCGCCGAGCCCGGCGCGTTGGTGCAGGCGGGACAGAACCTGCTGTCGATCGTGCCCGATCGTGACGTATGGGTCACCGCGAATCTCAAGGAAACCCAGTTGGCCCAGGTGCGGGTGGGCCAGACGGTCGAATTCACCGTCGATGCCTATCCCGATCGCACCTTTGGCGGAAAAGTCGAGAGCCTGAGCCCCGCCACCGGGGCGCGGTTCGCATTGCTTCCGCCCGACAATGCCACCGGCAACTTCACCAAGGTCGTGCAGCGGGTACCGGTGCGCATCGCGGTGGAGCGGCCCGAGTCGGGCCCCACGCCGCTGCGGCCCGGCATGTCGGTCGAAATCACGATCACCACGCGCTGAGCCCGTGACCTCGCTCGCCCTGCCCGCCCGGCAGGTCATCTCCGACCGCGGCC
>JBDTTA010000090.1:0-10242 GCA_039930845.1 Gemmatimonadales bacterium
TCTGGATCTTCGTGGTGATGTGGATCCGCTGGACGCTGCCCCGCTTCCGGTACGATCAGCTCATGGCCCTCGGCTGGAAGGTGCTGATGCCCCTCGGGCTGGTCTACATCATGGTCGTGTCCGGGTCGATCTATGTCATCGAGCGCGTGGCGGGCATTACCAATCCCCGACTCGAGGCGCTCGTGCTCTTCGGGGTAAATCTCGTGATCGGAGTGATCGTGTTTCGACTGCTCGACAGCGGGTTCAGTGTCCGCGGCTCCGGGGCCCGGCGCCCACCGGCGGGTGCACCGCTGGTGCCCCCCGCGGTCGCTGGCTGAGATGGCTATCGGCGTGAAGGTCCTCAAGCGGCCCGAGCAGAACGTGAGCTACGTCCGGGCCACGCTCAAGGGCATGGCGCTCACCTTCAAGCACATGTTCGAGCCGAAGGTGACGATGCAGTATCCCGAGGAGAAGAGCACCGGGCCCGATAACGGCATGGGAGCGTGGAGCATCTCCGACCGCTGGCGCGGCACCCACCGCATGCTCACCGACGAGCAGGGGCGCTCCAAGTGCGTCGCCTGCGGGCTCTGCCCGCAGATCTGCCCCGCCAACTGCATCAAGCTCGTGCCGGGCGAGGACGAAGACGGCAACCGCTACCCGCTCATCTACGAAATCGACGAGTTCCGCTGTGTCTTCTGCGGATACTGCCAGGAGGTGTGCCCGGAGGAGGCCATCCACGTCGGCGTGCACTTCGAGAACTCGGAGTACTCGCGTGACCGGTTCGTCTACGACCTCGAGCGGCTCCAGTCGCAGACCCACGCGGTCTCGACGCTCTGGGACCCCAGCGACCCGCGGGGCGAATAGATGGTCACCGGAGTGTTCTGGTTCTTCGCGGCGATCGCGGTCATCTCGGCGCTGCTCTGCATTCTGCAGCGCAGCCCGGTGAGCGCGGCGCTCTGGCTGGTGTCGACGATGTTCTCGCTGGCCGCCATTTACGTGCTGCTCGACGCGCAGTTCATCGCGGCCATCCAGGTGCTCATCTACGCCGGCGCCGTGATGGTGCTGTTCCTCTTCGTGATCATGCTCCTCAACCTCGGGCACTCGACCTCGGACATGCGGGGCCCGCCCGCGGTGGCGGTGACGGTCGTCATCGCCGGCCTGCTGATCGGGGAGCTCTTCGCGCTCTGGCGTTACACGCCCCACCGACTGGCCGCGGAGCTCGCCCAGGCCGCGCCCTTCAGCGACCCGCGGGTGGTCTTCGCCGCGGGCGATATCGCCCGCCAGGAGGCCCAGGTGCGTGGCGTGGTGGGGGCCGTCGCGGCGCCGCTCTTCCAGTCGTATCTCGTGCCGTTCGAAATCACCTCGATCCTCCTCCTGGCGGCCATCGTCGGCGCCGTCGTCCTCGCCAAGCGGAACGTGTGATGCTGCTCGGACCGAGTCTCGGCCTCTCCGCCATCCTGTTCACGATCGGGGTGGCGGGCGTGCTGCTCCGCCGGAACGCCATCATGCTGTTCATGTGCATCGAGCTGATGCTCAATGCGGTCAACCTCACCTTCGTCGCCTTTGCGCAGTTGTACGGCGCCAGCGGCCAGATCATGGTCTTCTTCGTAATGACCGTGGCGGCCGCGGAGGCGGCGGTGGGCCTGGCGATCATTCTGGCCGTGTTCCGCCACGGGCAATCGGTGGACCTCCAGAACATCAACCTCCTGCAGGGTTGATGAACTTCTCCCAGTGGGTCTGGCTCGCTGTCGCGCTGCCACTCGGCGGCTTCCTCGTGAACGGCGCGCTCTCCCTGCGGCGGTCGACCGCCAGAGGGATCGTCTCGGTAGTAGGGACGGGCGTGCTCCTCGGGGCATTCGCCATCTCGCTCGGCGTCTTCGTCGAGCTGTTGCGGGTCCCGCCCGAGGCGCCGATCGTGGTAACGCTCTGGCCCTGGCTGCCGGTGAGGGGCCTGCAGGTCGACCTTGCCTTCCAGGTGGATCAGCTCTCCGCCGTGATGCTGCTCGTGGTAACCGGCGTCGGCAGTGTGATCCACCTGTTCAGCATCGGGTACATGAAGGAAGATCCGGGATATGCGCGCTACTTCGCGTATCTCAATCTCTTCATCGTCTTCATGCTGGTCCTCGTGCTCGGCTCGAGCTTCCCGGTCATGTTCATCGGCTGGGAGGGGGTGGGGCTCTGCTCCTACCTGCTGATCGGCTTCTGGTTCAACGACAAGGCCAACGCCGACGCCGGCCTGAAGGCCTTCATCATGAACCGGATCGGCGACGTCGGTTTCCTGGTGGCGATGTTCTTCATCTGGCGCGCTTTCGGCTCGCTCGACTTCATCAGCGTCACGACGCGGGCCGCCTCGGTGCTTGAGCCCGGGGGCGCGATCGTCACCGCCATCACGCTGCTCCTCTTCCTGGGGTGCACCGGCAAGTCGGCGCAGATCCCGCTCTACACCTGGCTGCCCGATGCGATGGCGGGCCCGACACCGGTATCCGCCCTCATCCATGCCGCCACGATGGTCACCGCGGGCGTGTACCTGGTGGCACGGACCAACGTGCTCTTCGCCATGGCGCCGGTGTCGAGCACCGTGGTGGCCGGCATCGGCGCACTGACCGCCCTGTTTGCCGCCACGATCGGACTTCGGCAGTACGACATCAAGAAGGTGCTGGCGTATTCGACCGTCTCCCAGCTTGGCTACATGTTCCTCGCCGTGGGCACCGGTGCGTACGTCTCGGGAATCTTCCACCTGGTCACGCACTCCTTTTTCAAGGCGCTGCTCTTCCTCGGCTCGGGAAGCGTCATCCACGCGATGCACAAGGCGTATCATGCGACGCACTCGCACGAGGACGCGCAGGACATGCGGAACATGGGCGGGCTCCGGAAGTACATGCCCCTCACGTTCTGGCTGATGATGATCGCCACGCTCGCCATCTCCGGGATCCCGCCGTTCTCCGGCTTCTTCTCGAAGGACGAGATCCTCGCCGGAGCGTTCGCCCGTGGGGCGGAGCGGCCGGTCTACTACGTGTTCTATGCGATGGGCGTCCTGGCGGCGTTGCTCACCGCCTACTACATGGCGCGCCTGATGGCGATGACGTTCATGGGCGAGAATCGCACCGGCGAGCGGGAGCAGGCGCACCTGCACGACGCGCCCATGGTCATGACCGGCCCGCTGCTGGTGCTCGGCGTATTGAGCCTCGTCGGGGGTGTGCTCAACCTGCCTCCCTTCGTCGGCGGGGGCGCGGCCCTCGAGCATTGGCTGGAGCCGGTCGTCGCCCCCGCGAAGCGGTTCTTCGGGCTCGAGATGCCCCACGGATCGACCGAGTATCTCCTTGTCGGCGCCGCGGTGGCGGTCGCCATCCTGGGACTCGTGGCCGGCTTCCGCGCGACGCTGCGGCGGCCGATTCTTCCGGCGAGCGAGGCCCCCCAGGACCGCGGCTTTGCCCTCATTCTCAACCGCAAGTATTACGTGGACGAAATCTACGACGCGCTCATCGTCCACCCGCTCGTGTGGCTCTCGCGGGTCGTGCTCTGGAAGGGCGTGGATCAGACGCTGGTGGACGGCATCGGGGTCAATGGGGCCGCGCGCGTGGGCCGGGGGCTCGGTTGGCTCGGCAGCCGGTTGCAGACGGGGCAGGTGGGAGTGTACGTGATCGTCTTCCTCGTCGGCGTGCTCTGGGTCTTGCGCGCCATGCTGCGCTGAGGCCGCGATGAGCCACCTTCTCGAAGGTCTCGGCTACAACCACTGGATTCTTCACGTGCTGGTGGTGCTGCCCCTCATCGGCATCCTACCGATCCTGCTCGGCGACGAGCGCTCGGCGAAGTACACCGCGCTTGCCGTTACCGTTCTGGAATTCGTCCTGTCGGTGGGCCTCTGGTGGTCGCTCGATCCATCGAAGCCGTCAATGCAGCTCCTCTCCGATACGCCATGGATCGCCAATTGGGGCATCGCCTATCGCGTGGGGATTGACGGCATCTCGATGGTCATGGTGTTGCTGACCACGGTCCTCATGCCACTCAGTGTGCTGGCCAGCTGGAAGTACATCGCGACCCGGGAGCGCGGGTTCTACGCGCTCATGCTGATGTTGCTGACGGGGCTCGTCGGTGTCTTCCTGGCGCTCGATCTCTTCGTCTTCTACGTGTATTTCGAGGTGATGCTGATCCCGATGTACTTCATCATCGGGATCTGGGGCGGGACCAACCGCCTGTACGCCGCCATCAAGTTCTTCATCTACACCATGGCCGGCTCGTTGCTGATGCTGGTGGCGATCGTCGTGATGGTCTGGAAGGTGCAGACGGTCACCGGCTTCTACTCGTTCTCCTATGAATACCTGCTGGAGCACGCGGGATCCCTCGGAAACCTGGCGCCCTGGCTCTTCGCGGCGTTCGCCATCGCCTTCGCGATCAAGGTGCCGATCTTCCCCTTCCACACCTGGCTGCCCGACGCGCACGTCGAGGCGCCGACGGCGGGAAGCGTGCTCCTCGCCGGGGTGATGCTCAAGATCGGGACGTACGGCTTTCTCCGGTTCGCCGTTCCGTTCTTCCCCCAGGTGGCGATGAGCCCCGGCGTGACCCGGCTCATGGTGTCGCTGGCGGTCATCGGAATCATCTATGGGGCGCTGGTGGCTCTGGTGCAGCCCGACTTCAAGAAGCTGGTGGCCTATTCCTCCGTGAGTCACCTGGGCTTCGTCATGCTGGGGATCTGGGGCGGCACCATGCAGAGCGTGCAGGGCGCGCTCATGGTGATGATCAGCCATGGGCTCTCGACCGGAGCGCTCTTCCTCCTGATCGGGATGATCTACGAGCGGCGCCACACACGTCTGCTCGCGGACTACGGCGGGATCGCGAAGGTCGTCCCCGTCTTCAGCCTGATCCTGACCGTCGTGGCGTTGTCATCGATCGGGTTGCCGGGACTTAACGGCTTCGTGGGCGAGTTCCTCGTGCTGCTGGGCAGCTTCACCGCCTTCCCGCTGGCAACCATCATCGCCACGACGGGAGTGATCTTCGCCGCGGGCTACCTGCTCTGGGCCATCCAGCGGCTGATCTACAACCGGCTCGATGACGCCGAGAACGAGCACCTCACTGATCTGACGGTTCGGGAGCTGGCCGTCATGCTTCCGCTGCTGGTGGGCATCGTATGGCTGGGGCTTTACCCTGGCCCGATCCTTCGCCGGATGGAGCCCGCCACCACCCAGTACCTCGAGGCGTTGAAGCCGCATCCCGGAATTCCGCCGGTCGAGCGCCTCGGTGCCGCCGTGACGTCGCGATCGGTCGAGCCATGATCCGTCTCGACCTGAGCACGCCGCTTGGCTTGACGATCGCCTTGCTGCCTGAAGTGCTTCTCACCATCGGGGCGCTGGTGGTGCTCCTGGTGGTAAGCTGGCGCCATCGGACCGCGGAGGACAGCCGGCTCGCCGGCCTGCTGAGTCTCGCGGCGCTTGCCGTCAGCGGGGCGGGGCTCGCCGCGCTCTGGATCAAGGGCGTGGAGCCCGACGGTCTCGCCCAGATGGTCGCGCTCGATCCGTTCCGCTACGCCGCCGCGGCCCTCGCTCTGCTCTTTGCCGCGGGCACCGTGCTCATCTCCCTCGCCTACATGGAGCGCGAGCGCCTGCTGGCGCCGGAGTACTATCCGCTCATCCTCCTGGCGACCGCCGGGATGATGTTCCTCGCGGGCGCGGAGGATCTCATCGTGCTCTTCCTCGGGCTCGAGGTCATGTCGGTGGGTGTGTACGTGCTCGCGGGGTACGACCGGTCCAACCCGTTCTCCGCCGAGGCCGCGCTCAAGTATTTCCTGATCGGCGCCTTCGCGTCGGGCTTTCTGCTGTACGGCATCGCGCTCGTCTACGGCGCGACCGGCACCACCAACCTCTCGCTCATCGGCGCCCAGCTTTCCGGCAGGGTCCCGCCGCTCATGGCGTCACTCGGACTGGGGCTGCTGCTGATCGGCTTCGGGTTCAAGGTGGCCGCGGTGCCGTTTCACATGTGGGCGCCCGATGTCTACGACGGCTCGCCCACGCCCGTCACCGGCTTCATGGCCACTGGCGTCAAGGCGGCGGCCTTCGCCGCACTGGTCCGCGTGCTGCTCGAGGCGTTTCCGTCGGCGGCCCCGCTCTGGCAGCCGGTGGTCGCCGCGCTGGCACTGCTCTCGATGCTCGTCGGCAACCTCGTCGCGCTTCCCCAGCGCTCCCTCAAGCGGATGCTGGCCTACAGCTCGATTGCCCATGCCGGCTATCTGCTCGTGGCCGTGTGGGCCGGCTCACTCGCCGGAGCCGGCGCGGTGCTGTTCTACCTCTTCGCCTATGGGGTGACGACGCTGGCGAGCTTCGGCTTCGTGGCGGTGCTCGGGCGCGGGGGCGAGCGCGACCTCACCAACGACGACCTGTCGGGGCTCTCCATCACGCGGCCATGGACGGCGCTGGGACTCGCCATCTGCATGCTGTCGTTGCTCGGCTTTCCCGGTACGTTCGGCTTCATCGGCAAGTGGTACATCATCTCCGCCACCGTGGCCGAAGGTCAGTTCATTCTGCCGGTCGTGCTGGTGGTGACGAGCGTGATCTCGGCGGGATATTACCTGCCGGTGGTCATGGCGATGTACATGAAGGCGGCGCCGGCCAGCAGCACCCGGCTCCGGCTGGCTCCCGCGGCGGCGGGTGCGATCGGCGTTGCCGTGGCGCTCATCATCCTGTTCGGCGCCTGGCCGGGCGGCCTCCTCGATCTGGCCGGTCAGAGCGCGGCGACGCTCACCCAGACCGCGCGCCCGCTGGCCGGGCCCTGACCCGCCCGCGCCGACCGGCCCGAGACGAAGTCTGATGAACGTGCCCAGGTCCATCTTCCGTCAGTACGACATCCGCGGGATCGTCGAGAAGGAGCTGACCCCGGCGCTCGCCCGGGGCATCGGTCGCGGCTTTGCCAGCGTCGCGTGGGACCGGCTCGGCCGCGCGCCCGTGATCGCGGTCGGGCGGGATAATCGTCCCTCGGGCCCCGCGCTTGCCGAGGGCGTGAGGACGGGGATCGTCGAGGCGGGCGGCACCGCGGTGGACGTCGGCAGTTTGCCTACCCCAGCCCTCTACTTCGCGGTCACCGCGCTCGAAACCGACGGCGGCCTGCAGGTGACCGGCTCGCACAACCCGCCCGAGTTCAACGGATTCAAGATGGTGCTCGGCGGCGAGGCCTTTCACGGGGACGAAATCGTCGACCTGTGGGACGTCATCACCGCCGAGCGGTGGCGGAGCGGGGCCGGCCGTGAGACGAGCGACGACACGGTGCTTCGCCGGTATCGCGAAGCCATCCTCTCGCGGCACCATCTCCAGCGGCGAGTGAAGGTGGTGATCGACTGCGGGAACGGGGCGGGGAGCCTCATCGCGTTGTCCACCATCCGGGGGCTCGGCGCCGAAGCGAGCGCCATCTTCTGCGAGTCCGACGGTACGTTCCCCAATCATCACCCCGATCCCACGGTGCCCGAGAACCTGCGGGATCTCCAGGCCGCTGTCCGGCGCACCGGCGCCGAGCTGGGCATCGCCTTCGACGGCGACGCCGACCGTATCGGCGCCGTGGACGAGCATGGCGAGATCATCTGGGGCGATCAGCTCCTCGTCATCCTGGGCCGCGACGCGGTACGCCGCTTCGGCCAGGGCACGCCGGTCATCTTCGATGTAAAGTGCTCCGAAGTGCTGCCTCAGGCGCTCGCGGCCGCCGGGGCGAAGCCCGTGATGTGGAAAACGGGGCACTCGCTGATCAAGGCGAAGATGAAGGAGCTCGACGCTCCGCTCGCCGGTGAGATGAGCGGCCACATGTTCTTCGGCGGTGATTACTTCGGCTTCGACGACGCGCTGTTCGCCGCGGCGAGGCTGCTCGAGATCGTCAGCCGGCTACCGTTCGGTCTGGCTGCCCTCCTCGCCGATCTCCCCCGCACCACCGCCACTCCGGAGATCCGAATCGACGCTCCCGAGGAGGAGAAGTTCGCGATCGTGGAACGTGCCGCGGCACACTTCGCGGGGCGGTATCCCGTCAACACGATCGATGGCGTCCGGATCACCTTCCCGAGCGGCTGGGGCCTGCTTCGCGCCTCCAATACCCAGCCGATTCTCGTCATGCGGTTCGAGGCCACCGCTCAGCGCGCACTCGACACCTACCGCGGCGAAGTCGTGCAATGGCTCGCCGGGCAGGGCGTGCGCGCCTAACGCGTGTCCCGGCGCGGCTGGCGGCTCGGCGCAGCTGTCGCGGGACTCGTCGCCCTCCTTTTCGCGGGCCGATGGTTCTCGATCCTCTGCGCGGAGCGCTGGTGGGCCACGGAAGTCGCGCCCGCTTCGCTCACCTTCCTCACCGACTGGCATCTTCTCGGTCTGACCCTCGACCTCGGCGCCGTCGTCATCGCCTCGGCGTGGTTCATCGGACATTTCCTGGTGGTCTACCGCGCCGTTGGATCGGTCCAGGTGCGTCGAAACGTCGCCAACCTCGAGATCAGGGAGGCGCTCACGCCGGAGGCGCTGCTCGCGGTGGCCACCGTCAGCGGCGCGCTGCTCGGGCTGCTGGTGGGCGTGGGCACGTCGCGGCTGACGCCGCAGCTCGCGCTCGCATGGCAAGGAGTGTCGTACGGCCAGACGGACCCGCTCCTGCAACGGGACTTCGGGCTGTATGTGGCGCAGCTTCCGCTGTGGCGCTCGGCACACGGCCTGTTCATGCTGCTCGAGGTACTTGGACTCGGGACGGTGTTCGGACTGTACTTGCTGGTGGGGGCGGTGCGCTGGATAGACGGGCGCCCCGCGATCAACACCCACGCGAGAGTCCATCTCGGATGGCTCCTCGTCGGTCTGGCCCTCGTGCTCATGTGGGGCTACCTGCTGGAGCCGTACGAGCTGGTGGCGGGTCTCGACGTCACGCCGGACCACGCCCGCTGGCGGGCAGTCAATCTTGCGAGCCCTCTGCTCGTGGGCGTCGCGTTGGCGACGGCAGTGCTCTCGGCCGCGTGGGCGGTTCGCGCCCGCCACACTCTCGCCGCCGGAGGTTGGATCGTGCTGGGCGGCGCATCGCTGGTGGGGCACTGGATGGTGCCGGCCGCGATGACCGGTGGCGGCGAACCGGTCGTCGATTCGGTCGCCATCGATCTGCTGGATCGGGCCGCCTACGGCCTGGGGCCGGTGGATGTCATTCGACCGTCCGAGGTCGAGGTGAAGCCCGAGCCTCCGCCGCTCCCCGCACTCTGGAACGCCGCGACCCTTTCACGGGCGCTATCCGCCGACTCGACCGATACACTCACGCTCACACCGGCCGTGCTCACGCTCAGGAATGCGCGCCACCCGGTCTGGCTTGCCGCGCGGAAAACGGCGTCGGAGAAGTTCGCACTCTTCGCGGTAGCCGATGAGCGCACCGGTCGCGCCGGCGAGCCGCTTTTCTATAATGCCAGGGATTCGCTCGCCGGCCCCGGTGCGACGCCCTTTCTCGAGCTGAGCGACGTCGCCTCACGGCCGGGCGGCCCGCGCTTCCGGATCAACGGCCCGGAGGGCGCGGGGATCCGGCTCTCCTCGTGGCCGCGGCGGGTGATGCTGGCGTGGGCGCTCCAGGCGGGTTCTCTCCTCGGCCCCCTCCCGCCCGGCGCACGGGTGGACTGGGAGACCTCTCCTGTTGGCCGGCTTGGCCGCCTCGCGCCCTTCGCGACGTGGGGCGAGCCAGCGGCCCGGATCATCGACGGCGAGCTCGTATGGCTGGTGGACGGCTTCATCGCCTCGAGGAGCTTCCCGCTGGCGCCACGGGTCGAATGGCGAGGTCGGCGCATCGGCTCGCTGCGCGCGAGCTTCATCGGCATCGTCCCCGCGGAGACGGGCATGCCGCGCATTTTCCTTCGACCGGGAGACGATCATCTCGGCGAGGCGTGGGCCGCCGTCTCCGAAGGCGTCGTGGAGCCGTCGTCGGCGATTCCCATGGGCGTGCTTCGCGCGATGCCATACCCCGGGGAACTGCTGCGTGCACAATCGAGAGCGATCGAACGACGGGGGTGGAAGCTCGGCGATCCGGCGGCGCGCCCCGGCAGTGATACGGCGCAGGCGTCGAGGTCGGATGTCACCTGGGCGCCCGATACGACGGGCCTGCAACTCGTCGTGGCCTACGAGCGCCCGGCCGACCGGCGCATCAGTGCCCTTCTCGTCGCCGGTCGCGATGAGGGAAGCGACGTCCTCGCCCTGGTGCGCCTCGATTCCGCCGATGCGCTCCCCTCGCGAACGGCACTCGAAAGCCGATGGAGTCGATTCCCCTCCTTCGGGGCGCTGAGCGATTCCATCA
>JBDTTA010000091.1:0-10187 GCA_039930845.1 Gemmatimonadales bacterium
CGATCTGCGAAGGTCGATGACAGCTTTCACATCCGCTGGAGACGATCTGGTCGGTGCTCTTCGTCGCGCTGACAATCATGACGGGCGCACCGCTATCCGGGACAGTGGCCAGGCCGGACTCTACCGTGAAGAAGAGAGGCTTTCGCCTCTTCGCGCAGGCCGGCGAGGTGTTCCAGGTGAACCAGGTGACTTGCGGCATCCTTTCGGATGGCCAGATCTGCGTGAGCATCACCGGATCATCGACCATTCCGGGCTCGGCGTGGCCGAAGGGCACCAACAACCAGTACACCTTCAACTCGGGCATCTCGATGGCCGGCGTCATCGGGCCCGAGCTACCGGCGTGGGCCGGTGACACTACCGGCGCGTTCTTCTTCGATGGCGGTGGTCAGTCGAATGCCGAGGAGGTGTTCCCGATTTACAACGCGAGCGATCCGGTGGATTTCAACGCCTGGCCGGACTTTGCCCGCGTGCCTGACGGCAACGATCCGGGCGCCGCCGTCTTCGATCCACTGCTGCAAGGCACGGTGAGCGCGTCGCAGGGCGACGTGTGGTTCATGACCTGGGACGGAAACCCCGCCAAAAACTCCGGCCGGCCGCACCCGCTCGGCGTCGCGGTCGAGACCCGTGGTCTGGCCTGGAACTTCCCCACCGGCAATCAGGACATCCTCTACTTCATCTACACTATCTACAACATCAGTTCCGTGCGAGAGGCCGACTACGCGCTGGTGCGCCCGGCGCTCCGAACCGAGCTGCTGAAGAAGGCCACCGAATTCCAGGCCAAGAACGAAGCGGCGTTCGGCATCGACATACCCGACGGCGGCTACTCCATCCAGAGCGCCTTCATCGATTTCGCCGCCGACCAGGACGTGACCGTCGACGCCGCTGCCGACTACTCCACGTTCAACAACCTGTTCAACATGGCGATCACGTACCACGCGAAGCTCGCCCCGCAACCGGGCAACGTATTCGATCCGGCCATTCATGCGCCGCCCTTCCTGGCGGCTCCGGGATTCGTGGGCACGAAATACCTGCGCAGCCCCATTCTGCCTGACGGAACCGAGGCGGGAACGGTACTCGCCGGCGAGACGACGAATCGTGGCTCGTTCCCAGATCCGATAAACATCGCCCAGCTCTATCGCATGATCTCCGCCAACCTGAACCCGGCGGCGGGTGACCCGCAGTGCAACACCGGCGATGTTAAAGTCACCCACATCTGCTTCGTCAACGACCAGCCGGCCGACACCCGGACGCTCCAGTCCAGCGGCCCGCTGGTTCTGGCGCCCGGCGGGCAGGTTACGATCGTGATGGGGTACGTTTTCGCGGCTCCGGTATCCACCGGCAAATGCTCGTCCGTGCCGTGCCCGGTGACGATGGCACCGGACCCCCTTCGGTTCCTCGGCGCCACGCCGAGCAATCCCGGAGTCGACGCGATCGACTCGGCGATGGGCTACCGGGGCTTCGCGCCAGGCACTCCGGATGTCGGCATCGTGCAGGACAGTGTGGTCACCGTCCCGTCGTCGCTCCTGGCAAAGGCCAAGGTGGCGCAGCAGATATTCGACAGCAAGTTCCTCCTGCCGTTTGCGCCGGCGGCGCCGGACTTCTTCGTGGTACCGGGTGACGGGCAGGTCTCCGTGCTCTGGCGCCCTTCCCCGTCGGAAACGGCCGGAGACGCCTTCTTCGTCATCGCCAACGACCCCGCCTCGGGAACCCTGTACGACCCCAGCTACCGTCAGTTCGACGTCGAGGGCTACCGGGTCTACCGCGGGCGCACGGACTCGCCCAACGCGCTTGAGCTGGTGGCGCAGTTCGACTATGCCGGCACCCAGATTTACGACTTCCGCGGCTTCATCAATCCGAAACTCGATTGCGCTCCGGAGCTTGGCCCCGCCGTCGGCGGCCCCGCCTCCATTGTCGCCGGTTGCCCAGCTACCGAAGGGCCGAATGGAGGGTTCACTGCGGCAGCACCGGGAGGTCGTTTTGTCGATTCCCTGGGAATCGAGCTGAACGGACCGCTGGTCCAGATCAAGGGCGGCGGCCGGACGGCGCTGGCCGTCGGCACGGCGGTCATTACCGCTGCCGACACCGCTATCACCGGGGGCAAGTCGGGATTGCCGGCGCTCGCCAACACCGGTGTGCCGTTTGCATTTACCGACAACGGTTCCGGTCTGGTCCAGGCTCCGCGCAATAACGTGCGCTACTTCTACTCGGTCACCACGTTCGACATCAACTCGTTCGCCTCCGGTCCCTCGAGCCTCGAGTCGCAGCGCATCACCAAGACGGTGACGCCGGTGCGTAGCGCGAGCAATGTGGCTGCGGCGACGCTCACGTCGGGCATCTTCGGCAGCGACGGTACCGAGCTCAATCCGGTACCCGCCACGCCGTTCACCATCGACCCGGAAACGGGGACCTTCAACGGTCCGCCGCCCCCCACCGCGGTCAGCGTTTTGAGCGGGGTGTTCGCACCGCTCATTCCGGCGCTGCTGCCGGCGCTCAGCCTGTCCGCCACGATCGACTCGGTAATCCCGCGCTCGGTTGAATGCGGGGCCAAGGCCAACTTCCGCGGCTACTGCGCCGAGTTCTTCGTGACCTTCCAGCGTGACGCGACGGTGCAGAGGTTCCAGACCATCACCGCGTGGCCATTCTGGGCCAACGCCGCTGCCACTGGCGAGACCTCCAAAACTGCGGTGGAGGCGCTCGGATCGTTCCCGGTTGCGCCGGATGAAGCCAGCGCGGCACGCTTCGGCATCCCCCCGGGAGCGGCCAGCTTCAACGCCGCGGTCGGCGCGACGCTGTCAGAGAACATCCGCTTCTCCGCGCAGGAGAACCAGCAGGCACGGCGGCTTCTCGCCGGCATTTCGCCGGGTGGTTCACGCTGGTTCGACGGGGCCAACGAGACGCTGGCTGACCCGGCCTACTCCATCCGCGTGGGGCATGTGGCTGGGGTGGACTCGATCTGGACCCCGCTCAGCCACACCGACCAGGATCCAGTGACTCCCGATGTCCAGGCGCCCGTTGGCGAAAACGCCTGCATGCAATTGCCGCCCCACTACTTCGCAACCATGGGCCGGCAGGCGGACATCGAGCTGACCTGGGGCGACAACGGCGCCGTGGCGTCGGTCAAGGACGTCACTAATAAAGTCGACGTGCCGTTCCACCAAGCGCCTCAGGCGAGCTGGGGTTTCGTGGTCGATGGCAACGGCAACGGGAAGATCGACTGGGTCGATTTCATCCACACGCCGGGCACCGAGCAGGCGGTGCACACGTTTGACGGCAACGCGTTCTGTGCGGGACTCGAGACGATACCGCCGGTTGCCGGCAACCCGCTGGTCCAGACGGCTACGGTCACGCCGGTGTCCTTCACCGCCGACGTCGGCGGCGCGGAGGCGCCTGGCAATTTCGCCACCAGCGGTCAGGGTTTCGGGCTGTATATCAACGGCCAGCAGTTCATCTTCGGGCTCACCGGTGGCGTCCTTCCCGCTGCCGGCACGAAGTGGACGCTGCGGATGTACTCGGGCGTGGTGACGGCCACCACGGGCGCGAGCACGACCGACCCCAGCGGGTATACCTATACTCCCGCTCTGTCCTCACCAGCCATCCCCGGCTTGCAGATCAAGTTCAACGTGGCCGGGGCGACAAGTGTCCTCGCGACGCAACCGGGCGATCTCCGGAACGTGCACACGGTGCCCGATCCGTACTACGTGACCAACAGTTTGGAGACGACCTCCACCGACAAGATCATCAAGTTCGTCAACCTTCCGGCCCAGGCGATCATCCGGATTTACTCCTCGAGCGGCGTGCTGGTCTCACTGCTTGAGCACAATTCCACGACGCTCGGCGGTGATGAGACGTGGAACGTCAGGAATCGGAACAACCAGGTGGTGGCAAGCGGTGTCTACTTCTACCATATCGAGGCAGGGAGCGCTCGCAGGGTCGGCAGGTTCACGGTGGTGAATTTTGCCCAGTAGTCCACGCACGGGGCGGCGGGCAGACCAGCCGCCCCTCTCCAGGAGATCGGAAACCATGAGTCGTTCATCCACACTTGGTTGGGCGCTGACGGCCGGCCTGCTGAGCCTGGCGCCTGGTGGACTCAGGGCCCAAGGCACGCAGACCAACCCCGACAACACGCCGTATGGCACGACGTCGGCGGAGTTCCTGCTCTTCGGCGCCGGGGCCCGGGGCACCGCACTGGGTGACGCATTTGCGGCACTCGCCACCGACGTCAGCTCCCTTTATTACAATCCTGCCGGGGCGTCGCTGATTGAGCGGCCCGGCGCCAGCTTCAGTACCTATGATTACGTCGCCGACACCCGGTACAGCTGGGGCGGCATCGCCTTCCCCTTCTCCGGCGGGTCACGCACCTTCGGCCTCCAGATCGGCACGTTCGGGTTCGACAACCAGCAGGTCTACACCGTTGATCAGCCGGAGGGCACGGGGTCGGTGTACTCGGTCAGCGAAACATTCGCCGGCGCCACGTTTGCGCAGAATTTCTCCGACCGCTTCTCCGCGGGCGTCACGGCGAAGTTCGTCTTTGATCAGCTGGGTGAGGTGAGCGGCAACGCCTTTGCCGTCGACTTAGGAACGACATTCCATTCCGAGCTCAGCGGCCACCCCATCCGCATGGCGTTCGTGGTCTCCAACCTGGGGACTAACCTCGCCTACACGGGCAACGCGCTCGACGTAGGTGTGCCGCGAGATCCGGCTGATCCGAATGCGGGCACCAATCCGCCTCAGTTGCCTCAGCCCGGCCAGCTGAAGACCAAGGGCTTCTCACTGCCCACAATCTTCCGGGTCGGTCTCGCCTATGATGTACTCTCGGGGGAAACCAACCGTCTCACCCTGCTGGGCGATTTCAACCAGGCCAACAACAACCGGGCCGGCTTCGCCGGCGGCGGCGAGTGGGCGGTCTCCAAGCTCGGTGGCTCGGGGTTCGGCGTGGCCCTGCGCGGCAGCTACTCATTCCTGGCCTCCAACAACATCAGTGTCAGCGATCCGGCATTGACGGCGTTGAGCGACGAGGAGAACCTGCAGGGTCTCGCGCTCGGCGGCGGTCTGAACTACAACAACAGCGACATCAATCTGGGCTTCGATTACGCCTACAAGTATATGGGAATTCTCGGGGCGACCAATTTCTTCACTCTCTCGGTCGGTTGGTAAGGCGACCCCAACGCGGCGGGCGCATGCCCGCCGCAGCAGGATACTCGTGACGGCTTGGAAGCTTGTGGCGATCACGGCCCTGGCCGCACTTGCACCGGCATGGCTGACACCGCCGGAAAGCCAGCAGCGGCTGGCGGTGAGCGCGGTCCGGTTCTACCGGCCGGACGTGGGGCAGACGCAGGTCAAAGCGTTCATTCAAATCCCCTACATGCTGCTGGAGCCCTCGGGTGAGCCGGGACAGGAACGGTTGACGTACCATGTGCGCGTCGTCGTTCGCGACTCGACGGGGCTCGAATTGGTCCGGAATGCCTGGAGTGGACACGCTCCGGCTGTCGTCAGGGTTCCCAACGGGTCGGCACTGGAGATTCTGGAGTTCGCTTTGGCTCCGGGCCGGTACGCCTTGGAAATCGAGGTGACGGATTCACTCAGCAACCGGAAACTCGATTCGGAGCAGGCGGTCGAGGGGTTCCGAGAGGAGCCCGGCGTCTCGGATCTGCTGCTCGCCCTGGGAATTCGTCAGGCTTTGCCGGGGGATACGGTGCCTGCCCCTAACGAGATCCGCCGGAGTGGACTCCTGATCACCGCGTCGGCGGAGTTGCTCCTCACTCCGCTGCGCGGCAAGGCGTACTATCTGCTCGAGACGTACAACAAGAAGCAGGACTCGGTGCGGCTGGCCGCGTCCGTCATGGACAGTGCGGGGAAAGTCGTCCTCTCCAGTCCCAGCTCGGTGGCCCGGCTTCCCGACGGAGGTGGCATCCTGACTGGCGCCCTTGATCTCGCCGGTCTGCCGTCGGGGCGGTATCAGCTCGCCACCACGCTCTCGATGGATGGGCGCACCGTCGAGCGGTCTGCCCCTTTCACGATGGCCGGCCTCTCCGAGACACTGAAGAAGGACATGAGCCGGCGCGAGGCCGACCGAATCACGGACCGGGGCTACTTCGCCGACATGACCGATCAAGAGCTCGATGCCGCCGAAGACCCGCTGTCCTTAATCGGAAAGTCGGGCGAGCTCTCCGTGTACAACAAGAAGCTCAGTGTCGTGGCCAAGCGACGGTTCCTCACCGACTTCTGGAGCCGACGGTCGCCGAATCCCGGCGACCCACGCAACCCGATGAGAGAACAGTTTTACGGGGCCATCGCGTACGCCAACGAGCATTTCAAGGAGGGCGGCAGGAATTCGGCCCCGGGCTGGCGGTCCGATCGCGGCCGGGTCTATGCTCGGCACGGTGCGCCGGATGACGTTCTGGACCGGCAGCAACAGGGCATGGCCCCGCCGTACCTTGTCTGGCGCTACAGCAAGGGTAAGGGCGGTTACTACATCTTTGCGGACCGCACCGGCTTCGGCGCGTACAATCTGATCTCGTCCAATGATATTCAGGAGACCGGTATCCCAGGATGGCAGAAGATCGTCGGATTGGGAGCGTTGCAGGACATCGCTCGCTTCCTGAATCTGGACAAGATCGAGCTCGATCCGGGCTCCAATTTTTGAACGCGGCGATGACGACCGCTGCACGAGGGTGGTCGGGGCAAACCTTCCTGAACTGAGGTGATGAGTTATGCAACCGTTGACACGTTTTGTGGTTTTCTTCGGTGCGCTGGCAGTCGTGTGGGCCTGTTCCGGCGATCCGACCAAGAACCAGGGGACGCCGACGACCATCGTGACGAATCCAGCGGTCGTCTTCGTCGCCCAGGGTGACAGCGAGCCGGTGATCGTATCCGTGGTCGACGAAGATGGGCAGGCGCTGGAAGCCGAGTTCACCGCCACCGATGTCGGTAGCGGAATCACCGTCATCCCCGATCCGAACTTCCTGCCGGTAAGCTCGGGCAGGCCGATCGGGCGGTCGGCCCGCTTTTTCGTCAGGGCCGACGAGCTCGCCGCGAGTCAATTCTCAGTGCAGGCTCTCGGCCTCACTAAGGTCGTGACAGTCACCTCAATACCGCCGAGCCTGGCCGCGACGTTCAGCACGACCACACCGGCGCTCGGCGACACTGTCACGTTGACCGCGCCTACCGGCACCTTCTTCACCGATACCACGGTGGTCACGATCGGTGGTGGCCAGGTCGATATCGTCAGCAAGGATGCGACGACCATCGTGTTCGTACCCGGACCCAACATCGCCGACCTTCCCGTACTACTCACGAACGTCGGCGTGACGAGTAACCCCAGTCTGGTGTTCAATCTTGCGACGAGCCAGACCATCAAGACCGACTCGATCACCGACATTGGCGCGGCTCTGAGCCCCACTACGCCGACACTGGGTCAGACCGTCACCCTGACGCTGCCTGCCGGAATTCGCGTCGTTCCCGAGAGCGCCCAGGGTCTCACGATCGCCGCTGCCGTGCCCGGGCCGGCGCCGCTCAACATCGTGGTCGCGGGCGACAGCGGCTCCATCACCTTCGTTCCCCCGCCCAACGCCGACTCGTTCGTCGTGGTGCCGGGCGTGATCGCTCAGCGGCTGCCGCAGTATCCACTGCTGCTGTCCACCACGGCCAAGGTCACGACGCCGGTGGTGACGGCGATTCCCTCCACGGTCAGCTCAACAACTCCAGCCGGCGGCGCAGCGGTAACCCTGACTTCCACCGACGGAAGCTTCACCTTCGCCGATAACGCGACAGTGACTGTCGGTGGTCAAGCGGCGTTCACCACTACGGTCTCCGGAGCGAGCATGTCCTTCGTTCCGCAGCTCGGAAGCACCGGTGCGATTACGGTCAATGGGGCGGTAGTCGTCGGGTTCCCTCTGACGCTGCTGAGCACGGCGCCATCAATCACGGCTGGGGCAACCGCGGCGGCGAAGGCAGGAACTGGCAGTCCGGGTACCGCGCCCACTATCGAATTGCCCGCCGCCGGGAGTACGCGCGGCTTCATCGATGCAGTTCCTGCCGGCTATGCGGGATGCGGTGACATCGGAGTGGATTGTCAGGTCTATAAGTTCACCCTCGCCGCTGACCAAGACTTCGACGTTGCAGCGCTGTGGGAGGGTACTTCCGATGTCGGCATCTACTTCTTGGAGTCCGACGGTGTCACCCAGGCTGGTGATGCCAGTTGCGATGCCAATGGAAACGGAGCTGCCGGCGGCCACGAGGAATGCACCCAGTCTCTAACCGCCGGAACGTACTTCCTTGCGGTGGTTCCGTTCGGGCCGCTATACACCCCAGCTGAAGCGCTTCCCGCGTGGGTGACGGTCAATCTCACAGGGGAGTAAGCCCGGTAGGGTATATTAGAGACATGAGAGAACGCCCCCGCTTTCGTGCGGGGGCGTCCTTTTTTTGGGCTCCACCCGACGAACTGCGTGACGGTCTTTGTCGGATTGTGAAGGACCCGCGTCCTGAGTGCGGGCCTTCGCTCTTCAGACTGCTGGGAAGGGCTGGTGCAGTGGTAACGACTGTCCTTCGGTTGCTATTGAAAACGGACGGTCTGGTTGCCCCGCGAGTCGACACTTGGTCAGTGACTGTGAGAAGCGATGACACTGTTATGGGGAGGGAAACTGCTGGGTACCACGCTCGTGCATGTCAGGTAGGGCAGGCCCGTACTACAAACCAAACTCACTGGCCCATCTCCGGCACCGGTGTTGGAAACGATGAAGATGGTGTGATATGCGTTGTTCGGTGAAACCGTTACCGGTGCGGGGTTGTTTATCCATATGTTCGCGAGTGTTCGAACCGAGATATCGGAGAGCTATTGTCGGAAGGTGTGTAAACAAAGCAGAAGGCGGTGACTACCTTCTCGGGTGAGCCATCACCCTCCGGCCTTGTGCCGGATAACGAAAAGGAGCCACCACCCAATGAAGAAGATCACCGTGGCCGGAGCGGAGTCAAGCCCGGACCAATCGTCGATGTGGGAGACGTTGGAGACGTACGCGCGAGGTGAGATCCAGCAGTTCGTCCAGCGCCTGCTCGAGGAAGAAGTGGATGACCTGCTCGGTCGGAAGAAGTCGGAGCGCCGGACGGACGAGAGCGCATCGGGGTATCGGAATGGCTACGCCCGACCGAGGAAGCTCGCGCTGTCGAGCGGCACCATCACCGTGGCGCGCCCACGGGTGAGGAATCTCGACGAGCGATTCGCGAGTCGACTCCTGCCGCTCTTCAAGCGACGCACGGAGGAGGTCGGCGCGCTGCTGCCGGATCTGTATCTGCACGGGCTGTCCCTGGGCGATTTCGAGCTGGCCTTGCGCGGTCTCCTGGGTGACGCCGCACCGTTAAGTGCGAGCTCCATCGTGCGGCTCAAGCACGAGTGGCAAGCGCAGTACAGCGCATGGCAACGGCGGAGTCTCGCCGATCTTGAACTGGTGTATCTCTGGGCCGACGGGATCTACGTGAAGGCCGGACTGGAGCAGGAGAAGGCCGCGCTCTTGGTGCTGATCGGTGCCCTGGCGAACGGGGAGAAGATCATCCTCGCCGTCGAGAGCGGCCAGCGCGAGTCGCGCGAGAGCTGGAGCCAGGTGCTGCGCGACTTGAAGGCGCGCGGACTCCCGGCGCCCAAGCTGACGATTGCGGACGGGCACCTCGGGATCTGGAGCGCACTCGGCGCCGTGTATCCATCCTCAGCCGAACAACGCTGCTGGAATCACAAGCTCCGCAACGTGCTCGATGTGGTGGCGACGAAGCATCAGCCGGAGGTGAGACTCCAGCTGCAGGAGATCGCATCCGCCGAGACGCGCACGGAGTGCGAGCGGCTGAAGCGCGCGTTTGCGAAGGCGTACGCGCGATCCCATCCGAAGGCGGTCGAGCGATTGGACCGGGATTGGGATCGGATGATCACCTACTACGCCTTCCCGACGGCGCACTGGAAGCATATCCGAACGACCAACGTGATCGAGTCCCCATTTGCCGCCGTCCGACTCCGTACCGGAGCGGCCAAGCGATTCAAGAAGGTGGAGAACGCGACGGCGTTGATATGGAAGATGCTACTCGTCGTCGAGCAGCACTTCAGAAAGCTGAACGCCCCGCACTTGCTCGCCGACGTCTACGCGGGCATCGCATACCACGACGGCATTCGTGTCGTCACCAACGCCCGAGAGCAGCTCGCCGCCTGA
>JBDTTA010000092.1:0-10186 GCA_039930845.1 Gemmatimonadales bacterium
TCATACCGTTCGTGCAGGAGGCTCTCAAGGGAGGGAACCGCGAACTCGGGGGTGCCGAAGAAGACGATCCGCATCACTCCGGTCGGGCCGTCTCGGCCACCACTTCCTTGAGGAAGCCGGTCTCGTCCTTCCGTTCACGCCGCCAGCGCGCGAGGAGCATCTGGCGCTTGATGAGACTCAGGTGGTCGAGAAAGAGGATGCCGTCGAGATGGTCGATCTCATGCTGGATGGCACGGGCCTTGAGGCCCGACGCCTCGCGCCGGTACCGGTTGCCCTCTTCGTCGAGCGCCTCGATCACGACGCGCTCGGGGCGGGAGACATCGCCGTAGATATCCGGAATCGAGAGGCATCCCTCCTCGGCGCTGGCGGAGCCCTCGGTCTCGACGATGATGGGATCGATCATGACGAAACGGTCTCCCTCGGCATCGACGACGGCCACTCGGCGCGCGACGCCGATCTGGTTGGCCGCGAGCCCGACGCCCCTGGCGGCGTCCATGGTCTCGAACATGTCCCCGACGAGCCGGCGCACCTCGTCGTCAACGGCCGCCACCTCCGCGCTCCGCTGCCGGAGCACGGGCGAGCCGAGCAGGTGCAGCGACAGCAGGCTCACGCGCCTGGCGCTCCGCGCGCCGGCGCCGATGTACCGCCGACCCTGACGATGCGGCTGCGCTCGACGACCACAGTCGAGGTGCCCGTTTCCACCGTGACCCGCGTCTCCTTCACGCCGTCCGACTCCACGTCCTTGATGTCCTTCACCCGACCGACCAATCCGCCGCTCGTCATGACTTCGTCGCCCTTCTTGAGCTGGCCGAGCAGCTCGGCGTGCTTCTTTCTCGCCTGGCTCGACGGCCGAAGAATGAGGAAGTAGAAGACCAGACCGATGGCCGCCATCTGCAGCACCAGTATGGTGAGCCCGCTACCTGATCCCGACTGGCCCTGGAACATGACTTCTCCTCATTCTCCGCGAGTGTAGTGCCGGTGGAGCCAGTCGCGGCTCCAGGCCTCGAAGGTGCCGTCCAGGATGTGCGTCCGCGCCTGTTCACCCAACCGGACGAGAAATCGTACGTTGTGCAGCGAGACCAGCCGCATGCCCAACATGTCCCCGGCCACGAAGAGGTGCCGGAGATATCCCCGGGGGTACACGGTGCACGTCTCGCAGTCGCACTCGGCGTCGAGCGGGGCCATCGACCCCTTGAGCGCCGCGCCGCGGACGTTGACCCGGCCGGCCGGCAGCCACGCGGTGCCGTGACGTCCGTTGCGCGTGGCGGCGACGCAATCGAAGAGATCGACCCCCCGGGCAATGCCCTCGAGCAGATCGGCAGGGAACCCGACACCCATAAGATAACGAGGCACATCGGCCGGAATCACGGGGGCCAGCTCCTCGAGCACCCGGTGCATGACGGCCTTCGGCTCACCGACCGAGAGGCCCCCGATGGCGATGCCGGTCCACGGCCCCCGCTCGAGCGTTCCCTCCGCGGAGCGGCGGCGAAGATCGGTGTGGGTGCCGCCCTGGATGATGGGCCAGAGAGTCTGGAGGCTCCCGGCTGGTGGCTCGCGGCTATTGGCCTCACAATGCCTGGACTTGCACCTGTCCAGCCATCTCAGCGTCCGCTCCATTCCTTCGAGCGCGAGCGAATGCGGCGCCTGGCCGGGCACGACGTGATCGAACGCCATGGCCACGTCGGCGCCGAGCGCCCGCTGAATGTCCATGGCGCGCTCGGGCGTGAGGGTGCGGAGCGTTCCGTCCACGTGGCTTCGGAACTCGACGCCATCTTCCGAAATCTTGCGCAGCCCCTCGAGCGAAAACACCTGGAAGCCGCCGGAGTCGGTCAGCATCGGCCGGTCCCACGTGGTGAAGCGGTGGAGACCGCCCATGCCCTGGATGACGTCCTCACCCGGACGGATATGCAGATGGTAGGTGTTGCCGAGAATGATCTGCGCGCCGGTGCCACGCACGTCCGCCGCGCTGAGCCCGCGAACCACCCCGTGCGTGCCGACCGGCATGAATGCCGGCGTCTCGACCTCGCCATGCGGAAGGGCCAGCGCTCCAGCCCGGGCCGCTCCCTCGGTGGCGTCGACCCTGAATTCGAACATCGGCGCTACAGGATGACCATCGAGTCGCCGTAGGAATAGAAGCGGTAGCGCTCGGCGACCGCGTGGCGATACGCCGCCATCGTGAGGTCGTGTCCGGCGAAGGCGCTGACCAGCATGAGCAGGGTCGAACGGGGAAGATGAAAGTTGGTGATGAGTCTGTCCACCACCCGGAACACGTAGCCGGGAGTGATGAGCAGCGAGGTTTCGCCGGCGCCTGCGCGGAGGGCGCCATCGGCATCGGCGGCGCTTTCGAGGGCGCGGACGACCGTCGTCCCCACGGCCCAGACGCTCCCGCCCCGCTCCCGCGTCAGCTCGATGAGCGCCGCGAGCCGCGAGCCGATTTCGTACCGCTCGGGGTGCATCCGGTGCGCCGAGGGGTCGTCCACGTCCACCGGCTTGAAGGTGCCCGGTCCAACCTGCAGATCGAGGCTCGAGATGACGACGCCCTTGGCGGAGAGTGCATCGAGGAGCTCCGGCGTGAAATGCAGCCCCGCCGTCGGCGCGGCCACGCTGCCCTCGGTCCTCGCGTACACGGTCTGATAGCGAATCTCGTCCAGCCGCGTCGGCGGGCGTGTGATGTACGGCGGGAGGGGGAGCCGGCCGTAGCGCGCCATCGCCTCTTCCGCGGTTGCGCCGATGAAGCGGACCATGCGGTTCCCGTCGGGCAGCACGCTCAGGATCTCGACCGCCACGTCGTCCCCCAACCGGACCTGCTTTCCCGGTTGCAGTGCGCTTCCCGGCTTGCCCATCGCCATCCACGCTCCATCATCGGCGGGATGCAGGAGGAGCAGCTCGGCCGGCGCGCCCGAGGCGCGGGTCCCGATGAGACGCGCGTGGCGCACTTTCGACGTGTTGAGGACGACGAGATCGCCGGGTGGAATGAGCGACGGGAGCTGCGAGAACAGCGAGTCGACGAGCACCGCCCCGCCGAGATCGCGCCGGTCGCCAGGACGCATCGCCGGTTGGCGGAAGACACCACTTCCGCGCCGGCTGGCCTGGGCCGAGGGCCGATCGGCCCCGCGGCGGTCGGCGCTCATGTCGGCGCTCATGTCGGCGCGCCGGTCGGCGCGGAGTGCCATGAGCAGACGGCTACCGCCGCGGTCCGGCGTGGGCTCCTGGGCGATGAGCTCTGGCGGAAGTGCGTACTCGAAGTCGGCGGTCCGGAGCGGAGGTGGAAGTTCAGCCGTCAAAGATCGTCGTCTGCCCGGCGGAGGGTGTGAGGCCGAAGCGGCGGTAGGCGAGTGCGGTGGCGCAGCGGCCCCTCGGCGTGCGCTCCAGAAAACCCTGCTGAATGAGAAACGGCTCGTATACCTCCTGAAGCGTCCCCGGGTCCTCGCCGACGGCCACGGCGACGGTGCCCAGTCCCACCGGCCCCCCACCGAACTTCTCGATGATCGTGCTGAGGATGCGGGTATCCATGTCGTCGAGCCCGAACTCATCCACGTTGAGTCTCGAGAGTGCGGCGTCGGCGACGGGGAGCGTGATGCGGCCGTCGGCCTTCACCTCGGCGTAGTCACGCACCCGCCGGAGCAGGCGGTTGGCCACGCGCGGCGTTCCCCTGCTGCGCCGGGCGATTTCTTTCGCGCCCTCAGCCTCGATCGGCACGTGGAGAATCGCCGACGAGCGGGTGACGATCTGCTCGAGCTCGTCATTGGGATAGAAGCCGAGACGCTCCACCAGCCCGAAGCGGGCGCGCATCGGTGGCGTGAGCAGGCCGAACCGGGTGGTGGCGCCGATCAGCGTGAAGCGCTCGAGCGCCATCGGAATCGTCTGCGCGTTGGGCCCTTCCGCGATGCGAACGTCGACCCGGTAATCCTCCATGGCGGGATAGAGAAACTCCTCCAGCGCCGGCCTGAGGCGGTGGATCTCGTCGATGAAGAGGATGTCGCCTTTGCCGAGAGAGGTGAGCAAGCCGACGAGGTCGCCCGGCTTTTCGAGGACGGGCCCGGAGCTGGTGCGGAGCTGCACTCCCATCTCGCGCGCCATCAGCATGGCGAGCGTGGTCTTCCCGAGTCCCGGCGGGCCGAAGAAGAGGGTGTGGTCGAGGGACTCGCCGCGGCGCCGCGCCGCGTCAATGGCGATCTGAAGGGAAGCCTTGACCTGGGCCTGGCCGATGAACTCGTCGAGACGAGACGGCCGCAGCGCCGCGTCGGCGCTCGTTTCCTCGGGCAGCGCCTCGGGGGTGGTGACCTGAAGACGGTCAGTCATCCAGCCGGGCGTTCCATCTCACGGGCGTCTCGCCCACCGAGATGATATGCCACCGCCGGCAGTGATTGCAGCGGTCGCGCGTCTCGGTGGTGGTCGTCGGGATCAATTTTCGATTGGTGGTGCCGCATCGGGTGCAGTTCCATTCGGCCGTCGTCGCCGGCACGCTCGTTATCACGGGTTCAGCGCCCTCCCCGGGCAGCAGCGAGCTGCTGCAGCGCCCGCCTGATCAGTTGCGGTGTCTCGGCCTCGGCGCCGTCAGTGAGCGCGGCGCGCACGGCGTCCTCCGCCACGACCGGCCCATAACCGAGTCCCACAAGGGCGCGCACCGCGTCGTCGCTTCCTCCCGATCCCGCCACCGGCTCCTCGAAGGATACGCCGCCGAAGCGGTCCCGAAGCTCGAGCACCAGGCGTTCGGCTTTTTTCTTTCCGATGCCGCCGACCGAGCTGAGCGAGACGAGATCCTTCGCCAATATGCTCCGGACCGTTCGTTCGGGGCCGAGCGCGGAGAGCAGCGACAGCGCGAGCTTGGGTCCAAAGCCGCTCGCGCTGAGCAGCCGCTGGAAGATCATCCGCTCGGCCGGCCGGTCGAAGCCGAAGAGCGACCAGCCGTCTTCCTTCACCACAAGCTCGGTGAACAGACTCACTCTGCTGCCCGCCGGCGGCAACCGCTCCGCTACGCCCGCGGGGACCGTCACCGCATAGCCGACGCCGCCGTCCGTCTGGATCACGATGGAATCGCCGTCGCGACCGGCAAGCACGCCGCTGACCCCAGCGATCACCGCGCGGCCGCGGTTCCACGGGCGAAGGCCGCGGCCCGCCCAGCCATCAACAGGTGGGTAAGCGCGACGGCG
Source organism: Gemmatimonadales bacterium (assembly GCA_039930845.1). Lineage (GTDB taxonomy): Bacteria > Gemmatimonadota > Gemmatimonadetes > Gemmatimonadales > GWC2-71-9 > CAVVWJ01. The sequence continues at coordinate 5,154 of JBDTTA010000092.1, forward strand.
ACGCCGTCGGCGGCATCGCTCGGGGTGGGCGCGGATTTGAGCCGCAGCAACTGCGTCACCATGTAGCTCACTTGTGGCTTGATGGCCGCCCCCCGTCCCACGACCGCCTTCTTCACCTGGGCCGGGGAGTACTCGGCGATGGCCAGGCCGGCCTCCTCCGCCGCGAGGAGGATGACCCCGCGCGCGTGGCACAGCGCAATGGTGGTGCGGACGTTCTTGCCGTGGAAGGCGGATTCAACGGCGACGGCATCGGGAGTGTGCCGGGCGATGAGTGCGACCATGCCGTCATGGATGACCCGGAGACGGGCAGGGAGACTATCGCGTGGCGTGGTGGTCAGGGTGCCGCACTCGATGAGCCGAGCGGCTGGTGCGGCGCCGCCTTCCACCACCCCGTACCCCATCACGGCGGTCCCCGGGTCGATCCCGAGTACCTTCACCGCCGCCCTCTCAGGCCTCGGCCAGCGCGGCGGCGTCGATATCGAAGTTCGACGAGACCTTCGAGACGTCGTCGAGTTCCTCCAGCACTTCCATGAGCCGGAGAATCTTCTCGGCGTCGGCTCCCTCGACCCTCACGGTGTTCTTCGGGACCATGGACAGCTCCGCCGAGTCGATGTCGATGGAGCGACTCCTGAGCGCGTCCTGCACCGCGTGGAAGGCCGCAGGCGCGGTGATCACGGTGTACTGATCGCCGTCGCGAGTGAAGTCCTCGGCGCCTGCCTCGAGGGCCGCTTCGATCGTCGAGTCTTCGTCGTACCGCGTGGCGTCGAGGAAGATCTGTCCCTTGCGATCGAACATCCAGGCGACCGAGTTGGTGGCGCCGAGATTGCCGCCGTTGCGGCTGAACGCGTGCCGGATTTCGGCCACCGTGCGGTTCGGGTTGTCGGTCGTGGCCTCGATGAAGATGGCGGCGCCACCCGGTCCGTAGCCCTCGTACGTGAGCTCTTCATAGACGCTGCCTTCGAGCTCACCGGTGCCCTTCTTGACGGCGCGGTCGATGTTGTCGTTGGGCATGTTCACCGCCTTGGCCGCATCGATTGCGGTCCGGAGGCGCGGATTGCCGCCGGGGTCGCCACCGCCCGCCTTGGCCGCGACGGTGATCTCCCGAATGACCTTGGTCCATGATGAGGCGCGCTTTGCGTCGGTGATGGCTTTTTTGCGCTTGATCTGCTTCCACTTGCTATGGCCGGCCATGCCCGAACTCCTTGACGCTCAGCAGGTTGGGAAATAACCGGGAAGGCGGGTGCGGCGGCTCTGCGCGCACGCGGAAACATAAGCCGGACAGACGCTTGCGGCAACGCGACACTTGACCCGCCTGTGCGCGCTGGCTAGTCTCTCACGCCTATGTCCCGTCTCCGAATCTTCGTGCTCGCGCTCTCACTGGCCGCCCTCGCGTGCAACCGCGACTCGGCACCCAAGTCTCCCAAACTGGCCGACGTGATGCCCAACGTGCCGCTCCCTCCGGGGGCCACGTTCATTTCGCGGTCCGGGGGCGCCGATGCGATCCAGATCACCGTTCGGTCACCGGCCGGGGCCGACGCCGTTGCCGCGTATTATCGGGGGATCTTCAAGAAGGGCGGCTGGCGGCTGGTCAATGATGCGAAGGACCGGGAGGGAGCCGTCGTCCTCTTTGCCGAGCAGCACGGCCCCCCGCTGTGGGTGCGCATCAAGGGCGAGGAGGGGGGAACGGGAACGGTCGTCGATCTCGCCGGCGCGCGCCTTATCCGGCAGCCGGAGTCGAAGCCGGATACCTCGAAGCCGCCGGCGCCACCTCCTGCCAGGACGACGTCCTGACACTCGGACTCGCAGCCGGCCCTCCGCATGTCATCGCTCCTGTGAGTCTGGAATGCTGCAAGCTAGAGGCCGGTCACCGGAGACGACTTCGAGCGCGCCGCGCGTGCGGCGGCGCGAGCGGCTCGAGCGGCCCGCGCCAATGCCTCGCCTGCATCCGGCCCGCCGGTATCGCGCGCAGGCGCGACGAGCTGGCTGAGCACCTGGGCGGCCGTCTGCGGTTGTACGTCTCGAAGCTGTACGATGGCGGCGGCGAGCGCCCGGCGAAGCGGCGGCGGGATCGTCAGGCTGGAGAGTCGGTTTTCGAGCGCCTGGACGCGGCGCCGATGGACTCGCTCGGCGGGAGGTGGATCGCGCACGAGGTCCTGCGCCACGCGCACGGTAAGCCAGAGCGCGAAGATGCCGTCGCGCCGCGGGCCCCGGCCGGTGCCTGGGAGGAGCCCCAGGAGCGCCGTGGCGGCCGGATCCCAGCCGCTCATGCCACGCTCCGGCGCACGGCCTGGTACACCGTTGCGGCATCGAGCTGGGTAAGGCAGTGGTGGTGGCCGAGCGGACATCGCGGTCCGCCCTGGCTGCTGCAGGGGCGGCAGGCCAGATCGAGCTGCAGCACTTCGGCGCGGCGGCTGTAGGGAAAAAAACCGAAGGCTTCCACCGTCGGGCCGAAGAGCGCGATCACCGGAGTGCCGACGCCGGTGGCCATGTGCATCACACCGGTGTCTCCCGACACGACGGCGCGCGCGCGCCGGAGCAGGGCTCCGGTGCCCTGGAGGCCGAGGCGCCCGGCCGCGCTCACGCTCCGATCGCCCCGGCCGGCCGCGACCTGCTCGGCGACGAGGGCGTCTCCCGAGCCGCCTACCACGGCCACGTCCATCCCGGCAGCCACGATTCGGTCGACCAGCATCCGCCAATGCTCCACGGGCCATTGTTTCGTCGCGTGTGCCGCGCCCGGCGCCACCGCGGCGAGCCGGCGCGACACGCCGAGTCGGGTCCCGGCCATCCACGCCTCGGCCTCGGCGACTGCACGAGTGCCCAGGAAGAAATCGGGGGGATCGCCGTCGGGACGCACGTCGAGCCCCCGTGCCGCGTCGAAGTATCGCTCGGCGACGGGGAGATGGACCGGGTAACGATCTCGCTTGCCGTGGATGAGCAGTGCGCGGGCCGCTCGGTACTTGGGATAGCCCCGCCAGGCCCCCGGGACGAGGGCCCGGAGAATCCGGCTCCGAAGACTGTCGTGCAGGTCGAGCAGGTGGCTGAATCCGGAGGCTCGGAGCTCCGCCGCGAGTGATGGCAGCGACTGGTCCGGCTCAAGCGCGAGGATCTCGCTCAGGTGCGGATTGTCTTCGAGCAGGGGAGCGTAGGCGCGCTTGGTCAGCATCGTGATCCGCGCCTCCGGGTGCCGCCGGCGGAGGGCCCGGAGCAGCGGAGTCGTCAGCAGCACGTCGCCGATCGAGCTGAAACGCACGAGGAGGATGTTGGGGATGGGCGCGGGGGTCGAGGGCACGTCAGAATATAGGGAATGGGGAAAGGGGAAAGGGGAACGAAGCGTCACTGCGGAACGATTTCTCCGTTCTCCTTTCCCCTTTCCCGGCCCTCCGCTTACTGTTCCCCCATGCCCCGGCCAAAGAGCATTCTGTGGGTCGATGATGAGGTCGAAAGCCTCACCTCGCACGTCCTCTTCCTCGAGGAGCAGGGTTTTGTCGTCGAAACCACGCCCCACGGGGACGACGCGCTGGTGCTGCTGCAGCGCCAGCCGTACGGCGTCGTGCTGCTCGACGAGCAGATGCCGGGCCGCCGCGGCCTCGAGCTCTTCCGCGCCATCCGCGCCATTGACCACGCCATGCCGGTCGTCATGGTCACCAAGAGCGAGGAGACGGAGACGCTCAAGGACGCCATCGGCTCCGACATTTCGGATTATCTCATCAAGCCGGTCAATCCGCGGCAGATCCTCTCGGTGGTCACCCGCCTGCTCGACGGCGATCGGATCCGCCAGCAGCGCCTCTCCCGCGACTTCGCCACCCGGTTTCGCGACCTCGAGGCGCGTCGGGGCGGCCCCCTCGCGTGGCGCGAGTGGATCGAGCTGGTGGCGGAACTCGCGGAGTGGGAAGTCCGTTTGGGCCAGGCAGACGAGCCGGGCTTGCAGGATGCGCTGCGAACGCTGCAGGAGAGTCTCCGCCAGGACTTCGCGCGCTACCTTCAGCGCAACTACCCGGGATGGCTGCACGACCAGGAGAGCGACCGGCCGCCGCTGTCGGTGGATATCGGCGCCGAGTTTCTCCGGCCTGTGCTCGAGACGCACCGGCGCGTCCTCCTGGTGGTGGTCGATTGCCTGCGGCTCGACCAGTGGGCCATGATTCGTCCCCTCATCGGCTCGCGGTTCGACATCGAGACCGCGCACTACTTTTCCATTCTGCCCACCGCCACGCCCTTCGCACGGAACGCCATCTTCAGCGGGCTCTTTCCCGCCGAGATCAAGGCGCGCTATCCCAAGTGGTGGAGCGACCAGGAGGAGGCGAGTCTCAACGCGCACGAGTCGGAGCTGCTCACCGAGCAGCTCAAGGATCTGACGGGCAGGCCGGTGCCGGTGCATTACGAAAAGGTGTTTACGGCGGCCGACGGCGAGGGCCTGCTCAAGCGCCTGCCGGCCCACCTGGCCCAGGACGGCGTGACCGCGCTGGTCTTCAACTTCATCGACCAGCTCACCCACGGGCGCACCGAGAACTCGACGCTCTTCGAGGTGGCACGCGACACCTCCGCGCTCCGCAACCTCACGCGCACCTGGTTCGAGCGCTCGCCGCTCTGGGACGCCCTGCGTGAAGCGGAGCGGCGCGGCGTGCCGGTGCTCCTCACCACGGATCACGGGTCCATCCACTGCCACACGCCGGCCACCGTCTTCGCCAAGCGCGATACGACGTCCAACCTCCGATACAAGTTCGGAGATGATCTGCGCGCGCAGGACGCCGATGCGGCGATCGTCGTCGAGGACCTCGCGAGCTATGGGCTGCCGGCCCGGACGCCGGGCACCCGGCTCCTGCTTGCCACGGGTGATCGGTTCTTCGTCTATCCCACGAAGCTGCGGGAATACCAGGCCCGCTACCGGGGCGCGTTCCTGCACGGGGGCGTCTCGCCGGAGGAGGTCATCCTTCCGATTGCCCTCCTGATGCCACGACAGGGCTGACCGTGAGGACCGAGCTCAGGCTCCTGCGGCAGGCCGCGCCGTACCGGGGGCTGCTCGTCCTCGGACTGAT
>JBDTTA010000093.1:0-10134 GCA_039930845.1 Gemmatimonadales bacterium
ATCCAACTGCTCAGCTGATGTGCGGTATCGCGGGCGTCGTGCCGCTCAATGGCGGCATGCCCGCCGACGGGATGCAGCTCGGGGCGATGTGCGCGACCCTCATCCACCGGGGCCCCGACGACGAAGGCTGCGACATCCGGGACGGTGTCGCGCTGGGCATGCGACGGCTGTCGATCATCGACGTCGCCGGCGGACACCAGCCGATCTTCAACGAGGATCGCACCGTCCGCGTGGTGTTCAACGGCGAGATCTACAATTACCGCGAGCTGCGGCGCGAGCTCGAGGCCGCCGGCCACCACTTCGCCACCGCCAGCGATACCGAGGTGCTGGTCCATCTCTGGGAAGAGCATGGCCCGGACTTCGCCAGCCGGCTCAACGGCATGTTCGCCGTGGCGCTGCACGACAGCAAACAGCGACGGTTCGTCCTGTTGCGCGATCACGTCGGCATCAAGCCGCTCTACTACGCCCTCACCTCCCGTCACCTCATCTTCGGCTCCGAGATCAAGGCGGTGCTCGCGTCCGGGCTCACCTCCCGCACGCTCGATCTCGACGCGCTCGGCCAGTTTCTCTCGTGGGAATACGTGCCGGCGCCCCACACCCTTCTCACGGAGGTGCGGAAGCTGGAGCCGGGTGCGATGCTTGACGTGGACCTCGCCTCCTCCCAGGCCACCCATCGCACATGGTGGCGACTGCCGGCTGCCGGGCGGAGCGCCGCAGCGTCACTCACTCCCACCGAGTGGGAGGACGCCGTCGACGCGAAGGTGCAGGAGTGCGTCCGCCGCCAGCTCGTCAGCGAGGTACCGCTTGGCGCGTTCCTCTCCGGCGGGGTCGACAGCTCGCTCGTGGTGTCGGCAATGGGGCCGGTGCAGACCTTCAGCATCGGCTTCGATGATCCCAGCTACAACGAGGTCGCGTGGTCCCAGAAGGTGGCCAGGAGCTTAGGCGTGAGCCACTCCGTCGAGGTGATCCGCCCGGACGTGGTCGGGCTCTTCGAGCACCTCATGCCGTTCCTCGACGATCCGATCGGCGACTTCTCCATCTTCCCGACCTATCTCGTGTCGAAGCTGGCGAGGGAGCAGGTGACCGTCGTGCTCTCCGGTGACGGCGGCGACGAGCTGTTCGGCGGCTATGAGACCTATGCTGCGCAGGAGAAGGCGCGGGCGTGGCAGCGCATTCCCGGCTTCCTGCGCCACGGAGTGCTGGAGCCGGCGATTGCGGGGCTTCGGCCCCGTCCCGAGAAAAAGGGACTGGTGAACAAGGCGAGGCGCTTCGTGGAAGGGCTGGGACACGATGAGCGCCTGGGACACGCCCGCTGGCGGCTCTTTGCAGGACACGCTCTCCGCCGTGAGCTCTTCTCGGCGAACGCCTATCAGGCGCTGCGGACGCCGATCGAGTCCCACGTGCTGGCGCTGGCGGAAGAGGCGGGTCCCCGATCGGAAATCGATCGGGCCCTTTACGTCGATATGAAGAGTTATCTGAGCGACAACTGCCTGGTGAAGATCGACCGGATGGCGATGGCCTGCTCGCTGGAGGGACGGGTGCCACTCCTCGATCCCGAGCTGATCGAGCTGGCATTCCGGATGCCGCCGGAGCTCAAGCTCTCGCACGGCCAGACCAAGCCGTTGCTCAAGCGTGTCGCGGCGAGGCACGTACCGCGTGAGACCGTCTACCGGCCGAAGCAGGGATTCAGCATCCCGATCAAGCACTGGCTCGACGGCCCGTTGCGGCCGTTGGCCGATGACCTGCTGTCATCCGACCGATTGAAGCGGGAAGGCATCTTCAGCGTGGAGACCGTACAGCGGTTGCGCCGCGAGCACGCGACGGGCGTGGCCAACCACAGTCACGTGCTCTGGTCGCTGCTCGTGTTCGAGGACTGGCGCGACCGCTGGGCCGTGTGACCGCCGGCCCCCTCAGCGGCCTTCGTCCGGGGTCTTCGCCATGTGGAGGCCCCAGCTGACAGGGACGTTTACCCGGGCGAGGTCCTCCGGGGTCAGCCGGTTGAAGCACTGCCGGATCTTACCCACCGGGTTTCGCTCGAGATCCTCCAATCCGCAGAACTTGAGATCGATCTGCAGCCCCGGCCCTACGCGCGCCTTGAGCGCATCGAGCACGAGGGCGGTGCTCTCGGGCTCCTGGTAGCCGGCTCCCTTCACGATCCGGACTTCGATCTTGCCGAGCTCCCGCTGGACGATCTGCGAATACATGAGATGCGGCAGTGGCCAGAGCGCGGCGGCGGCGAAGGTGCCGGAGACGAGCTCCCCTTCCGCGGCAATGAGGTAGTCGGTCTGCCGCCCCTCGATCCGGTTGATCACCGGAAAGGATTGTCCGCACTCACAGCGCTCCGCGGACCAGCTCGCGATGTCGCCGGTGCGGTAGCGAATGAACGGCATGGCGAGATTGTGCATCGTCGTGACGGTGACGACGCCATTGACGTTCGGCGGTACCGGCTGCCCGTCCTCGCCGAGGATCTCGTGGTAGCCGTAGTCGAGCTGGGCATGCATCCGGCCGGCATCGCACTCGAGCACCGAGGCGCAGCGCTCCCAGTGCGTGTAGTGGTTGTACACCCTGGCCCCGAGGACGTCCTCGATTTCCTTCCGCTGAAAATCGTAGAGCGTTTCCGAGCCGGTGATGATCATCGGAATGTGCAGGTCGAGGTGCTGTTCGCGGAGCAATCGCGAAAAGAGATACATGGCTGACGGGTAGCCCCGCATGAAGCGGGGCTTGTACTTGAGGATGAGGTCGCGGAAGAGCCGGACGTTCTCGGGCCCGACTCGCGCGGTCGACAGCTCCAGCGCGCGAATCTTCCGGTTGTACCGCCATCCTGCTTCGTAGAACACGCCCTTCATGATCGCGTGGCGCTGGCCGAGGTGGTAGTACCCGCCGCTCCCCCAGGCGCGCCAGAAGAGGGCGAAGGCGGCGGCGTTGATGTTCCTGTCCAGCAGGATACGCAGCTGCATGCCGGTGGACCCCGAAGTCGTCACCCACATGAGGCGGTCGGGATTCACCGTGCGGGAAATCAGGTCGTCGGTGTTGGCGCGGATGATCTCCTTCTCGAGGACCGGAATCCGCTGCCACACCTCGGCCCGGCCGACCTCCGCCGGGCGGATGCCATGCTGGTCGAACAGACGGCGATAGTACGGCACGTTCTCGTAGGCGTGGGTCACGATCGCTATGCGCCGCGTGCGCGACCATTCCTCCAGCCGCTCGCGGCTCCAGCGCGGCGCCTGTTTGAAGAGCCGGTGATACTTGAGGACGCCGAGCGGAGAGGAGTAGTCGCGCATGCGAAAGCGCGTGGACGTCGACGGAGCCTGACTAGCCATTGCGTGAAGCCCTCCCACCGAGCCACAGCTGAAGCACCAGGATGGCCCAGAGTCGTTGAGAATTGTTGGATCGGCGCTCCCGGTGCTCCTGAAGCAGTCTCGCGACGGCCTCCGGCCGGAAGATTCCGGTCTGCTCCAGCGCGGCCGGACTGCACGCCTCCGCCAGTCGGCTCGCGATGCGGCTGTCGTCCCGCAGCCAGTTCTTGAGGGGAATCGACAGACCCAGCTTGTCCTTCCGGTTGTTGATCACGTCGGGCAGCACGCCCTGCATCGCTACCCGGAACAGTCGCTTGGTTCGCTCGACGCCCTCGAGCTTGAGTCGCGCCGGAATGCGCGCGCCGAGGTCGATGAGGTCGCGATCGAGAAAGGGAGACCGGAGCTCGACACCGAACGAGCGCAGCAGGCGTGCGCGATTGGCGAAGCCCGGCACCATGGTCGTGTAATCATTGTAGATGCACGGCGTGACTTCGTCGTCGGGTCCGTCATATCCCTCGAAGCCTGCTCTCACGAACGCGAACGGATCCTCATGTGCCACCGCCGACGCCATCTCGGGCGTGAGGACCGATCGGAGATCGTCAGGGGCGTAGTACGCCTTCCATCGGTAGTGTTTGAGCTCGCGGGGGAAGGCCTCGGGCGGCAGGAGTCGCTTGAGGATCACCCGCAGATCACGCTTGCGGTCGGAATCGGGGAGCGAGCCGGCAAACTTCCTGAGCGCGTGGTTGACGAACCGCGGCACCGGGAGCTTTTCGTAGGTGCCGACCACCCGTTGCGCGGCGTACACCGGGTGGCTGGCCCACACTTCGTCCCCTCCGGTGCCGGTGAGTACGAAGTCGACATTCCCGCCCGCCGCTCGTGCCAGGCACCACGTCGCCACCTCGAGTCCCAGATCGCAGAACGGGACGTCCATCGCCGACACCACCTGCTCGATTTCCAGCGCGTCGTCGGCGCCGAAGAGGACCTCGGTGTGCTCCGCGCCGGCGGCCTCGGCCATCGCTCGCGCATAGACCGATTCATCGAAGGAGGCGGAGGCGCAGCGATAGGAGTAGCTGTGGATCGGACCGGACTCGTGGCGGCGAAGGAAGGTGAGGATCGAGCTCGAATCCATTCCACCCGAGAGGAACACGCCTGGCCGGTGCGTGCCGATGCGCCGGACCACCGTCGCCTCGAGCATCGAGCGGAACTGCTCGACGATGGCGCGCTCGTCGGTCAGGTACGGCCCGGCAAACGAAAGTGTGCGCCACCGGGACTGCTCGATGATGCGGCCATCAGGGCCCACGACCACCGCGCCGCCGGCGGGAACCTGATGGACGTCCCTGTCGAGCGTGACATCACTCGGCACGTAGCAGAAGGTGAGGAATTCGGCGAGGCCCTGAGCGCAGATGCCGGTCGGGAGGAGGCCCGTCGCTCTGAGGTCGCGGATGCGCGAGGCGAACAACACACCCGCACCTGTCTCCGCGTAGAAGAGCGGCTCGGCGCCCACGCGATCCCGCACGAGACTCAGCCGGCGCCGCGCGCCGTCGAACCAGGCGAAGGCGAACGATCCATCGACGTCCGCGAGGCAGGCGAGTCCGCGGTCGGTAAGCCGGGACAGGAGAGTCGCCGGACTCATGTGGCCGCTGAAGAAATGGCCGGAGAAGACGAGCCACGAATCCGAGGCGGGATCGGTCGCGTGGCGCGCGTCGGCGTCCAGCGTCCTCACCGACCAGGGGCACACTGCGGCCGCGGCGCCATCGCCACCGATCCACATCGCGGTCCCCTTGCTTCCGGCATCGCCCTCGCGGCCGGGCAGCAGTCGTGATCGGTCAGCCGCGACGGGCCCTGCGGCACCAACAAGCACTGCATCCTCCCGGGGTTAGTGTCGTGCCGGCTCGGCCGGCTGCCGCATCGAGCGCCAGACCCGCTGGAATCCCTCCACCGTATCGACGGAGGGCGCAAACCCGAACTCGTTTCTCGCCCGGGTGGTGTCGAAGGCGTTCTGGTTCGTGAAGAAGGCCAGCGTCCGCCGTGAGATCGGTGGCGAGGCCCCAACCACTCGGCATGCCAGCTCGGCGGCCAATCCCGCGGCGTAGCCCAGGGCCAGCGGCACCCGCAGCCTGGTCTTGCCACCGGTGACGCGTTCCGCGGCGCCGATGAGCTGGCGCGAGGTGAGGTAGCCCGGCCCGGCCAGGACGTACGTGCGCGCGAACGTGTGCGGCTGCAGCAGCAGCCGTGCCACCCCCTCGACGTAGTCGTCGATGTAGATCGGGTGGCGATAGTTCCCACCGCGTCCGAACAGAATGAATCGGCTTCGGCCGACGGTGCGGAGGATCCGCTCGGTGCGGGGATCTCCAGGGCCGTAGACCCAGGCCGGCCGCACGATCGTGACGCCCAGCGGCGGCGCCTGCGGCAGGAACCCGACGACTTCCCGCTCGCCTGCCGCTTTCGTCTGCTCGTACAGGTTTTCCGGCGCGAAGGGAGAATCCTCGTTGCCCGGCACCACCGCGAGCGAGCCATGGACTCCCACGCTGCTCGTGTGCACGAAATGCCTGACGCCGGCCGCGCGTGCGGCTTCGAGAAACGGCCGGAGGCTCTTGACGTTGGTCTCCCAGTAGGTGCTGGCGGGGAGGTCCACCTGCAGGTGCGCGCTGGCGAGATGCACGACCGCGTCGGCGCCCTCGATGGCCGCCCGGAAGCTGTCTACGACACGAATGTCGCCCGTGACGGACTCCACGCCCTGCAATTGTGGGGCACGGGGCGGGGTCACATCGAGCGCCGTGACCTGCCAGCCGCGTTCGTGCAGACCGGCGACCATGGCGCGGCCGATGAACCCCTGTGCGCCGGTGACGAGGACTCTCATGCGCGGCGCTACCGGACCGGCTTGGTGCCGACGACCGCGACGGCATACCCGGTGATGAATGATGCCGTGAGCACGTCGAGCGACGACACCGCGCGACACAGCGGATAGATCGCGCTGTAGATCCTGAGGGTCTTCTCGACCTTCCGTACCTGGTCCTCGGAGGAAGGAGAGATGGGACCGGCGCCGTGGTCGCTGTTCGAGTCGCCATGGCGGCGCCGGTTCAGGAACTTCACGTAGGCGAAATTGATGCCGAGCTCGAGCATCTCCGTGGGAAACTGCGAGTAGCTGCCCGATGGCCCCGCCTGGAACCCGGCGTCGCTCAGCATCCTTCGATGCTCGTCGATCGTATAGCCTACGCGCACGTGGCCGTAAGCGTCCTTCGTCATGCCGACCAGGTCCTTGATCCGGACGGCCAGCTTCCCGAGATCGCCGTTCGGCGTCGTGACGATCGCCCGCCCGCCGGGACGGACGACCCGGAAGAGCTCACGGTTGAGCGGCGCCGTCTCGACGAGGTGCTCGTGCACGTCGATGACGACGACGGCGTCGAAGGAGTCATCGGGAAAGTCGAGATGGTCGGGATTGCAGTGCACCACGGGCTCGCCGAGGAGTCGTTGCATCTCGGGAATCGACGACGCCTCGCACTCGCCCCACGTCCAGCGAGCGCCCATGTCGCGAAAGACGTAGTTCATCGCGCCGTTGTTGTCGCCGTTGGTGAGCAACAGGATCCGCTCGGTGGGACCGAGCGGGCCCAGCAGGCGGGCGAGCAGCGCAACCTTCTGCTTTTTCTTGAGAGTCTTGTCGAACAACCGGAGTTGCCAGGGGCGCTCGGCGACGGGGAGGGGCGCTCGCGGCATCAGGAACGATTCCTTTCGAATGAGTGGAGCTGTGGCGTGGTACGGAGCGCCGAGTCGGTCCGATCGATTTCGGCCTGGATCTGCGCTCCGGTCCAGCCGAGTAATGGGCCCATCAAGGCAGCGCATGCAGCCAGCGTCTCGCGTCCCGGGTGTCCGCCGGCGCCCAGCTCGGTGCGGCGCAGCACCACGTCGCTCAGATGCAGCGCCATTTCCTGTTCCACCCCGTACCTCACTTCGGCCGCCATGACCGGCGCGCCGCTTCCGAGGGTTCGGCCCAGTGCCGGTTCGCGATGCACGAACGCGAGGACGTCACGTGAGGTGGTGCCGTAGTTTTCGAGGACGCGCCGCATCGTCGAGGGGCTCACCGTCGGCGGGCGCTGCGCCTCGCCGTCTGAAACGAAGCGATCGAGGTTCTCGATGTCACCGCCATCGAGCACGACTTCCGGGGGGCGCCTCAGGGAGCTTCCACCGAGGCGGTCCTGTATCGCGTCGAGCGCCTGCTCGGCCGCGGCGCGCGCCGTGGTCCACTTGACTCCGACGACCGAGACCAGGCCTTCGGCGCCATCGGCGGCGTGGTCGTATACCTGCGAGTGCTTGACGAGCTGCACCTCTCCGGCAGCATTCCGGGGCACTTCGGGCAGCATTCCTCCCAGTACGGCCAGCACATCGCTCCGGGTCAGGCCGGCGCCGGGACAGGCCGCGTTGATCTCAGCGAGGAAGATGTCCACGTCCTCCTCGGTCACCGCGAAGTCGTCGGGGCCGCCCCGGTAGGGCAGATGTCTGGTGCCGATGAGCGAAAACTCTCTCCAGGGGACCACGAAGAACAACCGGTCGCCCTTGTTCAGCAAGGCGTCGCTGTCGCTGAATGCCGTCGGCACGGTGAAACCGATCGCGTGGCCGGCATACAGGCGGCGGGTAACCAGATTGAACGCCTTCGACGCATGAAAGCGGGTGGCGGGGGGTCCGTTCGGAAGCCCGCGGAGCAATCGGTCGATCCAGGGACCGGAGGCATTGAGTACGGTGCGCGCCTGAACCTCGAACGTGTCTCCGGTCATTCCGTCCTTGGCCAGTACGCCCCGCATCCGGCCGTCGTTCACGACAAGGCGAGTGACCTCCGCGTAGTTGGCGCACGCTGCTCCCTCGGCTACCGCCGAGCGAAGGTAAGCCAGCGCCAGTCGCTCGGTATTGGCCACCTGGCAGTCGTACCAGATGGCGCCGCCGGTGAGCTTCCCCGAATCGAGGCCGGGCACGAGCCGCCCGACATCGCTCCGCCCGATGACCCGGCCAGGGGGGATGGAGCGGCCGGGAAGCACGCCGGCACTCCGATCGAAGCCGATGGCGTCGTTGAGCGCCAGCGCAATCCGCATGATCGGCTTGCCGTGGAGCCCGAGGCCATGGGTGGGTAGCACGAACGGAAGGGGGCGGACGAGATGCGGGGCGACCCTGAGCAGCCGGGCGCGCTCGCGGATCGACTCGCGCATCCTGCCGAGATCGGCGTGCTGGAGATATCGGAGCCCGCCGTGAATGGTCTTGAGGCTGTTCGACGAGGTCGCTCCGACAAAGTCGTTCCGCTCGAGCAGACAGGCGGAGAGTCCGCGCCGGACCGCCTCGTATACCGCGCAGATTCCGTAGATGCCTCCACCTACCACAGCCACATCCCAGGTCGCGCTGGAAAGCGCGCCGAGATCCCGCCTCACGCCCGACGCTTCCGGCGCTGCATCGCGATCTGATTGCGCACGAACGGCAACGCGCGCTCGGGCTTTCCGAACGGAGTCAGGCGTGATGCGGGATCGCGTAACGCGGCCTTGATTCCCTCGGCCGGCCTGGAGAGATCCATGACTCCCTGCAGGAGAAATCCGAAGCTCCCCGCCCGGCTCTCCTGCGAGGGAAAGGGCAGGGGATCGGTTCCCGGCAGCACACGAATGCCGTGTCTGGCCGCCTCGGCGAAGTGATTCGGGGTCGACCAGAAGAATGGACGGCCGGCGCCGTCGCCAAGGAAGAAATCGTCGTTCATGCGCTGGGCGAGAATGATTCCGCTGAGCAGTCGTCCGCGGCCGAAGAGCCACTTGCCCGCTCCCCATGGGATGACCCGGAGCGCGCCATGCGCGGCACCTTCCGCCAGCGCCTGCTCCAGCGACAGCCCATCGGAGATCTTTGCCGTGGTGCCCAGCACAAGGACCTCGAGGCCTTCACGCGCCACGACCTGGCGTCCCGCGAGGAGCAGCAGCTTCCGGTCGCCGCTCGTGGCCCAGAGCGCAGCGGGATCGGGCGTGGATTCGATGGTCCAGGGGTCGAGCGGTATGCGGTCACCAGTGGTCTGGCCCGCCGCCTGCCGCGCAAGTCGTCCGAACCAGTCGATGCCTTCGGACTCGGTCAGCATCAGCACACCGGGGAGCGCGCTGCGGCCGAGGCGCTGGCCTGCCAGGTCGAAGTTGCGCCGAGCCGACTCCAGGAAGGCGGTCGGCGAATAGCAGTCGTGCAGGTGGACGTGTCCGTCGATCAGCACGGACACGATTCGTCCAGTCTTACCTGGCAAGACGGCTCCGTGCACTCGGGTGGGATGTCTCGGTGATGAAGAGTACGCCTAGGCAGACTTGTCCCGCGGCACCTCGTCCTTCCGGATCTCGCCCGAATCCAGGAGGTGGATGCTTCGCTGGGGGCCGCCCCGTTCGAGGACGAGGTCGACGCCGTTGGCCGTGATCGCGAGTGTACCGCTCTCCGTGCGCCTGATCCAGCCGTTCTCCTTGAGATACCAGATGTGAAATCTCATGTGTTCTTCGGGACAGTCCAGCATCCGCTCGAGGTCGAGCACACCCATCCCGGGCTTTTCCGCGTCATGCCTGGCGGCAGTGTACAGGATGGAGAGCAGCGCGCTGCGAATTCTCCGGTCGGCCTCCACGTCATCGATCACCGTCTTCTGATCGAAGATCCGCCAGCGCTCGGCGTGGATCTGGGCGTAGTGCACATCGAACTACGCTCGTTGCGCAGGGTCGGACAGCAGGTGAAACGACTCCACAAGCTGCTTGAACCGTATCGCGTCGCCGCTCTCCGGATTATCCGGATGGTAGCGCTTGGCCAGATGCCGGAACACCCGCTGCAGGGTTTCCTAGTCGGCGCGCGGGGA
>JBDTTA010000094.1:0-10068 GCA_039930845.1 Gemmatimonadales bacterium
TCGAACCAGTTGAACCGGCGGACCTTGTACGGGCAGTTGTTGGAGCAGTAGCGGGTGCCCACGCACCGGTTGTAGATCATTTCGTTGAGCCCCTCGTCGCTGTGGTCCGTCGCCCCCACCGGGCAGACGTATTCGCACGGCGCGTTCTCGCAATGCTGGCAGAGCATCGGCTGGGTGACGATTTCGGGATCCTCCTCATCGCCGACCAGATACCGGTCCAGGCGAATCCAGTGCATTTCGCGCGACTTGAGCACATCGTCCCGGCCCACGACCGGAATGTTGTTCTCGGCCTGGCACGCCACCACACAGGCACTGCAACCGGTGCACGCGCCGAGATCGATGGTCATCGCCCATTGATGCGGGGCCGCCGGCCGAGGTGGTGGATCGTAGATCGTGAGCTGGCGGCGGGGCGGCGACGTGTGCGGCGCTCCGCCGGAGCGGTAGGCCTCGACGGTCTGACTTCGCGCCTGATCCCGGCCCTCCATCGTCCAATGCGTCTGGGTGATCGCGAGCTCGTGACGGGCTGCGTCGGCGACGCGAGTGACCGAGACGCCGGCTGCCACGTAGGCGCCGAGGGCCGGCCAGAACGCGTAGACGTCGACGCCGACGGCGCGCGCGGTGGCCTCGGCGCCGGTCCTTCCGTATCCGAATTGAAGTGAGACCGAGTCATCGGCGTGCCCGGGCACGATCAACGCGGGGATGCGGAGCTCCGCGCCGGCGCGTCGCAAGGAGATCACGTCACCCGAGTCGACGCCGAGCCGACGGGCGGTGGCGGGGCTCAGCAGCCCGGCATTGTCCCAGGTCAGCTTCGTCACCGGATCAGGCAGCTCCTGCAGCCAGGGATTGTTGCTGAAGCTCCCGTCATGCACCCGCGCGTCGGGCCCGAAGACGACTTCGATCTGGCCGCCGGTGGACACGGCCGGCGCCAACGGTGTGCCCACCTGGACCGTCCGCGCTGGAGCGGGCACCTTCGGCGCCGCGCTGCCGGGGAGCAACCCGCGACGCAGCGACGCCTGCCAGGCGGCGTCATCGGCCGCGGCGCCGGCGCGCCGCCAGCTGTCGCGGAGCAGCGCCAATGGATCGGCGGCGGCATCGCCGATCAGCGCCCCGAGCATCTCGATCACCGATTTGCCGCCATGCAGCGGCCGCACCAGCGGCTGCACGATCGAGCGCGTGCCGTCGTAGGCGCAGCCGTCACCCCAGCTCTCGAGGTAGTGCGCGGCGGGCACGGACCAGGTCGCGTCTCGAGAGGTTTCGTTCTCGTAGAGGCCGAGATAGATGCTCTGCCGCACCTTCCCCATCAACTGCGAGAACTGCATCGTCGCCGGCGTCGCGTACGATGGATTCCCGCCGAGGCAGATCAGGGTATCCACCGTTCCGCTGCCCAGCGCCGCGGCGAGCGACTCGAGCGTTGCCGTCTCGTCGCCGGCGCCGAGGAGCGGCGACCGCGTATGCCACACCGTGCGGCCGGTATTGCCGAGCGCATCGTTGATCGCGGCGGCCAGCGCCTGCGCACGCGGCGAGAGGCGATCGCCGGCGATGACGAGCCCGGCGCCGGCATGCGCGCGAAGATCCTCCGCCACCGCATCGAGCCAGCCGGCCGGAAGATCGATCTCCGCGGCCACGGCTTGGCCGGAGGCCGGCTCGATCAGGGCCAGCAGCGCGGTGAGCAGCGGCTCCAGCTCGAGCGCGCGGCACCGCACGCGATGATCCGCCGCCGCGCCGGTGACGCTGTAACCCGGCTCGGCCGCGTACAGGCGGTTCATTCCCTCGCGCGGGTCACGGCGCCGATCCGCAAAGTCGCGGGCGTAGCGCAGGTGAAAGGGCCCGGCGGCGAGGAAATTGGCGTCGAGCGCCAGGATGACATCCGCGGCGTGAAAGTCATACTGCGGGATCACCATGCCCGTGCTCCCCGTGAGCGGCGCGTAGTAGTGGATGCCGATGGCCGGATACAGCGCCCGCAGCCGGTCGAACAGATCCTTCACCAGCGGTGACGAGGTGGGCTCGAGCAGAAGGGCGAGCCCGGCGCCGCGCGCGCCGACGCGCGGCCGGAGCTTGTCCGGGCGCATGGCGGCGGCCACGCGCGGCCACCGCCGCCCCGCGCGAACGCTCGCCGCTCGATGCGGATCGTAGAGCTGGAGCAGCGATGCCTGCTCGAAAACGCCAGCGGCGCCGAGGCTGGCGGGATGCTCAGGATTCCCCTCGATCTTTGTGGGCCGGCCCTCGTGCGCTTCGACGACGAGGCCGGTGGCATAGCCGTCGATGAGCATCGACGTGGCGTAATGCACGGGCACACCGGGAGTGAACTCCGGCGGCTGGTGGACGAACGGCAGAATCTTCTCCGCCGGCATGCGGGTGCAGCCATCGAGGCCCGCGAGCGCCAGGCTCGCGCCCAGCGCCTTGAGGAAGCTGCGCCGAGAAAAGTCGTCGTCGTGATCGCCCATGAGAGTTCCTACCGGTGACAGGTGCTGCAGTTGGTGAGATCCCGAACCTGATACCTCGCCTTGAGCATGCGGCCGAGCTCGGCCTGCGGCATGTCGGCCTTCCAGCCCATCGTCGTCATGGCCGCGACCGGCCGGAGATGCTGCTCGGGCGCCAGGTGGCAGCTCACGCACCAGTGCATCGTGACCGGTTTGGCCTGATACACGCGCGCCATCTGGTCGACACGGCCGTGGCAGGTTTCGCAGCCGACGCCCTTGTTCACGTGGATCGCGTGATTGAAGTACACGAAGCCGGGCAGCTTGGTGACGCGGTTCCACCGCAGCGGCTGACCAGTCGCGAGACTGGCGCGTACGGGCGCGAGCTCGCGCGATTGCATCCACAACGTGCTGTGGCAGGGAACGCAGGTGGCGGAAGGCGGAAGCCCGGCGGTCGCCGAGCGCTCGACCGATGCGTGACAATAGCGGCAGTCGATGGCAAAGCCGGTGACGTGGAGCCGATGATCGAAGGGCACCGGTTGCCGCACCGGCGCGAATTGCCCAGTCGCGTTCGGCGTGCGCACCCACGCCATCAGCAGCAACGGAGCGCCGATCACCACGCATGCCACCACCACCAGCGCGGCGCGGGTCGCGGAATTGGTCCAGCGGGGAAAGAGTGCGGGCATTGGCTACACGGACTCCCCCCAGTCGATCCCTTCCTCAATGTTTCCGGGATCGGCGTGGGCCAGTCGCTCCGCCAGCCGGCTGAGGGGAAAGTGTCCAATGAGCGCCGGCAGGTGGCCGGGCCACCGCGCGTCGTCCGCGTCCTCCCTCGGCGATCCCGACACGATCACCGCCGTCTTCACGTGGCCGTGGCTTTCCCCGCGCGGCGCGTCTGGCCGGGCAGATCGGGCATGTAGGCAAGCTCCGGCCGCGGCCCGGGGCGCGCACCGTCGAGCGCCATCTTGAGGACCTGCGCGATGTGCATGGCCTGCCGGTCGGTGGTCTGGGCGATCTGCTCGCGACAGCTGAAGCCATTGGCCACGATCAGCGTGTCGAGCGCGGCCTCCCGCACCTTCGGCAGCAGCACGCGCTCCCCGCAGGCGATCGACACGTCGTAGTGGTCGCCCCGCTCGAATCCGAACGCGCCCGCCATGCCGCAGCAGCCGGAATCGAGCGCCGCGTAGTCGAGCCCGAGGCGTTTGAGGAGCGTCTCGTCGGCGCCGAAGTCGAGCACGGCTTTCTGGTGGCAGTGTCCCTGCACGACGGCTTTGGCGGACAGCGGCGGAATGGTGAACGGCGGCGTCAGCCCCGCGAGAAATTCACTCAGCAGACTGGTCTGGCTGCTGAGGCGCTTCGCGTCGTCGTCGTTGGGCAGCATGTTGACCAGTTCGTCGCGAAACACCGACACGCAGCTCGGCTCGAGACCGACGACCGGCACGCCCGCCCGGATCTGCGGGCGCAACGCGTCCAGGATCCGGAGCAGCAGCTTCCTGGCCAGTGTCAGCATGCCGTAGTCGTAGAGCGGCCGCCCGCAGCAGAGCGGGACCGGCGGCAGCAGCACCTGGAAGCCGGCGGCCTCCAGCACCTCGACCGCGGCCTGGGCCGTCGTGGGGTGGAAGTGGTTGTTCCAGGTATCGGGCCAGAGAATGACCTGCGGCTTGCCGGCATTGCGAACGGTGCGCCCGGCGAACCACGCACGAAACGTCTGCGGCGCGAAGGGAGGAATGCGGCGGGCCGGCGCCATCGTGACGAGCGCCTTTGCGAGATCACGCAACAGGGGCGTCTGCGTGAAGAAGTTGGCGACGCGCGGCATCGTCGAGGCGGCGCGCGCCCACCAGGGCATCAGCCCGAAGGCATACGCGGCGACCGGCCGCCGCCGGTGGTGGTAGTAGTGGGAGAGAAATTCCGCCTTGTACGTCGCCATGTCGACGTTGACGGGACACTCGCCGCGGCAGCCCTTGCAGGACAGGCACAGGTCGAGCGCCTCCTTCACGGCCTCATCCCGCCAGCCGTGACTGAGTGGATTTCCTTCGAGCATCTCGAACAGGAGCCGGGCGCGACCGCGGGTCGAATGCTTCTCGTCGCGCGTCGCCATGTAGCTGGGGCACATCGTGCCGGTATCGTGCTTGCGGCACTTGCCGGTGCCGACGCAGCGATTGGCGGCATAGGCAAAGCTACCACGATCCTCGTGGAAGGAAAAATGCGTCGGCGGGTCCCACGGGTGATAGTGCGTGCCCCACCGGAGATTCCGGTCGACCGGGTAGGCATCGATCACCTTGCCCGGATTCATCCGCCCGTCCGGATCCCACGCCGCCTTGAAGTCCCGAAAGGCCTGCATGATGTCGTCGCCGAACATGATCGGGAGCAGCGATCCGCGGGCCTGGCCATCTCCGTGTTCGCCCGAGAGCGATCCGCCGTAGCCGGTGACGAGATGCGCCGCCTCGACCAGGAATTCCTTCCAGCGCGCGATCCCCGGCTCGGTATAGAGATCGAAGTCGATGCTGCAGTGGATGCAGCCCTGGCCGAAATGCCCATAGAGTGACGCGGTGTACCCGTATTTGTCGAACAGCTTCTGCAGATCGCGCAAGTACCGGCCGACGTCCGCCGGCGCCACGGCCGAGTCCTCCCAGCCCGGATAGAAATCCGGTAAGTCGGGAATCTTGGATGTCGCGCCGAGCCCCGACTCGCGAATCTTCCAGAGGAGCCGCTCCTCCGTCTCGTCATCGAACAGCTTCATCGCGGGTGCCTCGGGCGTCGCGCGGAAGGCCGCCATCAGGTCGCGGGCCTGCGCATCCGCCTCCGCCTTCGATTCGCCGCCGAACTCCACCACCAGCCACGCCTGCCCGTCCGGAAGCATCGAGCGGCCCGCGACCGACATCCCCTTGTCGTGCATGTACGTGAACATGCTGCCGTCGATGCCCTCGAGGGCGATCGGGTGATGGGTATTGCAGAACGTGACGTGATCGCCGGCGGTGGCGATGTCCGCGAAGGCGAAGACGACCAGCGTGCGGAACGGCGGGCTGTGGACCAGGCGGAGCCTGGCCTGGAGCACGGTGACGCAGGTGTTCTCGGTGCCGACCAGCGCGCGGGCCACGTTGAACCCGTGCTCGGGCAGCAGCTGCTGAAGCGGATATCCCGACACGAGGCGCGGGATGTGGGGAAACCGGTGGCGGATCCGGTCGGCGTAGGTATCGCGGATCGCTTTCAGCCGGCGGTAAATCTCCCCGCGCCGCCCGCCCTCGGCGATGATGGCCGCGAGCTCCGCGTCGGTCGTCGTGCCGACCCACATCCGAAGGCCGTCGTAGGTGAGGATCTCCAGCTCGTACGTGTTCTCTTCGACCTTGCCGGCCATCTGCGCGTGCATGCCGCACGAGTTGTTGCCGATCATGCCGCCGAGGGTATTGCGGTCGTGCGTGGCGGGATCGGGGCCGAAGGTGAGGTGGCGTTCCTCGGCCCGGTCGCGCAGGTCGTCGAGGACCGTGCCGGGTTCCACCCGCGCCCACTTCCCGTCCCAATCGATCTCCAGGACGTGATTCATGTACTTGCTCATGTCGAGCACGACGGCCGCGTTGCAGGCGGAGCCCGCGAGGCCGGTCGCGCCGCCGCGGGCGACGATCGGCACGCCGAATTCCCGGCAGACGGCCACCGCGTCGACGACATCATCGGCGTCGCGCGGCAGCACGACGCCGATGGGGATCTGGCGGTAGTTGGAGGCGTCCGTCGAGTAGAGCGCACGATCGCCGTCGGAAAACCGTACCTCGCCGCGCACCCGCCGCCCGAGCGACGCGGCCAGTGCCGCGACGTCGACCGGTACCTGGCTGCCCTCGATCGCGTCGGGACGGGGGCGCGTGGGAACCGGTCTATCGCCGGGTGGCGATGCCCGTCGGCCTTCGATATTGACGAGGTTGGTCGTCATCATTCCTGCCTGCCGCGTGAGGAGCGGCCGTCAGACTGCGTAGGCCTGCGCATCGGCGCGCTTGAAGTCGAGGCCCATACCGGGCCGCGTGAGATCCGGATGGAGCGCGCCATCCACCGGCGTCAGCGCGCCGTCGAAGAGCATCTGCTCGATCCGGACGTGATCGTGGAAGTATTCGACGTGGCGCAACCGCTTTGCGGCGCAGGCGGGGTGCGCGTGCAGCGACGGCGCGCAATGGGTGGAGAGCGGCATGGCGGCGGCCTCGCACAGACCGTCGACGACAAGGAGCCCGGTGATGCCCTCGCAGCGCGAGGCATCCGCCTGGAGCACATCGACGGCCTCCGCGCGCAGGATGCCGGCAAACGCGAACGGATCGTAGCCATACTCCCCGACCGAGATCTCCATGGCCGCCGGCGCCCGTTCGCGGCATTGCCGGAGTCCTTCGAGATCCAGATGATACACCGGCTCTTCGTACCAGCTCACCCGCGATTCGGCGAACCGCTCGGCCTGCGCCAGCGCCTGCTTCCGGCCGTACGCGCCGTTGGCGTCCACGAACAGCTCCGCCGCCTCGCCGATGGCCGTGCGGGCGGCGGCGATCCGCGGGATGTCCGCCGCGGGGTCCCGGCCGATCTTCATCTTGACGCGCGGGATGCCTATGCCGACCCATGCCGCGAGCTGCTCCTGCAGCTGCCCGATCGAGTACGACGTGAAGCCGCCGCTGCCGTAGACCGGCGCCGCGTCGCGGGCGGCACCGAGGAGCGTGACGAGCGGCAGGTCGACCAGACGCGCCTTGAGGTCCCACACCGCCACGTCTACCGCTGCGATCGCCATCGCGGCAATACCCGGCCGGCCGAGATTGCGCACGGCCGCGATGAGTGCCAGCCAGATCTTGCCGTTCGCCATGACGTCCATGCCGCGCACGATGCCGGCGAGCGTGTCGTGAATCAGCCGTGCGGTCGCGGTATCGGCGTAGGTATAGCCGATCCCGGTGACGCCGCGCGCGGACGCTTCGACCAGCACGAGCGTCGTCGCGTTCCACACCAGCGTGCCGTCGGATTCGTTCGGAGTGTCCGTCGGAATGCGGTAGACCGAAACCATGAGCCGTTCGACCGGCACGCCGCCGCGGGGGCCCGGCCCCGACGCCGGTGACATCTACACCACCTCCCGCACCTTGTCCTTCAGCACCGTCTTGATGATGTCCCACCGGTCGCGCTCACCGCGCATGAGCGCCTCGGCGAAATGCAGCGCCTGCTTCGTGGAGATCTTACCCGGCAGCGGCGGCTCGTTGGGGTCCACGACCGCCTGGACCACCGCGGGCCCCGGATGGGCCAGGGCCTCGCGCAACACCCGCTCGGCATCCTCCGGCCGCTCGATCGTATAGCCGCCCGCCCCGCACGCCCTGGCGTAAGCCTCGAAGTCGATCGGCTGGAGCTCGACGCCGAACTCCGGGTTTCCGTCGAGCGCCATCTGCTCCCACTTGATCTCGCCGAGCACGTTGTTCTTGATGATGATGACCTTCACCCGGAGATCGTACTTCACCAGCGTCGCGACCTCGCCCATGAGCATGGTGAACCCGCCATCGCCGACTACGCAGACGACCTGACGGCCGGGATAGGCCACCGCCGCACCGATGCTGTAGGGGAGCCCGTTGGCCATGGTCGCGAGGGATCCCGAAAGCGAGAACTGCATTCGGTCCCGCATATCGATGTAGCGCGCGGTCCAGGTCGCGATCGTGCCGCTGTCGGACGACACGATCGCGTCGTCGTCGAGCAGTGTGTTGAGCCGGTGGGTCACGACCTGCGGCTTCATCGGCATGTCGGACCGGGTGCCCCGCTGCTCCATGAGGGCGCGCCAGTCCTTCATTCGCGATTGCGCCCGCTCCAGGAACGCGCGATCGTCCTTTCGCGTGAGCAGCGGCAGCAGCGCGCGCAGTACCGCGCCGCAGTCGCCGACCAGACCGACGTCGACCGGATGCCGGAGTCCCATGCGAGTGGGATCGATATCGATCTGCACCGCCTTGGCATCGCCGGGCTTGGGATAGAACTCCATGTAGGGGAAGCCGCTGCCGGCGATGATCAGCGTGTCGCACTCCGCCAGCGCGTCCTGGGAGGGCGCGGTGCCCAACAACCCGATCCCCCCCGTGGTATACGGGCTATCGTCCGGCACGACCGCCTTGCCCAGGAGTGGCTTGATGATGGGGCCGGCGACCAGCTCGGCGAGATCCAGCACCTCGCGCCGCGCGCCGAGGCAGCCGCGGCCGGCGAGGATCGCCACTTTCGATCCGGCGTTGATCAGATCCGCGGCCCGCTGAAGCAGCTCCCGCGAGGGTACCGCCCGCGGAGCAGCGAAGAGATCCGCGCTGTGCTCTGCAATGTTGGCACCGGAGCGGTGTCCCTCCGACGACCACTCCTGGATGTCCTTCGGAATCGTGATGTGGGCGACGGTGCGGCGAGCCAGCGCGGTCTTGATCGCCTCGTCCACGACGTTATGCACGTGCGCGGGTCCCATGATACGCTGGTTGAAGGCGGCGACGTCCATGAACAGCTTGTCGAGGTCCACGTCCTGCTGGTAGTGGGTGCCGATGAGATCGTGGAAGGTGTGGCCGGTGATGGCGAGGACCGGCTGGCCGTCGCACTTCGCGTCGTACAGGCCGTTCAGGAGGTGGATGCCGCCGGGCCCCGACGTCGCGAGACATACGCCGAGCCGGCCGGTGTACTTCGCGTAGCCGCAGGCGGCGAACGCGGCGGCCTCCTCGTGGCGAACCTGAATGAACCGGATCTGCTTCTGGCGGGTGCGGAGCGCTTCGAAGATGCCGTTGATCCCGTCACCGGGAAATCCGAAAATCGTATTGACACCCCAGGCGATCAATCGGTCGACGAGTAAATCAGCGACAGTGCTTGCCATCCACGTCTCTCAGCTCAGCGATTGGTTCGGCTACGCATCGGTGCGACGATCGATGCAACTCTCTGGAGCTGCGATATTAGCATGCCTCCCGGTCACCGTACCGTGATGGCGGTCACGTCCTGCGGCGGAACCGGGAATCGGGCGCTGAACGTGCCGTCCGCTATCGGCATCGCTGGATGCGAGGCGTCAGCTATCGGCATCGCTGGATGCGAGGCGTCAGCGGCGGACGGCCGGTCAGCACGGGAACGCGATCGTGGTCATCAGTGCCAGTGCCTGCTGGCGGGAGTCGAGCCGCGTGTGCTGCACGACGATCGGAACATCGGACTCGATGACGCTGGCGTAGTCGGTGTCGCGAGGAACCGGGGCGGGATCGCTGAGCTCATTGAAGCGCACATGCCGGGTTCGGCGGGCAGCGACGGTGAATCGATAGGGGCCGGCCGGCTCGCGGTCCGCAAAGTAGATCATGATCCGGACCTGACCGTCCCGGTCGCCGGCGTTCAGGATGCAGATCGCGTCATGGCTGACGAGCTGGCGGGTGTCACCCGTGCTCTGTGGCGGGATGTAGCCATCGGCGATGATCCAGCGGGTGTGGCCGGGCGGCGAGGTGCTGGGCTGGGTGGACAGAGGATCCTCCGTTGATGCCGTTCGTGCGGAGCGCGACGTGAGCAGCGTGAAGAGGTGTCCCTCAAGCTTTGGCTGGGACGGGCGACTTCGCAGGATCGAAGACCCGGGGGTAGGCGGCCAGCTTGAGGCGACCGTTGTTCTTCCAGCTTGTTCGGCCCGTATCGGGTCAGTCGCTTCTGTGCCTCGGCTTGGGTCAGACCTTCC
>JBDTTA010000095.1:0-10021 GCA_039930845.1 Gemmatimonadales bacterium
GTCGTCGAATTCGTCGCCGAGATTGATTTTCCAGAGCGTCAGCTCGAGGGCAACGAAGCAGAGCGAGAGCGCGGCGGCCACGTCGATGGCATGGATGCCGGCGGCGAAGCCGATACCGATGGAGCCGAAAATGTAGACGGCGTCACCCGCCTCCCGCAGGGTGTTCCGGAAGCGCACCGCGGCGACGATCCCGGCAAGGCTGAACGCGAGCGCCAGGCTGTCCTGGACCACCACCAGGATCGCGGTGATCACGATCGGCAGCATCACCACCGTCTGGATGAGCGAGCGGTCGTACTTGAGGCGGGTGCGGGTCCGGACGTAGGTGAACGCGAGCGGGAGGACGAGGATCAACGCGGCGGCCATCTGCACGCAGGCGTCCACTGCCCGAGGCGCGCCGGCCGGAAGCATCGCCAGCTTCCAGCGAAGCCACTCCACCCCTTCCTTCATGCCCGTTGGAGCGGCGCCAGCCGGCGCCACGGGATTCTGCGGGAAGAGCGAGGTAAGGAGGACGAGAACCAACCCCGCGACGAGGTAGTAGGTGGTGATCCGCACGACCGAGAGGCGACCCAGCCGCCGGGGCCCCGCCAGCAACCTCGTCAGACCCGTTTTCTTCGCCATTGCTCGACCCTTCCCGTCAGGGAAAGTTGGCGGTCATCGCAGCGGCGGCGAGCGCAGCCACGAGAGCCGCCCGGTCCCGCGGCCCGGTGTAGATCACTCCGTTGATGAACAACGACGGCGTCCCTCTGACGCCGCCTGCCCGTCCACTCTCCACATCGCGCCCGATCCTGACGGCGTGCACTCCTTCCCTCAGCTCCCGCTCGACCCGTGCCGCGTCGGCACCGATTTTCCGCGCATGGCGCACGAGGGATCGCTCGTCGAGCGCATCCTGGTGCTCGAAGAGCCGGTCGTGCATCTCCCAGAACTTTCCCTCGACACCGGCGGCCTCCGCGGCCTCCGCGGCCGCTTCCGCGTGCGGATGCGAGTCGCGCAGTGGGAAATGGCGGAAGACGTAGCGCAGATTGGGCCCGAACGCGCGCCGCACCGCCTGGAGGATGGGGTACGCCTGCCCGCAGCTCGGACACTCGAAATCACCATACTCCACCAGTGTGACGCGGGCGGAGGCGGGACCGAGGACATGGTCCTCAGCGGTGACTGGCGCCAACACCGGCGTCGACGATCGCCTGGAGGAGCGCCCGGACCGCGCCGATGCCTTCCAGCCGGAACCGTGCGCGAGTCGGCCCGGGACCCACCCGGATGGTGATCGCCTCGGGCGGCAGCGCGGCAAAGAGATCTTCGTCCGTACGGTCGTCGCCGATCGCGACGACGGCGGTACCGGCGAGCCGCTCCGCCGAGAGCTGCGCGACGATCCGTCCCTTGTGAATGCCGTAGGGACGGATCTCGAGCAACCGGTGGCCGGGAAGAATTTCCACCGGCTGATTGCTGAGCACCTGGTTGAGATGCAGGCGGAGCTCGTTGGCGCGGCGCGCGCCGGTTTCGGGATCGGCCATGCGATAGTGCCAGGCGATGGCCGCGGCCTTGGCCTCGATGAGCGAGCCCGGCGTGCGCGCCGTGATATCGCGGAGGATGGCGAGCACCGGCTCGCGCCAGCTACCTCCGGGCTCGGCGGCGGGAACCCATTCCTTCGAGTCGGGCGCGCGCGACCAGAAGGCGTGCTCCGCGTGCAGCCAGACCGGCAGGTGACCCAGCCAGTGATCGAGCGCGTCGCGCGCGCGTCCGCTCACGACGTGCACCTCGGTGTCGGGCCGCGCCGCGGCGGCACCGAGCAGCGACACGAGCCCCGGGTCAGGCCGGGCGAGGTCGGGCGTCGCCGCGAAGGGCACCAGCGTGCCGTCGTAATCGAGAAGCAGCAGGAGGGCATCGGTCTCGGCGAGTCGTCTGGTCAATGCCTCGCGCGCGGCTGCCGCCCCGGCCGGCGGCCCTCGAGGCGGCACGATCGGGGTGGACTCCTCGAGCTGCTCGAGAAACGATGCCACCCACCGGTGCACGTCGAACGACTGCACCCGGCTCCTGAGCGGCGCCAGGCGGGCCCGGCGCTCTTCGACCGGCATCGTGAGCGCACGGTAGTACACCTCGGCCGCGCCCTCGACGTCGTACGGATTGACCCGGACGGCCTCGGGCAGCTCCCACGCGGCGCCGGCGAACTCGCTCAGCACGAGCACACCATCGCCGTCGCTCCTCGAAGCGAGGAACTCCTTCGCGACGAGGTTCATGCCGTCGCGGAGGGGAGTGACCAGCATCACGTCGGCCGCGCGGTAGAGCGCAACAAGATCGGGCTCCGACAACGAACGGAAGATGTAATGCACCGGCACCCACCTCGGCGTCCCGAATGAGCCGTTGATCTTGCCGACGAGCTGGTCAACGAGCGTGCGGAAATCCTGGTACGCGCCGACCCCCGTGCGCGAGGGAACGGCCACCTGGAGCAATCGCACTCGCTCGCGAAGCTCGGGATGGGTGAGCAGCATCCGCTCGTAGGCCAGGAGCCGGCGCGGAATTCCCTTGGTGTAATCGAGTCGGTCCACCCCGACCAGCACCCGGACGCTCCCATCGCCGCGGATGGCCTTCGCTTCGGCCACCACCGCCGGATCGACTGACAGCGCCGCAAAGGTTGCGGCGTCGATGCCCATCGGGAAGACGCCGAGGCGCACTTCCCGGTCGGGGAGCTGGACCCGGTCGATGTCCACCGAAATGCCCAGGATGTCGATCAGCGACGTGGCGAAGTGGCGGAGGTAGGCCGGCGTGTGAAAGCCCACGAGATCGGCGCCGAGGAGCCCTTCGAGGATACGCTCGCGGGCGGGCAGCGTTCTGAAGAGCTCTTCGGAGGGAAAGGGGATGTGGAGGAAGAACCCGATGCGGGCGTCGGGGATTCGCTTCCGCAGGAGAGCCGGCAGCAACAGAAGCTGGTAGTCGTGCACCCAGATGAGATCGCCGGGCCGGTAGTGCGCCGCCACCACATCGGCGAAGCGCTCGTTGGCCTCGACGTACGCATCCCAGTCGCTGACCTGGAGCGGAATCTGCTCGAGCAGGTAGTGGAACAGGGGCCAGAGCACCCCGTTCGAAAACCCCTCGTAGTAGCGGGTTACCTGGTCGACCGACAGTGGAACCGCCACCAGCCGCATGGCCTCGAGCTTGTCGTTCAGCTCCGTCTGGCGCTCGGGGCTGAGCTCCTCGGTGGTGCCCGACCACCCGATCCAGAGCCCGTCCGACTGCTCGTGCGGTCCCTGGAGTCCGGTGGCCAGGCCGCCGGAGCTCCGCTCGACCTCTACACCGGTCTCGGAGACCTTGACGGTAATCGGCAGGCGATTGGCGACGATAAGAACGCGGGGCATCCCCTAAAGGTAGCCCCGGAATCCCCGGTTGGAACGAGGGTTACCCTATCTCGGCCATCGCTGATTGCTCCGGTCGATATCGGGGAATTCGTTGCCCGGGTCGATCTCGATCCTCTTGACCGTGGGCTCCCGCGCCACCCGGACCGTTGTGCGTTTGGCTCCGCCAAGCCAGACGTCGACCGGCACCATCACGGTATCGGCGGAAGAATCGGCCCGGGTGACCACCAGCTTGACCGGCATCGGCGCCTTGCCCCGGTTGTCGATCACCACCTCCACCGAGTCTCCTACGGTCATCGCCGTGTCGATGGCCTGGTCCAGCTTCCAGGTCTCGAAGAACCACGTCTTCCAGAACCAGGACAGGTCCCTGCCCGATACGTCTTCCACCGTATTGAAGAAGTCGTAGGGGGAAGGGTGCTTGTAGAGCCAGCGGCGGCCGTATTCGGTGAACGCCTTGTGGAAGAGATCGGCGCCGAGCACGCCTCGAAGCGCCACGAGTGCCGCGGCCGGTTTGTAGTACGCGGCCACGCCGTAGGCATTGTAGCTCGGGAAGTGGTCGCCGTGATGCATCAACTCGACTTCGCCACCCTGCTCCGCGAAATCGAGGTAGTTCTTCCGGTTCCGCGCCTCGTCGTCGAAGCCCTTGAAGAAATCGTGCATGCCCTGGGACTGGTCGAACTGGGTGAATCCCTCGTCCATCCAGGCGAATCGCTTTTCGTCCGAGCCGACCATCATCGGAAACCACATGTGGCCGATTTCGTGGTCCACCACCTCGTACATGCCGAGCGTATCCCACTCGCCCCCGATGCATGTCATCATCGGGAATTCCATTCCACCACAGGAGTTGGGCCCGTCGACGACCGACATGTGCGGCCAGGGATAGGGCCAGAGGTACTTCGAGAAGAACTCGATCGAATGCTGCCCGTCGCGCGCCGCCTCGTCCCAGTGATTGATCCGCTGCTCGGGGCGGTAGAACGAATAGATGGCCGACGTATCGGGCTTGCCGTTGCCGTCCGCGTCGCCCACGGCGGCGGTGGTGGCATCCCAGAGATACCGCGCCGACGCGCCCCAGGAGACGTCGCGCACGTTCTTCGCGCGGTAGTGCCAGGTCAGCTTGCCGTCCTTGCCGACCGTGGTGGAGCGCCCGGCCTCGCGATCATTCTCTCCCACAACATGCATGATGGCGGCCGACGAAGAGGCCGAGTCGAGACGCGCACGCGTCTGCGCACTCAGCACGTCGCCGGGGTTCTCGAGCGTGCCGGTGCCCGTCACCAGCCAGCCGGCGGGTACGGTCAGGCTCACATCGTAGTCGCCGTATCCCATGTAGAACTCGGCGTTCCCGAGATATTGATCGATCTGCCAGCCGTTGATGTCGTCGTAGACGGCCATCTGGGGATACCAGTAGCTGATGAAGTAGACCTCGCCATCCTGCCCGCCTCGTGGGGCGCCATCGGGCGGCACCCGAAGCCTCCAGTCGAACTCGAAGCTCGCCGAGCCGCCGGGGGGAATGGCCTTGGGCAACCGAAGCTGCATCACGGTACCGTTCACCTCATACCCCGGGGTGGTACCGCTTGCCGGCGTGAGGGTGGTTCCCTGCGCTGCCACCCTGGCCAGATCGACGCCCTCGACCGACCAGGGGACATTGGTGTCGTGCTTTGCGCCTGGAGCGAAGATGTTGTGCAGCAGCTGGATGTAGACGGTGCCCAGGGTATCCGGAGAGCGATTGTAGTAGGTGATGGTGCCATGTCCGGTGAGACGCTTGGAGATGGGGTTCAACTCCGCCTCGAGCTTGTATTCGGACCACTGCTGCCAGTACCGCGGCCCCGGGGCACCGGTGCGGGATCGCGTCCCGTTCACCACGGCTTGCTCGAATCCCTGGAGCACCGGCAGCGGCATCGCCCGGGCGCGAGTGGCTCCTCCTCCCGGTTCGGCCACCGGAGCCGGCGCGGCGGGTGTCGGCCGGCCCGGGCTGCAGGCGGAGAGAAGCGAGAGGAGAATGATCCCCGCGAGGGGCTTCCGGGCGGCTGCCAGTCGGTACATCGGGATCTCCATCGGTCGTGGTGGGGGGAGCCTTGGCCCCGGGCGGATCATGTCCTGACTACGGGGCGGGGGCAAGTCTCGGTTTCGATTCGGCATACCGGCGCGACCATGACCCCTGGCGGCGCATCCCTCAGATGTCCGGGGACGGTATGCCCCGACGACCTGCACACACGCAAAAGGAGAGGCGTTCATGTCGGACAGATGGCCCGGCCGGATCGTATCCGGCGGCATCGGCGTTGCATTTCTCGCAGGCCTGCTTGTCGCCGGCCTCCTGCACTTTCCCCTGTCCTCCTCGGCTCAGCAGTCGACTTCGAAATTCACCGCCACGCAGCCGGCCACCGGGCCATCGACGGCGGGTGCGGCGGCGCTCAACGGCCTGAGTCAGGCGTTCGCGGCGGTGGCCGAGCAGATCAAGCCGAGCGTCGTCTTCATCAAGTCGGATACGAAGGGCCGGGCGAGGTCTGCCGGTCCCCAGCTCCAGGTTCCGCCGGGATTCGAGCAGTTCCTCCCGCGGGGCATGCAGCCTCAACAGGGACCCGAATTCCAGGAGAGCGCGGGCTCGGGATTCATTGTGTCGCGCGACGGCTACATCCTGACCAACAATCACGTGGTTGACGGCTCGGACAAGGTGACTGTCCGGCTGCTCGATCGCCGGGAGTTCAACGCGAAGGTGGTCGGCGTCGATCCGAGCACCGATCTGGCCGTGCTCAAGATCGACGCGCACGATCTGACGCCTGCCCCGCTGGGTGACAGCGACACCAGCCGGGTCGGCGAGTGGGTCCTGGCCGTCGGCAATCCGCTCGGTGAAAATCTCACGTTCACCGTCACATCGGGCATCATCAGCGCCAAGGGCCGCAGTCTCGTTCTGCCCAACACCAGCGACCGCAGCATTCAGGACTTCATTCAGACCGACGCCGCCATCAACCCCGGCAATTCCGGGGGGCCGCTGGTGAGCGTGGCGGGGCAGGTCATCGGCGTCAACTCGGCGATCGAGAGCCAGACCGGCTTCTACTCGGGATACGGATTCGCCATCCCGATCAATCTCGCCCGCCACGTGATGGACCAGATCATCGAGCATGGCCACGTCTCGCGCGCCGTCCTCGGTGTCACCGTGCGCAACATCTCCCCGAACGACGCGGCCTACGTCGGGTTGCCGGATATTCGCGGCATCGTCGTCCAGGACTTCGGCAGTGAAAATTCACCGGCGCGGAAGTCAGGGATCGAGCCGGGCGATATCATCGTCGCGGTGGATGGCAAGCCGGTGGAGTACGTCGGACAGCTGCAGCAGGAAATCGCCTTTCGCAATCCTGGCGAGACGGTGAAGGTGGACGTGGCGCGGAAGGGCGGCGTACGCAAGACGATCGAGGTACGCCTCCAGGCCTTGCCGGCGCCGACGACCGTGGCCGCGAACGACTCCGATGATGAGGCCCCGGCCGACGTGAGTGGCGCCGCTGCCCTCGGAGTGCTCGGCGTTACGGTCGCACAGCTCGACCCCGACGACGTTCAACAGCTCAACCTCTCCGCCGACCAGCGGGGGTTGCTGGTCACGGACGTCAAGGCCGGGGGCCCATCGTGGGGGGAGCTGGTGGATGCCGAGCATGGCGGCCCGGACATCATTCTCGAAATCGAGGGAACCCGGGTGAAGACCCCGGCCGAGCTCCGGAAAGTGCTCGATGCCCAGAAGCCGGGCAGTGTGGTGAGCCTTCGGGTGTATAACGCCAAGGCGCAGTCGCGCCGGATCGAGCGGATCAGACTCGGCAGCGAGTAGACGGCTAGGAAGCCGTGCGGGTCGGGACCGACCAGGCCGCACTCAGCGCGGCGAGCGGCGGCGCGCGCCAGGGCTGGGGCTGCCGCTCGAGGATGACCAGCACCAGGGTACCGGGGTCGCCGGTGTTGCCGCCGATGACGCCGAGCGCCTGTCGCGAGCCATCCTTCCGGCGAAAGATCACGCCGGTGACCCGGTCCTGGCCGCGCCCGACGAGATCGAAGACGCGGCGCTGTTCGTTACTGTCGGAGAAGACGCCCAGCGATCCGGCCACGCGCAGCATCTCGGCGGGCGATTCGTAGCCGAGGAGTCGGGCAAAGGGCCGGTTGGCCGCGACAGGTGAGCCGCTCGCCTGAAAGAGACAGAGTCCCACCGGCGCACCATCGGCAAGCGCGCGCACCTGTTCCTCGCCGGCGCGGAGGGCATCCTCCACCCGGCGCCGCGCGGTCATGGCGTCCTTGAGGTCGGCGATCTGCTTGCGCAGCCCCGTCACCTCGTTGATCAGCTCCTGTTTCGGTCGATGTTGGTCTCGCATGCCACAGTAGGACGGCGAGCCCGGTCCCCCTTGCACCGCCCGCCAGATTGAAACGCTCAGGCGCGAAGGAAGGCGGGGTGGTCGTGGCCGGTGAGCGATGCGATGACCCGCTCGTACACCCGCGGCCCGTTCTCCCCGTTGGTGAGTACGACGACCGCGCGACCGTTGGCCATGTCGGCCACGACGAAGTTGCGGAAGCTGTTGTTGGCCCCCCAGTGCCAGAGCACCTGGCCGAACTCGTCATGCTGGATGCCCCAGCCGAGTCCCCACGAGAGCGCACTGTTGATTTCGACCTGCGGGCGTGTCATGGCCTCGAGCGTCGCCGGCCGGAGCGGGAGCCCGGCTGGCGGCCGCGCCACCAGCCGGAGGAGAAACTTCGCGTAGTCGCTCGCGGTGGTGAGCAGCGAGCAGGCGACGTTGGGTACCATGTAGAGCGGCACCACCGGCCACTCCGCATTGATGAGCGGCACGACGCGGGCCGCGTCGGCGTAGCGCCACTCGAGCACCGGCCGCCCCCATTGCTCGGCGATGATGGCCCCGCGCCGGCCGATCGCGGCGTAGACTTCCTCGGGCCGGCCATCCTCATCGTAGCCCACCGCCATCCGCCGGTCATACGCGGGTCGCCAGACGTAGCTGCTTTCGGTCATGCCGAGTGGACGAAAGACCTCGGTTTCCATCAGCCTCGCCACCGGCAGCCCCGTCACCTTCTCGACTACACGCTGCAGATAGAAAAATCCCTCGCCGGAATAGACGTATACGGTTCCCGGCTCGGTCATCGGCTCGAGCGGTCCCGGCTCCTTTCGCCAGTTGGGCAGCCCGGTGGTGTGGCTCAAGACGTGACGTGCCGTGACCCTTCTCATGCGCGCGTTGTCGGCTTCGGGCGTCGGGAGATAGTCGTAGAGCGGCCGGTCCAGCTCGAGCGCCCCCGCGTCCACCAGCCGGAGCACCTCGTACGCGAAGAGCGGCTTGCCGAGGGACGCCGCTTCGAAGACGGTGTCGTCCGCCATCAGCCGGGAAGGGTCGGTGCGCGCCCTGCCGAAGCCGCGCTCCCAGATGCGCCCGCGCTCCACGACCGCGATCGCGAGCCCGGGCACGGTGGCCAGCTCGAGGAGGCGGGGGAGCTGCCGGATGAGTTCGGGAGTGGGGAGCCAATCAAGTGGCGTGCGCCCGCGCTTGGCCGGCACCACGGTCTGCGCCGGCCAGGAGGGGAGGGGGTGGGCCAGGCCGATCACGCTGCCCGCCGTTGCAGCAATGAAACGTCGCCGACTGAGCAAAACGGGATTCCGCCATCAACAGGGTGGACTCATCATCCCTACGAGGGCTGAGAGCCGGCGTTTCGATTTTCCCGTTGGACGGCGTCGAACCGAAAAGGGTTGGCTGGGCCCGGGACCCGGCGTCCGGTCTAGAGGTGCGGCTTCTTGAGCAGCCCCTTGATCTTGTTCTTCGCGTCGTTGCGGGCTTCCGCCTTCTTCTCCTGGACCGCCTCGTTGACCGCCTCGCTGACGATCGACTTTCCGGCGTTGGCCATCGTCTTGCCCAGATCGAAGTTCTTGAGGGCCTCGCAGGTCTGGCGCATCTGCGCCTTTTCCTCGGGCGTCAGCTCTTTCTGCTCCGGAGCGGGGGTGGAGCTGGCGTTGCTCTCCGTCTGCTGTTTAGCCATGTCCGCCTTGGCCTTCGCGATCGAATCGGCGAGCTGCTGGCTCGCGAGGTAGTTCACGAACCCATGCGCCATGGAGTCGGGATTGGCCAGGTTGGTGTCGCTCTTGAAATCGATGCCGGCGGGCGGCTCGAACTCCGACGCCGGCGGCTCGCCCTTCTTCACCGACGTGGCCGTCTGCTCGAAGTCCACGCACATCAGACTGGCCTGAAGATGCAGCGGGACGCCCGGCGCATCCTTCATGGAGCAGACGGACATTGGGCCGAAGGTGTGTTCCTCGCAGGTCTCGCCGGCATAGGTCTTGGTGGCACCGGTCTTCTCGCCGCTCCACAGCGTCTGGCTTCCGAACGCGCGGGTGATCATCTGCGCCATGTCCTGCATGTTCTGGTGAAGCCGCTGCTTTGAGGTGCCATCGAGGTCGTCATAGGCCTTTTCCATGTGCGGAAGCATGTTCGGCATCTTGAGGCCGGTCTTCTTCGTCAGATCGGCGGTGTAGCTCCAGTCGGGGGTGAACATCGACCACGAATCGGTGGTCGATGTCTTCCCGAACATCTTCGTGGTCGTCATCTCATGGGAGACGATCCTATCCTTCGAGATGGCCTTCTCGCCCGTGCCCTGCATGTCTCCGGCATAGGCGTAGGTGACTTCCATGGCCGAGATCTTGTTCTTCGGGAGCTTGA
>JBDTTA010000096.1:0-9971 GCA_039930845.1 Gemmatimonadales bacterium
GGAGTGCTCAAGGATCGGGAGCCGATCCTGCTGGCCGACTTCGAGAATCGTGCGGCCGACTCGACGCTGGGCCCCTCGGTAACTGAAGCCTTCAGAGTTGATTTGTCCCAGTCGCCGACCGTACGGGTCATGGACCAGCAGGCGGTCGGACAGGCGCTGGCCAGGATGCAGCGCTCGTCGACCGGCACGCTCCCGGCGCCGCTCGCCCGGGAGATCGCCGAACGCGAAGGGGTGAAGGCGGTCGTCACGGGACAGATCGACCCGGTGGGGCAGGGCTACGTGCTCGCGGCGAGCCTGATCTCGACCACCGATGGGAGCACGCTGAGCGCGGTCCGGGAAACGGCCAATGGCCCGGGCGAGTTGCTCAAGGCGATCGATCGGCTTTCGGCCAAGCTCCGCGAGCGGATCGGCGAGTCGCTCACGACGATTCGTGCAAACCCCGCGCTCGACCAGGTGACGACCGCCTCGCTGCCGGCGCTTCGCAAGTACACCCAGGCGCTTCGCCTCGAGGAATCGGACCGTACCGAGGAGGCCGTCCCGCTGCTCAGGGAGGCGGTCGCGCTCGACAGTGGGTTCGCAATGGCCTGGCGCAAGCTCGCGGTCATGCTGGGCAACACGCAGGCGCCGTACTCCCTCCAGCGGGAGGCGGCCACGCGTGCGTTCGACCACCGCGACCGGCTGCCCGAGCTGGAGCGCGATCTCGCCGTCGGCTTCTATCACGCCTACGTGGAGTACGATCCCGACAAGGTGATCGGGGCGTACCGCTCCGCGCTCGCCCTTGATCCGGACAATCTCGTTTCCCTCAACAATCTCGCCGTGCAGTTGATGGTGGGGCGCCGTTTCGTGGAAGCGGAGAGCCTGGTGACGCACGCGACCCGCATCGGTCGTGGAGCGTCGTTCTACAACAACCTCTACCAGGCGCAGGTGGCCCAAGGCCATTTCGACGACGCGAAGGCGACGCTGGAACGATATGCCAAAGTATCGGAAGGCAGTCCTTTCGTCATCGGCCAGCAAGCGCTGCTTGCGGCCGCGCTGCGTGACCTTCCCACGGCCGAGCGGCTGACGCAGCAGGTCCGGCAGGAGCAGCAGTCGAGCGCGTACTGGCAGGTGGTGACCGCGCAGGAGCTGGCCCGATTGCGGGAGGAGGCCGGGAAGCTGGGAGACGCGCGCCGGTATCACGAGGAGGTCATCACCGATCTGGACGCCCGTGGCGCCGCAGGGCAATCGCTTGAAGAGACCGCGCAGCTCGCCGCCATGGACCTCCGGTACGGCACTCCTCCGCAGCAGGTGCTCGATCGGGTGGTGGCCGCGGTGAAGCGTCATCCCCTGGCATCCATGGATCTGTACGATCGTCCCTATTCGGCGCTCGCGTACGTCTACGCCCGGGCCGGCCGCCCCGACCTGGCGAAGCAGGAGATGGGGGAATACGAGCGGCTGGTTCCCGAGGGAGAACGCCGAGCCAATGCCATTCAATTGTTCGCATCGGGGGCGATCGCGGAGGCGGAGGGACGATACCGGGATGCGCTCGGGGACTACCGGCTGGTGTACGAGACGTTTGGAGATTGCGGCATCTGCGGGCTCTACGAAATGAGTACCATGTACGATCGGCTCGGGAATGCCGATTCCGCCCTCATTGCTCTGGAACAGGCGATCAGCACGCCCACGGCGCAGGGACGGGCCTTCAACGAGCCCCGGACCCTGGCCCCATCCTATAAGCGCCTCGGTGAGCTGTACGAGACGAAGGGTGACCGAAAGAAGGCGATCGACTACTACGGCCGGTTCGTCGCACTCTGGAAAGATGCCGATCCAGCTCTTCAACCGGTGGTGAAGGATGTGCGGGGGAGGCTCGCCCGCCTGGCCCAGGAGCCCGGGACCTGACCGTGCGTCCCGCGCTGTCCGACCGCGATCTCCTCGCCCGGCTGGTGGCTTTCGATACGACGAGCACGCTCAGCAATCTGCCGATGGTCGAATTCATCGAGGGGTACCTGGAGCGGGCCGGGGTGCGCATCACGCGCATCCCTTCGGTCGACGGCTCCAAGGCGAACCTGCTCGTCGCCGCCGGACCGGAGCGTGCGGACGGCGCCGGTCTCGTCCTGTCGGGTCACATGGACGTGGTCCCGGCCACCGAGCCCGAGTGGAAGAGCGATCCGTTCATTCTCGTTGAGGACGACGACCGGTACCTCGCCCGCGGTGCCGCGGACATGAAGGGCTTCATCGCCCTCGCCGTCAACCGGTTGGCGACAATCGATCCCGCGGCATTGATGCACCCTCTCCTGCTCCTCCTCACCTACGACGAGGAGATCGGCACGCTCGGTGCGCGCCGATTCTCCGAAACATGGCTCGATCGAGCGGCGCTGCCGCGGAGTGTCATTATCGGCGAGCCGACCTCGCTCCGGGTCGTGCGGATGCACAAGGGAATGTTGCGCATTCGCCTCGACTTCGAGGGAGAAGCGGCGCACAGCGGCTATCCGCACCTCGGCCGCAGCGCGATCGAGCCGGCAGGCAGAGTCATCGTGGCACTCTCCGGCCTTCGGCGGGAGATGGAGCAAGAGCGGCCCGCCAACGGGGAGTACTTCCCCGAAGTGCCGTTCGCGGCGCTCAACATCGGCACGGTCTCCGGCGGGAGCGCGGCCAACGTCATTCCCGACCGGTGCGAGCTGCAGCTTGGCGTCCGGCTCCTCCCGGGGATGGTCGCCGAGGAGATGATCGAGCGCATCCGCGAGGTGGCAACGTCGGTGGCGGGCGGTGCTTCGCTGTCGCTCCACTACATCAGCGAGAGTCCCGCCATGGCCCTCGAGGAAAAGGCAGCGATCTACAGGCAATTGAGCGCCGAACTGGGCCAGACGCGCTCGGAGAGCGTGATGTTCGCGTCCGATGCAGGATGGCTCCGCCGAATGGGTCTCGAATGCGTCCTCTTCGGGCCGGGCAGTATCGAGGTAGCCCACCGGCCGAACGAATTCGTCCCCGCCGCTGAATTCCGGCGCGCGGGCGAGGTGCTCGACCGCATGATCTCACGGCGCTGCCTGCCGGCATGACCGTGGAAGTCATCGAGGCGGACCTCACCTGGATGGGGGATGAATTCACCTCCGGGGTGCAGATTGCCGTTGGGAAGGACGGGCGAATCGAAGCGGCCGGGTCGCTCGGCCGCACGCCGACGCGAAGGCTCAGGCGCGTGGCCCTGCTGCCCGGCTTCGTGAACGCGCATTCGCACGCGTTCCAGCGCGGCCTCCGGGGCTATGGCGAGCTCTTTCCCGCGGGAGCCGGAAGCTTCTGGACCTGGCGTGAGGCGATGTACGCGCTGGTGGCGTCACTCGACAAGGCAGCCACGTACCGGCTGTCGCTTCAGGCGTTCCTCGAGATGCGCGATGCGGGGATCACCTCCGTCGGAGAATTTCATTACGTACACCACGAGCGCGGGGAGGACTACGCGCTGGATGAGGTGGTGCTCCGCGCGGCGGCGGACGCCGGGATCCGGATCGTGCTGCTCCAGACCTTTTACGCCACCGGGGCGGTTGGCCGCCCGCTCGAAGGCGCGCAGCGCCGGTTCGCGACGCCATCGCTCGACGAATTCTTCACGCGACTCGATGCGCTCGCCGGCCTCCTCGATCCGTCCACGCAGAGCCTCGGGGCCGTCGCGCACAGCATCCGGGCCGCCCCCCCCGATCAGATTCGCGCGGTGTACGACGAAGCCAGCCGTCGTGGCGTGCCCTTTCACATCCACGTCGAGGAGCAGCGGCGGGAGATCGAGGAGTGCCGCGCCACATACGGGCGATCACCGATGGCGGTCATCCTCGATGCCCTCGGCGGCCGGGCCGATTTCACCGCCGTGCACTGCACGCATACCGAGCCGGAGGACATGGCCCGCTTTCTCGGGGCCGGTGGCAGAGTGTGCCTCTGTCCCTTGACGGAAGGCAACCTCGGCGACGGCATTCCGTCGCTTCCGCTGCCCGTCAGCGGGCGCATGTGCATCGGGAGCGATTCGAATGCGAGGCTCGGGATGCTCGAGGACATGCGCTGGATGGAGTATGGCCAGCGGCTGCGTGGTGAGATGCGCGGCGCCCTTGCCGGCAGCGGAGGCAATGTGGCAAAGACGCTGCTCGCAGCGGGCACCACGGGCGGTGCAACAGCGCTCGGGCTCAACACCGGCCGGATCGCGCAGGGCGCATGGGCCGACTTCGCCGCCATCGATCTCGACGCGCCAGCGTTGACAGGCGTCCCGGCGGAACGGCTGCTCGACGGACTGATCTTTGGAGCGGGGAACTCTGTGATCGCGGGGACATTCGTGGGAGGACGATGGAGGGGCCATGAGAATCCTTGAAGGAACGAGCACTGAACCGGTTGTCACCCGAAAGCCGCGAGACGATGAGCTCGACGTCTTCGGCCTCACCCATCCGGGGAAGGTTCGACCCGAGAATCAGGACCACTTTCTCCTCTGCTCGCTGCGCAAGGAAGTGGCGGTCCACCTCACAAGTCTGCCCGGGCTCGACCAGATTTCCGGAGGAACCGAGCGTGTCGCTTTCCTGGCGATGGTTGCGGACGGTGTCGGCGGCGGCATGCGGGGAGAGGAGGCGAGCCGGCTCGCCGTCGAGGCGGTCACCGAGTACGTCACCCAGAGCGTGCGCTGCTACTACAGCGGTTCGGCCGAGGACGAGGAGTTCGCCCGGTCCCTCGAGGACGCCGCGCAGCGCTGTCATGACGAAGTGGTCCGCCGGGCGGGGCAGGAGCCCGAGTCCGCGGGCATGGCAACAACGCTCACGCTCTGGCTCAGCGTCTGGCCGCGGTCGTATCTCCTGCAAGTCGGAGACAGCCGCTGCTACATGCTCCGGCGGGGCGAGCTGATCCAGGTTTCGCGGGATCAGACCATGGCCCAGGAGCTCGTGGACCTGGGGGTGCTCACGCGGGAAGCCGCGTCGAAGACGCCGCTCGCCAACACCCTGTCGAGCTCGATCGGCGGAAGCCAGACAGCGCCGCTGGTGACGCGGTTCGATCCGGAGTGGGACAGTGTGGGACTGCTGTGCAGCGACGGCTTGACCCGGCACGTCTCCGACGAGCGGATTCGCGATCGGCTCCGCTCGATGACCTCGGCCCGGCAGGCCTGTCACGATCTTCTCGAGGACGCACTCGACGCCGGCGGGGAAGACAATATCACAGTCCTCGTCGGCCGCATGGTCCGTCGGGATCTCGAGTGAGCGACTGGACAAGCGGCGGACGGCGCTTCTACTTCGGGGAGGCTCTCGGGTGGCCAGGGGTCGTGAGGGTGAGGTGAGCCAGAACGGACCATAGCAGGAGGAACCGATGACGACTCTCGAAACGGCCGGTGTCGACACGGTCACGAATCGCAAGCCCCGCGACGACGAAATCGACGTATACGGACTGACGCATCCCGGGTCCGTACGCAAGGACAATCAGGACCACTTCCTGATCTGCTCCCTGCGGAAGGAAGTAGCGGTCCACCATACCAGCCTGACCCAGCTGCAACTCCCCACCGGCACTCAGCGGCTCGCGATCCTGATGATGGTCGCCGACGGTGTGGGCGGAGGAGCAAAGGGGGAAGAGGCCAGCCGACTGGCCGTCGAAGCGGTCACGCAGTATGTCACTCGCAGCATGCGCTGCTACTACGCCAGCGAATCGGCCGACGATCACGAATTCCTGACTGCCCTCGAGGAGGCGGCGCGCCAGTGCCATGCCGAGGTACTGCGGCGCGCGGCGGAGGACTCCGAGCACCGCGGGATGGCGACGACGCTCACGCTGTGGCTCAGCTCGTGGCCTCGCGCATTCCTGCTTCAGGTGGGCGACAGCCGCTGCTATCTGCTCCGGGGCGGGGAGCTGAGGCAGATCTCGCGCGATCAGACGATGGCGCAGGAGCTGATCGATCTGGGGGTGCTCACCCGGGCCGACGCATCGTCGAGCAGCTACGCGACCACGCTCTCAAGCTCGATCGGCGGCCGGCAGACCGCGCCGGCGGTCACTCGGATCGACCTGGAGTGGGGAGACGTGGCACTGCTCTGCAGCGACGGACTGACCCGGCACGTGAGCGATGAGGTCATCCGGAACCGGCTCCGGAACATGACTTCGTCGCGACAAGTGTGCGAAGAGCTGTTGCAGGATGCGCTCGACGGAGGTGGCAGTGACAACGTCACCATCGTCGTACGCAAGGCCGAGCTCCGACCGGAGGGCTGAGCGAGCGGTTCACCCTGATACCTGAAGGCTTCCCTTGCTACCGAGGCGCCCATGGCCGATGTCGTCAGCTCGAATCCCGCGCTCATCAAGTCCACCGTGGTCGGTACGGTTCTCCAGCTCATCATGGTCGTCGCCGGTCACTATTCGCCTGCGATCTCCACGCAATTCGCGGCCGGCGGCATGGCCATCTCGGGCATTGCCGGACTGCTCTTTTCACTCTGGAGCGGGCCGAAGCCGGCGGTTGGGGCTGCGGGCGGTGGATTGGCTGCGGGTGGGATTTCCGCGTTTCTCGGCATTCTCGTGTCGCATTTTCTGGGCGATGTTCCGACCTCGGTGCTCGCTTTCGGGACCGCGGGCTCGGCGATTGCCGGCGCGATCGGCGGACTGGTGGGCAAGATGTTTGGACCGAAGCCGGCCTGAGGGGAGGGAAGCCGCACCGCTGGTTGACCCAACCTCGGACGGCGACTAGACTTCGCGGCTGTCCAGGAGACTTTCATGTTCACGTTTCTGCTCACAGTGCTGATTCTCGACTCCATCGTCCTCTCGGTGGTCGTGCTGCTGCAGGCCGGCCAGGGGGGCGGCCTCGCGTCGCTCGGCGGCGCCGGCGGCACGGATACGGTGCTGGGAGGTCGTCAGGCCGTCACGATTCTGACCAAGGCCACGTGGTGGTGCGGGGGAATTTTTCTCGTCCTTTCGCTGGTCCTTTCGCTGGTGCCGCGCGGCACCGGCTCGAGTGAGCTGCAGCAGCGGCTCCGGGCCACCACGCCCGCGCCGAGCGCGCCATTGCCGCTCGGCGGCTCCCCCACCACCGTTGCACCTCCGGCCGGCACGCAGGCGCCCGTCACGCAGTCTCCGGCGCCGCCCGCCCCCAAGGGCGCAGCGAAAGCCCCCGAGACCAGGAAACCGTGATGCACGAGGATGGCGGGGCGACCGGATGACGGATCGCCCCGCTTTCGTCTTGCTCGAGGATGGCGCTTGGTTTGCCGGGACCACCACCCGTGCGCTCCAGCCCGCCTTCGGAGAGGTGGTGTTCACCACCAATCTCACCGGCTATCAAGAGACCTTTACCGATCCCAGCTATCTCGGCCAGATCGTCGTCATGACCGCGCCGATGATCGGCAACTACGGCGTCAATCTCGATGACATGGAGTCGTCGCGGCCGCAGGTCACCGGTGTCGTCATACGCGAGCTTTCGCGACACACCTCCAACTGGCGAGCCACGCGCGGCCTCGATGAGTGGCTGGCCGAAGCCGGCGTGCCCGTGCTCGAGGGCATCGACACGCGACGCATGACCCGGCACCTCCGGGAGCGCGGTGCAATGCGAGGAGTCATGGCCGAGGGAAGGGAACCCTCCGCCGAACTCACCTCGCGACTCCTGGTTTCGCCGTCGATGGAGGGTCTCGACCTCGCCTCCCGCGCCACGGTGGGTGAGCGGTGGACTGAAGGCGAAGGCCCGCACGTCATCGCGTTCGACTATGGGATCAAGCGGAACATCATTCGCATGCTGGTGAGCGCCGGCAGCAAGGTGACCGTTGTTCCGGCGGAGACGAGCACGGCACAAGTCCGGGAGCTAAATCCTGACGGGCTCTTCCTTTCGAATGGTCCAGGTGACCCCGCCGCGGTCGAGTATGCGCTGGCAACGATCCGCGACCTCTCCAGCGAAGGGATACCGACGTTCGGGATCTGCCTCGGTCATCAGCTCGTGGGGCTCGCATTCGGCGGACAGACCGCCAAGATGTCGTACGGCCATCGCGGGGGGAATCACCCCGTGCGCGACCTGCGGTCGGGGCAAGTGCTCATCACTACGCAAAATCATGGCTTCGCAGTAGTTGGAGATGCCGGCGGAGTGCCTGGAGCGCCCGCTCTCGAGGTGACGCATCTCAACCTGAACGACGGCACGATCGAGGGGATTCGCCACCGTACGCTTCCCCTCTTTGCGGTCCAGTATCACCCGGAAGCAGCGCCCGGTCCGCACGACGCCTTCCCCCACTTCGGCGAGTTCATGGCCGCAATGGGAGTGGGCAAAAGCCCAACCCCTTGACAGGCAACACTTAAGCTCCTAAGATCGGCGGCAGGAGGCGTGCCCGCTTTGCTGCCTGCAACCCGTTTGGGGGACGCATGACCAAGGCCGATCTCGTCGAACAGGTGACTGCCTCGATCGCGAAGACCGCGGGTCCGATGATCTCCAAGAAAGATTGCGCCCGAGTGGTGGACGCTTTTCTCGAGGCGGTCAAGGATGCCCTTAAGGAACAGCACAACATAGAGGTGCGCGGCTTCGGCACATTCAAGA
The DNA here is from genome assembly GCA_039930845.1 of Gemmatimonadales bacterium. GTDB lineage: Bacteria > Gemmatimonadota > Gemmatimonadetes > Gemmatimonadales > GWC2-71-9 > CAVVWJ01. Next base: position 8,471 of record JBDTTA010000096.1, read on the forward strand.
TTCGCCGCCGCAAGACGCGGATGGCCCGCAACCCGCGCACCGGCGATCCGGTCGAGGTCGCCGCGCGGCCCGTCCCGGTGTTCAAGCCCAGCAAAGAGTTACGCGCACTCGTCGCCGACGAGGGCGAGCCCGAGAGGGCACCCATCGAAGGGTGACGCTCCCGCAGGGCCGCACCACAGCAGGTCGCTCCAACTACCGGGGCGACCTTCTGTTTTTGCCCTCGTCCCGCGAGAGGGATAGCTTTCCCCAATGACCGCTACCGCAACTCCCTCCATCGTGGTGCGTGTGCTGCTCTTCGCCAGCTACGCCGATCGCCTCGGGCTGGACTCACTCGAGGTGAGCGTGGATCCGCCTGCCACCGTCGGTCGGGTCCTGGAGCGCGTTCGCCTGCTTCCCGGAGGGAGCGAGCTGCCTCCGCGTCCGCTCTGTGCACGCAACCTGGCCCACGTCGCTCTCGATGAGCCGGTCTCCGCCGGGGATGAGATCGCGGTCCTCCCGCCGCTCGCCGGAGGATGAGCGTGAGCTATCTGACCTCCGACCCGATCGACTTCCCGTCGCTGCTCGACTCGGTGCAGTCGCCCGAGCGCGGCGGCGTGGCGTCGTTCCTCGGCATCGTCCGCGATCATCATCAGGCGCGTGCGGTGCTTCGCCTGCAATATTCCGCGTACGTGCCGATGGCGGAGGCGGAGTGCGCGCGAATCGTCGCGGAAACGGAATCGCGCTGGCCCGTGTGCGTCGCGCTCCGGCATCGGCTCGGCGCGCTTGACATCGGCGACGCCGCGCTCGTCGCGGTGACAGGCTCTGCGCACCGGGAGGCTGCCTTCTCGGCGTGCCGGTATCTCGTCGAGGAGGTGAAGCGCCGGGTGCCGATCTGGAAGCAGGAGTTCTACAGCGACGGCAGCATCGAGTGGGTGGACCCAACGGCCGCTGCCCGGCCGGTAACGGTGGAGTCCGCATGAGCGATCAGGTGCGCGACGTTTTTCGGCGCCCGCTCAAGAGCCTCCGCGTGTCGGTCACCGACCGCTGCAACATGCGCTGCCGTTACTGCATGCCGCAGGAGGAGTACATCTGGCTGCCGCGCGAGTCGATCCTCACGTTCGAAGAAATCGATCGGCTCACCGGCATCTTCGCGGGGCTGGGCGTCAGCAAGCTCCGGCTCACCGGCGGCGAGCCCCTGCTTCGCCACGATCTCCCCTCGCTGGTCGCCCGGCTGCGGCGCCACCAGGGCCTCACCGACATCGCCCTCACCACCAACGGCATTCTGCTGGCACGCCACGCCGCGGCGCTGCGCGAGGCCGGACTCGATCGGGTGACGGTGAGTCTCGATACGCTGCGGCCCGAGCGAATGATCGCCTTCGCCCGGAGCGCTCGCCACTCGGAGGTGCTCGACGGCATCGGCGCGGCGGCCTCGGCCGGGTTCGAGAGCATCAAGCTCAACACCGTCATCATCCGTGGCTACAACGACGATGAGATCAACGGGCTGCTGGACTTTGCCCGGTCC
>JBDTTA010000097.1:0-9916 GCA_039930845.1 Gemmatimonadales bacterium
AAGTGGTGTCAGACGTGACGGGAGTTATCGAGCGGATGCCCGCCGATGCCGTGCTCGCGATGACCGGCTATCACGCCGACACGGCGATGCTCCGCGCGTTGGGGGTTCCGGTGGACCCGGCCAGTGGAGTGCCCGCGTATGCCGAGGCGACGATGGCCACACCGGTGCCCGGGCTCTACCTCGCCGGCGTCATCGCCAGCGGGAACGACGCGAATCGCCTTTTCATCGAAAATGCGCGGGGGCACGGCGAGCTCATCGTGAGCCACCTTCTGGCGACGCGCAAAGCGGCCGCGGGCGGTTTCACGCCGGCGGCGTGACGAATCGTCCCTCGGTGATCCGCACCATCGCCACGAATCCGTTCGCAGCGCGTCGTACACATCACGACGTGCACGAGACGGCTCGGGTACTGCGCCCGGCTCGGATACGATCCGAGCCGGGGTGTTCGGTCGAGCCGGTGCTAGTTGTTCTGGTTCGCGTTGAACCAGGCCGTTGGGTCGAAGTTTCGCGGGTCGAGTTCGAATACCCGGTTCCGCGCGAACCGGCCCGTGGTCGGGAAGTACGGTGGCGGATCGCTCAGGGCGCACGCGTTGTACTGGTATCGCTTGATGTACCCATGACCGTCGGTCAGACCAACGGCTCCGCGCTGCTTCTGAATGATGCCGCCGTTGAGGCTCAAGCATCCACGCCCGGCGCTGGTGCCGTTGCAGGGCTCGGCGTTGGTCGAGCCCTGGTCGTAGCGCTCGGCCCCGAAGATGTCGAGCGCGAGGAGCACCGCGTGGATGTCCTCCTCATTGGTGTCATCGTAGGTGAGATACAGGCCGGTGCCATTGATCTGTTGCGGTGAATTGATGGTGTTGTCTTCCACCAGGATACTGTCGCCGGAGAAGATCCCCACGATGCTTGCGCAATTGGCCGCCTGCGCCGAGCCTGGATCGACGGCCATCCGAATGTCGTCGGCGATGACGATGTTCTCCGGTGAGGCGATCGTGACCCGGCCGTTGACCACGCCGCTGACGGCCACGCGCCCGCTCACATAGATGACACCTTCCCACGCGGGATTGTAGGCGCGGTTGATCGGCCAGAGGTACGCCGCGTCGGGGCGGTTCGTGAAGGCCGCGACCGCCGGAGCGGTCATGGCGTTGGGGCGCAGCATCCAGCCCACGCCGGTGCCCGCCCAGTCTCCCTTGACGCTGTCCCAAGCCGCCTGATCGATGTTGGGCCAGCTCTGTTGCCTGAGTCGGGGATCGCCGCCGAGGAAGCACCGATAGCTGCTGGCGGCCGTGCTCAGCATGGTGGTGGCGATGACGTTCCTGGCACCGGCGGGGTTGGTATCGGCCGCGGTGCGGAATTTGACGGGGCCGGCATTCCAGATCGCGTCCGTGGCCGCAGTCCAGTTACCGGGCTGTACCACGGCTCCGTTGACGGGCACGCCGCAGTTGGGCGAACGGCGAATGTCGCCGTTGGGCCCGGGATTGCCCGACACGGTTCCCGTCACGTACCAGGGGCGGGCGTTGTCCTGATAGATCCGCATGAACCCTTCATCTGCGTCGGTGGAGTCGCCGTCGGCGTTCAGGTCGATCGACACGAATTCAATGCGTACCGAGGACTCGCCTGCAGCGTTGCCGTTGGTGTTGCCCACAAACGACATCCCCCCATTATTCGCGCGCGTCTGCAGGGCGGTGAAGGCCTGCGTCGTCGGCAGCGCGATCGGCGGGACGCTGAGCCGGGGCGGAGAGTTCACGAATGTGCCGTTGCTCTGGCCCTGGATGCTGCTGGCAGCGGTGGTCACCTGATCGAAGAAGGTGGCTCCGGAATTGGCGATCTTGATCTGGTCGTTCGAGTGCACCGGCCCGCGAATCTGGTCGTTGTTCGCGAAGACGATGTTGCCTTCGATGGTGGTGAAGTACGCGTACTTGGCGAAGCTCTCCTGGTTGACCTGGAGACGCCGGACGGCCTTGTTGCCGAAGCTGTCGGTGACCACGGCGATGACCGTTCCGAACACGCCGAACTGCCCCGACGTGATGCCGTCGGGCCCGGCGTAGGTGTTTTTCCGGACGCCGGGCATCACCACACCGGCCCCGTCTTTCACGACGCCGTTGGTGTCGAGCTGGACGTAGCCGTTAACGGGATACACCGCCGGATTGGCGTTCAGCTTGCTGCGCCCCTCCTCGGCGGCCGAGACCGCGACATCGTTGAGGATGGCCGCGCGCTCACCGTTCTTCTGGATGAGCGACGAGTTGAGGATCCAGAACGCTCCGGTCAGCGCGATGGCACTGACCGCGAACCCCACGAGAAGCACGGTGATCAGCGCGATGCCGCGCTCGTCGTGCCGGACGCCTGCGGAGGCATGAACGGTACCCATCGGGTGATTCCTCCAGGTGGTCGTCACGACTACGGAATCGTGATAGACGAAGACACGGGCGTCGACAGCTTGGGGCTGCAGTCCTGAGCGGCCAGGCGATATTCATACGTGGCGCCGGAGACCGGCGTCTGCGGATCGGTGTAGTTGTACATGGGTTGCCCCGCGGCGATCGACGTGAGCGGATCGGTCCAGGTCGGATCGGTGGACAGTCTCCGCCAGATGGTGTAGCGAATCACGTCTTTCTCGCCGGAGTTCTCGTCGAATGCCGGGTTCCAGGTGAGATTGACCTTGCCGGAAAGCGGCACGATGGCCGTGGTCAGGCCGGTACCGAGGATGGGATCACTTCCGCAGATCTTGAGCTGCTTCATGCCCATGTTGGGCAGCGGGATGTTGAGACTGATCCGCTGTGTCCGCTCGAGCGTGCCGGTGGCGCCGTTGGTGATCACGTAGCTCACGAGAACGGCCCGGAGACTGTCGATCTTGGTGGCGGCGTCGGGCGTCCCCCCATGTGTGGCGACGGTGTGCGCGGTGGGCAGCTCGCCCGCGGGCAGGAGCCTCAGCACCGGCGAGAGATTGGCGCCTGGCGGCCGGAGGATGTAGTACCGGAAGAACGGCAGGTTCGTCGAGTCGGGCAGGACCTGGCGGACCAGCGTTTCGGGCGGATTGTTGTTGACCTGGCGCATGAGGGTGAAGTCGTCGGTGCGCCCGGTCTCGAGGTCGGGCGTGAAGTAGAGCGTGATCAGCTCCGCCGGACTGGCGGTTCCGGCGGACGTCAGGTAGTCGGTGCTCGGATAGTTGAAGTTCGGAGACGATTCCGGAATCACGATCTGATTCGCCTGCTTCAGCGCTTCCACCTCGGCCGCAGCCGCGTCGGGATCGTAGTAGACGGCGGTGATGTCCGTGGCGTCGTTGGCCACGTAGTCGGCACTGAACGAGAAGCTGTTGGCGCTGGCGTACACCACCGGCGGCTGGGCATCGACGGTGTTGGCGCCGGCGGTACGGATCTGGCCGTCGAGATTGTCCGCCCCGAAGCTCATGTTCTGCAGCACTCCCATGTCGTCCGAGCCGCGACGGAAGGTTCGCGACTGGGCGATGAGGAAGCCCATGGCACCGCCGAGCACGACCACAAAGACCACCATGGCCACGAGCAGCTCGACGAGAGTGAAACCCTGGTTCTTGCGCATGCTGGTCCTCACTTAGGGAGCGGCGATCGAGATCGATCGCTTGACCGGCGTTGCCAGCAGGGGGCCGGTGATGGTGACCGTGACCTTCGTGATATCACTCGTGGTGCCGGTCCCGGTGCGCACGACGCTCGTGACGCGGGTGTATCCCTGCGCGGGCATGTTGGCCGTCGTGCTGTCGAACCGGACGGTCAGCGAGTCATAGGTCGGCGACACCCGGACCAGCGCGATCTGCGCCTCCGCCGCGGCGTTGGCCTGGACCCGCTGGCGGTTCTTGGTGGCCACGCTGAGGTACCGCGAGGCCGACGCCGCCATGGTCAGAACGATCGATCCGAGGATGAAGATCGCGATCATCACCTCGACCAGCGTGAAGCCTCCGCGATTCGATCTGGCTCGGCGCATCAGAACCCCCTCGTCCAGGCGGTGCCGTTGTACTTGAACCACTCGGTGCGCCCGGTGGCGCGGACGATCTCGACCGCGCGGGTGTCGCGGTTCCACTTGGTGGTGCCGTCGAGCACGGCCCGGGTGGAGGTGATGTAGAAGCCGCCGACGCCGCTGGCGCTGCCGTTCCGGTGAAAGATCAGTGCGGGCAGCCCGTTGATGGTCTTGTTGAAGTTGATGGCCGCGGCGCCGAAGGCCCGGGCCGGCGCGCCGCCCAGGCCGAAGGTGACGCGGTCGTCGAGCGGGATGGACCGGGTGCGCTCGCCGCCGTCAACCACGCTGTTGCTGTTGGCGTCCCACACCAGCCGCATCCGCCGGTTGGCGACGTCGAAGGTGAGGATCATGTCGTGCTGCTTGGTCAGCGCCTCACGCTGGGCCGCCACCATGGTGGTGCTCATGATCTGCACCGCGCTGTTGGCCTGGATCCGGTAGAGGTCGATCCGGGGCAGGGCCACGGCAGCCAGGATGCCGATGATGGCCACGACGAGGAGTACCTCGAGCGTGGTGAATCCTCGGACGTGGTGATTCGGTCCGGCTCGCTTCGCCATCCTGGGCCTCATCATGTCGGGTGTAGTTGGCGGTGGCCGCCGATAGGGCGCCGCTCTGGTGTCATGAAAGAGCAAATGTCGCGCCCGCCGGGAGATACCACATAAGCCATTGATCCACTTGTCGTTGCGACCATGTGAGATTTCTTGCCGAACCCCGTTTCGACTGCACCTTGCGTTAGCGAACGCCGACTCTTGCACCGGCCAGTCGCCCAGCCGCCGGACGGTCAAGGAGCAGGCGGTGGTGGTCTGCCTGCAGCCGGAGACCGCGCAGGGGATCCACGTCAACGATCTCCGGCAACGAGATCGCGACCGGGACTCGATCCTTGCATCCGTGAGTTCGAGCAGAGGGGAATGCCGTACTTCGTGAAGCCGGGCACCGACGCGTAGTGGTTCGAGGGGTGGCGCGGATGGCGGATGGGAGGCACCACGACGTGGTGTCCGATGACACGGGCCGCGCTCAGATTCGATTGCGCTCGTAGATCAGGTTGCGGGGCGCAAGCCACCAGTCGTACACCCGCGACAGGATCACGCCATTGTTCACCCGGGAGTCGGCCCGGTCCGCCTGAATCGTCGCCCGCAGGTGCACTCGGGCAATGTCGTCGTAGTCGTTGTCGGGATCGGCATCGGTATCGGCATCGGCCATGGCGGCCTCCACGCCATTCACGAACACCAGGGACGCATCCCACGTCTGAATCCCCGTCGCGACAACCTGCGGCACGGCGGCGCCGGCGGTGGTGACGCTGTCGGCGCGGATGAGCTGATTGGCCGCGTCGCGGTAGAATGCTGTTGCCCGAATGGTGCGGACCTTAAACGAGCTGGAGAGATTGAGGCCTGCGATCCCGGCTGGATGACCGAGGATACGCGTGGTATTGGCAAAGGTCACCCTGGCGACGGTGGCGGTCGGAAGTGAGACCGCTGTGACGCGAAGGAGGCGCCGCACGCTGGCGTTGAGCTCGAGATAGGCGAGCTCGCCAGCGTTGATCTGGAAGGGCTCGCCGACCGGCCGCCGCACCTCGACGCAGAGTGCGCCGCAGTTCCCCACGCCCGATCCCCCCGGAATCGAGTCGCGGGCATAGCCTTCCGCAGGCATCTCGGGTGCCCCGAAGAAGGGAACGCGCAGCATGACCAGGGTGTCCGCGAAGGCGCCGATCGTCCCGAAGGTGGGTTGCGCGTCGATCTCGATGCCGGTCTGCTGCACATCCCGCTGCAGGCCGATGCCGATGAAGCGGGCCTGCCGGTCGATGCCGTCGCGCAGCTCCGTTCCCGCCAGGCTTCGCATCGCGCCGATCGCCAGGCTCGTCGAGGCGCCGAGCACCACGACGCCCATGACAATGGCGATCATCATTTCGATGAGGGTGAATCCTCCCGCCCCCCGGCGGCTGCCACCGACTCCCATTTTACCCCCGATATGCCATCGTAATGATCTGGACCGGCTGCGTCTGACCCGGGTAGGCGATCTGAACGGTGATGCGCACCAGGTTCGTGGCGTCCTCGACGACCGTCGTGCTTCGGGTCAGGGGCCCGGTCGGATCCACCTGACCGCGGAGATCAACCGTCACCGGCGCCTCAGTGGCAAGGGTCCACGGGTCCCGCGAGCGCAGCTCCTCGGTGTAGGAACGCGCCACGCTGAGCGCGACTCCCCGAAGCGCAGTGTCGCGCTGCGTCCGCACCAGGGAGGCCTGCACCTTCGCCAAGGCCATCAGTCCAATCGTCAACATTACCAGCGCGATCATTACCGAGATGAGCGTGAATCCCCCTTCGGTCCGGCGCTTCGGACTTCTCATTGCCAGGCCCCTCCTTTATACACCCAGACCCTGACGCCAGCTGCGGCGCTCACCGAGACGGCGGCGACCGCATTGGCGTCGTTGGCGCTCGTCAGGTAGATGACCCCCGTGGTGCCGAACGGATTGGTAATGCCCTGGGTCGCGAATTCCACTCGCGAGCCCGGCAGCGTGATGGCGCCGGCACCGGTCATGCCCGGCACGTTCGGAGTGGCACCCCGGGCCATCCGCACCCCATTGGTCAGGAGCCGCATCTGAAAGGCGCCGAGTGCGTTGGTCTCAGTGACGCTCTGGGCGAAGGCGCCGTCCCGATTGTTGTCCAGATATCCCGAATAGCTCTGGGCGGCGGTGTTGAAGACGACTCGCACCATGCTCGTCGTGGAGAGCGCACGGGTCCGCGCGAGCTCCAGGTCCCCCGCGAGCTGTCGAGCGGCCTGGCGGACGTTGGTAGCCTCGGACACCCGAAAGCGGGGGATCACGATGGCCGACATGATGCCGATCATCGTGACGACAACCAATGCCTCGATCAGCGTGAAACCGCGACGCGCGTGATGCACGAGAACCCCGATCAGTAGATGGGCCGGAAGGCCGTCTGGATCACGCTGCCGACGGTGGGCGTACCCGGCGGAAGCTTGGTCGGATCACGGAAATTGGTATCGAATCTCCAGTCCCGGTTCGGCGGGCTGTAGTACCCGATCCACGACCAGCGCTTCCGCATGGCGTACCGGCTATCGAAGAGCGAGACGAGCGACCCGCGATATACCATGTTGTCGCCGCTCCAGTTCTCCAGGAACCTGGGGAAGTTCTCGAGCCCGCCGCCGTAGTTCGGAAGGGATCCGGCGGTGACCGGGGTCCCATAGAAAGCCGCCGAGTCGGCCGGATTGCACGGCGGCGCCGAGCGGTTCACGTCGCAGGGCGTCGACGAGTGGCCCGCCGCGATCGCCGCGTAGAAACTCATCGAGGCCGCCCCGGTGACTGTGAACGGATGGGGGAGATTCGGGTCCGCGATCCAGGCGGCGTTCCACACGTGGTCGGCGTCGTCCCAGTTGGGCGAGAGGAAGGTGATAGCGTCACCCAGGATCGCGGCCGGCATCCAGCCGTCCTCGTTGTAATCTCCCTGCACGTACACCGGGCGGTCGGTCGCGATCGTGAGCGGATATTCCAGTTCCGAGCCGTTCACCAGGCGAACTGCGGGGTAGTCGCTGCGCGACCGCGCCGTGGTGTACGGACTCCCCGAGGTGATCGTCGCGTTGTCGAAGGTGATGTAGATGATGTCGATCGGCTTCGGGGCCGGATTGTTCTGAATCCAGTCTTCGAGCTCCTCGATGTCGATCTCGAACAGGTCAACACCCACATTCTCGCGGCCGTCGTGAAAGGCGTCGGGACGACCTGAGAAGATGTCCTTGCACTTACCCGGATTCGGTACCGGCCGTCCTCCGCGGTCCATCACCATGGCGCCCGTGCAGAATGACGCGCCCGGATTGCCGAGCTTGCTGGCGTCGACGACGATGTGGAGGTCGGCCTTCCAGGCAAACTTGACGTTCTTGATGGATGCGTCGTCGCCGGCGTCTTTCTCGTCGACCATCGTCGTGGTTGGAAGGCCCGCCGGCAGTGGCAGCTTGAGGGGGGTGACGCCACTCGCCTTGCTCATGAGCCGGCCATCGAATGACGCATTGCTCTTGGTCACGAACGAGCCGCCGGGATCGGATCGGTTGTCGAAGTCGAGCGCGACGGCGTTAGCGTCCTTGTCGTTGATGTAGACGCCGTTGAGCCGCTCCGACGTCGCCTTGCGCCGCCAGAACAGGCTGTCGGCGGTGGTGACGTTGTCCATGAAGTAGGTGTTGCCCGAGGTGAGATACAGATTGCTGTTGCTGTGGACCCAGCCGGCGAAGTCCATCCGGGGGCCGTTGTGGATCTCGAGATCGCCCTCGTAGAAGACGCCGAACTGGAACAGCGGAATCGACTGGGCGTTGACCGACACGACGACGGTGCTCTGATTGCCCGCCACATCGCTCGCGGTCGTACGGATGTCGATCTGCTGGTTGAGGCTGTAGAGCCCCGAGTAGGTGCCCTGATTGATGACCTTCATGACCGGGGAATTCACCCGCGTCGCGCTGGGGGCGGTGAACGTGAACCCGGCGACAGCAGGGGGGGTGATGGCGGCGAGCTCGGGATCGGTGATGATGCCGTCGGTGATGTCGGTGGCGAGCTGCGACATCACGTGGTCGGCCGCCGCCTCCGCCGCGTAGACGACGCGGGATCCACGATAGTCCACGCCGCCCGCCCGCTGGACCATGACCATCGACGCGATGCCGGCGCCGATCAACGCCGTGAGGAGGACGAGGTAGAGCAGCGTGGCCTCCATCGCGAACCCGCGCTGGTTGTGCAGCCTCTTCACCACTGGCGAACTTCTCCCTGTTGGGGCGGCGCGGCGACCATCGCGCCGAGGATCGGCACGAAGACGGTGGCCTGAGTGGCAAGACTCGCGCCGGTCAGAGGATAGACGGTAAGCCACCTGCAGCAAGGAGTTGCATAACTGGGATAGGTTGCGTTGGGGTGCAAAATGCGGCCTCCTCTCGCGTGGAGAGGCCGAGGGGGTGCAGGGAAATGCGCCGGCGGCGCGGTTGTTTCCCGGTGCCGATCGCTTAGACGCCCCTGCCGGCTTGTCGCTCGGGGGGGGTCGCCCCTACGTTCAGTCGTTCGAAACCTGTACACCCTTCACCCATCCGGCTCCATGGCTGATACCACCCTGATGGACAAGCTGGTTTCCCTCTGCAAGCGCCGAGGGTTCGTCTTTCAGTCATCCGAGATCTACGGAGGGCTCGGCTCCGTCTGGGACTACGGCCCGCTGGGGGTGGAGCTCAAGAAGAACGTGAAGGACCGCTGGTGGCGGGCCATGGTCCACGCACGGGATGACATCGAGGGGCTCGACGCCGCCATTCTCATGCACCCCAGGGTCTGGGAGGCGTCCGGGCACGTCTCCGGCTTTACCGATCCGTTGGTGGACTGCAAACAATGCAAGAATCGCTTCCGCGCCGACGATTCCAGGATCAAGGGCACCCCCGGCCAGCCCGATGCGCAGTGTCCGGTGTGCGGCAGCAGAGGGACGCTCACCGAGCCCCGGATGTTCAACCTCATGTTCAAGACCTTCATGGGGCCGGTGGAGGAGCAGGCGGCGGTGGTCTACTTGCGGCCGGAGACCGCGCAGGGGATCTACGTTAATTACCTGAACGTCCTCCAGAGCTCCCGGCAGCGGATACCCTTCGGCATCGCGCAGATAGGCAAGGCGTTCCGCAACGAGATCACGCCCGGAAACTTCATCTTCCGCACCCGTGAATTCGAGCAGATGGAAATGCAGTTCTTCGTGAAGCCGGGCACCGATGGGGAGTGGTTCGAGCGCTGGCGGGAGTGGCGGATGCAGTGGCACCACGATCTCGGCCTGACCCCTGCCAAGCTCCAGTGGCACCAGCACGGGCCCGACGAGCTGGCGCACTACGCCCGGGCGGCCTTCGACGTCCAGTACCAGTTTCCGTTCGGCTGGCAGGAAATCGAGGGCATCCACAATCGCGGCGACTTCGATCTCGGCCGCCACCAGGAGGCGTC
>JBDTTA010000098.1:0-9895 GCA_039930845.1 Gemmatimonadales bacterium
GGGGAAAGGGGAAAGGGGAAAGGAATCGGGGACAGGCGCCGCCGTTCACCCTTCTCCTTTCCCCTTTCCCCCTTCCCCGTAGTCATAGAATCCCCGTCCGCTTTTCTTGCCGAAGTGCCCCGCCGCCACCATGCGGCGCAGGAGTGGACAGGGCCGGTACTTGTCGTCACCGAGGCCGCGATGGAGCACCTCGAGAATGGCGAGGCAGACATCGAGCCCGATGAAGTCGGCCAGGGCGAGCGGTCCCATCGGATGGGCCATGCCGAGCTTCATGACGGTGTCGATTGCCTCGGGCGCCGCCACTCCCTCCATCACGCAGAAGATCGCCTCGTTGATCATCGGCAGGAGCACCCGGTTCGAGACGAAGCCGGGATAGTCGTTCACCTCTACCGGCGTCTTGCCGAGCGCCGTCGCCGTTTCCATGACGACGCGGGTCGCCTCGTCGCTCGTATCGAGTCCCCGAATCACCTCGACCAGGGTCATGACCGGCACCGGGTTCATGAAATGCATGCCGATCACCTGGGACGGGCGCGTTGTGTGCGCACCGATCTCGGTGATCGAGATGGAGCTGGTGTTGCTGGCGAGGATGGCGTTCCTGCCGGCAATCCTGTCGAGCTGTTCGAAGAGCGCGAACTTGACCGCCGGGCTCTCGCTGACCGCCTCGATCACGAGAGACGATCCCGCCGCGGCCTCGAGGTCGCCGGTGGGAGCGATACGCGCCACCACCTGCGCCGGCGCATCGGCCGGGAGCGCGCCCTTCTTCACCTGGCGGTCGAGATTGCTCCGGATCGTCGCGACCGCCCGCTCGAGCGCGGCCGGCACGGAGTCGATCAACGCCACGTCCCACTCATGCTGCGCGAAGACATGCGCGATGCCGTTGCCCATCGTCCCCGCGCCCACTACCGCCACCCTTTTCATATCACGTCCTTTCGGGCCCAGCGCGCGGCGACGACGATCGCCCCGGTGATCGCCGCGGTGCCCAGCACTCCGCCCTCGGGCCCGAACGAGCCGCCGGTGAGCCACGCGGGACCACCCATCGAATAGTCGATGTAGGGGATGTCGAATGGTAACCCGCTCACCGGAGCGCCCAGTGCGGCGAGTGTCGCATTCCATCCCAGGTGGGCGCCGAACGCGGCCCACATGCCGCCGGGCGTGTAGAAGGCGAGCGAGAGCAGAATGCCGGCCAGCGCGATGTTGCCGATGGCGCGCGCACTCACATCGGGATTGTCGAGGTGTGCGAGACTGAAGAGTACGGCGAGCCCCACGATCGCTGCCGGCCGGCCGACGAGCCTGGCCAGCACGACCAGCGGCACCCCGCGGAACATCACTTCTTCGGCGAGCGCGGCGGGGGCGAGCAGTGCCGCCGTACCGAGCACGCCGCCGGCGTAGTCACCGGGCCCTCCACGGTCCTGCACCCACGCGGCGCCACCGGCCAGAACGCCCAGTACCATCGCGACGACGGCGGGGAGGGCGCCGAGAAGGAGACCCAGGGCAAACGCGCGTGCCCGGTTCATCCCGACGCGCCAGCGCAGATCGGCGGCGCCAAGCCGCAGGAGTTTCACGCCGATCAGCCAGGTGGCCGCGCCGAAGGCGAGGAGCAGGCCGATCCCCTGGATGAGTGCGAACACCGGCGGGGGATGGGTGGCCAGCTGCGCCGGGGTCAGTCCTCCGGAGAATCGAAGGATGAGGGGGCTGACACCGGCGAAAAAGAGGAGAAGACCGAGGAGGAAGAAGGCGACGACAGCCGCGACCGCCCGAAGCGCCGTCCGGAACCGCGAGGGAGGCGGCGGGGCGGTCAAAGGACCGTGCGAACCTTCGGGCCGGCCGCGAGGATCAGGGCCGCCGCGAGGCCCACCTTGAGCAGATCGCCGGTGAGGAATGGCACGAATCCGATCCGGAAGGCGCCGGCGACATTTCCCCCGAGCAGCGCGAGATGCGCCGTGCCGCCGAGATGTATGACGACCATCGCGAGCGCGCAAAATCCCAGCACCCGGAAGACACCGCGACGGCCTCGTGTCGCGTAGCCTGCGACGGCTGCCGCCGCGGGAAAGGCGAGGAGATATCCGCCCGTGGGGCCGATCAGGTGGACGAAGCCGCCGGAGCCGCCCGCGAATACCGGGAGCCCGAGGAAGCCGAGCGCGAGATATGTGGTAAGCGCGGCAGCGCCGCCGGCCGGTCCGAGGAGTGCGCCCACGACGAGCACCGCGAGCGGCTGCAGTGTCATCGGGACCGGATTGAGTGGGACGGGAACGGCCACCTGCGCCGATGCCGCGACAACGAGCGCGCCGATGCCGATCGCGAGCACACGGTTGAAGGTGCGCGACGGCTGCGCCGCAACGGTTGGAGCGAGCGGAACATTCATCAGTACATCTCCACGCTGAGGGCCACTGCGTTGCCGCCACCAAGACAGAGCGTCGCGAGGCCGGTCGAAGCCCCCCGATCGCGGAGGGCATAGAGCAGCGTCGTCAGCACGCGGGCCCCGCTCGCGCCGATTGGATGTCCCAGCGCGACCGCGCCCCCGTTCACATTCACCCGCTTCCAGTCCCACCCCAGCTCACGGCCATCGGCCAGGGCCTGCACCGCGAATGCCTCGTTGGCTTCGATGAGATCGTAGTCGCCGATCGTGGTACCGCTCTTGTCCATCAGGCTGCGCACCGCAAGGACCGGGGCAAAGAAGATCTCGCGGGGCTCTCCGCCCCCAACCGAGTATCCGGTCACGCGTGCGATCGGCGCGATGCCGTGCGCCTTCGCGAAGGCGAGCGAGGACACGACGAGCGCGCTCGAGCCATCGTTCAATCCCGGCGCATTCCCCGCGGTGACCGTGCCGCCGTCTTTCCGGAAGGCGGGCTTGAGCCGCGCCAGTGTGTCCGGGGTGGTGTCCTTACGGATGGACTCGTCCGCCGAGATGGTGGTGGGGCCGCCCTTGCCGGGCACTTGCACCGGCAGTATTTCCGCCTTGAACTTGCCCGCTTCCGTGGCCGCCAGCGCCTTGCGGTGGCTGTCCACGGCAAAGGCGTCCTGGTCCTCGCGGCTCACGCCGGCCTTTTCCGCGGTGTACTCCGCGTACTCCCCCATGTGACAGCAGCCAAAGGAATCCCACAGCCCGTCGTGAATCATGCCGTCCACCATCGTCTGGTTGCCGGCCTTGATCCCGCCACGCATGCCGTAGACATAGTGGGGCGCGGTGGACATTGATTCCTGACCCCCCGCCACGATGCATTCGGCATCGCCCGCCTTGATGGCCTGCGATGCCAGCATGACCGCCTTGAGTCCCGATCCGCACACCTTGTTGATCGTGAGGGCGGGGATGGCCGCGGGGAGGCCGGCCTGGATGAGGGCCTGGCGGGCGGGAGCCTGGCCGCTGCCACCCTGGATCACCTGGCCCATGATCACTTCTTCGACCGTGGCCGGGTCGACCTTGGCGCGGACGACGGCTTCGCGGATGACCATTGCGCCGAGCTGGGGCGCGCTGAACGAGGACAGCCCGCCCAGATACCGACCGATGGGCGTGCGGACGGCAGACAGAATTACGGGTGTTGTGGTGTCACTCACGGGCCCCTCCGGGCGCGGTGGTTCGTGGCGGCATTATAGGCCCGGCGGCTCACGGCAGCAACGCCCGGCTGCGCACCTCTTCGGTGATCCTGGCGAGGAACGCCTCCGCCGTCATGACCTCCTGCTTCTTCCCTGCCCCACGCACCCGGAGGGCGACGCTGTCGCTTTCGGCCTCACGCTGGCCCACGACGGTCATGTAGGGAATCTTCCAGACCTCACCCTCGCGAATCCGGTAGTTGAGCGTCTCGTGGCGGTCATCGAGATGCGCCCGGATGCCCGCCGCAATCATCCGCTCGGTGAGCGCGCGGGCGGCCTCGGTCTGCGCGTCGGAGATGGGGATCACCCGCACCTGCTCCGGGGCGAGCCAGACCGGAAAGGCCCCCGCAAAGTGCTCGATCAGGATCGCGATGAAGCGCTCGAACGACCCGCTCACGGCGCGGTGGATGACGACCGGCCGGTGGTCCGTATTGTCATCGCCCACGTAGGTGAGATCAAAGCGCTCAGGTGCGTTGTAGTCGAGCTGGATGGTGCCGAGCTGCCAGCTCCGGCCGATGGAGTCCATGACATCGAAGTCGATCTTGGGACCGTAGAACGCGCCGTCGCCGGCCTTGAGCTCGTAGGGCATGCCCGTGGCCTCGAGCGCGCCGCGCAGCGCGCCCTCCGCGCGATCCCAGAGCTCGTCGCTCCCGATGCGGGTCTCGGGACGGGTCGCGAACTTGAGGCTGGCCTCCAACCCGAAGGTGCGGTAGTAGCCCAGGATGAAGTCCATGAGGAACTTCACCTCCTCCACGATCTGCCCGTCGGTGAGGAAGACGTGGCAATCGTCCTGCGCGAACTGGCGGACGCGGGTCAGCCCCGAGAGGGCGCCCGTCACCTCGTTCCGGTGGAGGGCGTCGAAGGTGACGTACCGCAGCGGAAGCTCGCGGTACGAATGTTTCTTTGCCGAGTAGAGGAGATAGTGAGAGGGGCAGTTCATCGGCTTGAGCGACGAATCGTACTCCCCCGTTTCCTTGTTGAGCACCAGAAACATGTTCTCCCGGTACTTCCCCCAGTGACCGGACATCTCCCAGAGCATCTTGTTGTACAGCGACGGCGTCTTGATCTCCTTGAACGCCCTGGCCTGCCGTTCCCGCACGAAATCCACGAGCAGGTTGTACAGCATGGTGCCGCGCTCCGTCCAGAACGCCGAGCCAGGCGACGCCGGATGGAACATGAAGAGATCGAGCTCGCGGCCGACTCGCCGGTGATCGCGTTTGCGCGCCTCCTCGAGCCGGTGAATGTGCGCGTCGAGATCTTCCTTCCTGAACCAGGCGGTACCGTAGATGCGTTGGAGCATCTGGCGGTGCTCGTCACCGCGCCAGTACGCGCCGGCGGCGGACAGCAGCTTGAAATGCTTGAGCCGCCCCGTGCGCGGAACATGGGGGCCGCGACAGAGATCGGTGAACGGCCCGTCGGTATAGACCGTGATCGTCTCGTTGTCGCCCAGCTCGGAAATGCGCTCGAGCTTCAGTGGATCGTCCGCGAACCGGCGGTTGGCCTCGGCCCGGTCCACAACTTCGCGGACGAACGGGTAGTCGCGCGCGGCCACCTCGGCCATCCCGACCTCGAGGTGCTCGAGGTCCTCCGGCGTGAACGGCCGGTCCACCTGGAAGTCGTAGTAGAAGCCGTCCTCGATGGCGGGACCGAAGCCGATGCCGGCGCCGGGAAAGCGCTCGCGGACCGCGGTCGCCAGAATGTGCGCCGATGAATGGCGCAGCAGCGCGAGCGCCTCGGGATCGCGCTCGGTGAGGATCGAGACACTGGCATCGGCGTCGATGGGCCGGTCGAGGTCCCGCACGACGCCGTCGACCCTGGCCGCCAGCGCGGCGCGCGCCAATCCGGGCCCGATCGCCTCGGCGAGCTCACGCGCGGTGGAGCCCGACGGCATCTCGCGGACGCTGCCGTCTGGCAGGGTCACGCGTATCACGGGGGTCACGGAGTTTCCTGAATCGTCGGCGTCGCCACCGGGCGGCTGTCGGGTGCGTAGACGAAGTACAGGCCGACGCCGATGACGACGAGCGCGGCGACGAGCAGCCACCACGCCAGCCCCGACCCACCGACCACCGCCGGTTCTTCGCTCATGAGGACGCTTTCGGTGAGGAACAATTCATGCGCATGAGTACCAAACTGGTTAACTTAATCGTACTTCGTTTTTCTTCGTAAGAGGACCGCGCGTGGGCCGAGACGATCGTCTGAGCGGAACCGAAATCATGGCATGGGCCGCGCTGGGGATAGGCGTGGGGCTCGCGGCCGGCTTTGCCCTTGGCGAGTGGACAGGCGGCGTCAATCCGACACGCGTGCGTGGGGCGGCGCGACGGCTCCGTGAGACCGCTCCCATACGCCTCACGCCAGCCGCCTCCGTCCAGTCCGCGGGAGCCGCCATCCGCGCCGAGCCCCGGCTGGCCGGTGTCGATATCGAAGTGGTCTCCTTCTCCAAGGGCGTCGTGGAGCTGCGGGGCTGGGTCGCCACGCGGTTTTCCCGGGCCGTGGCCGGCCGGGCGGCACTGGCCGCGCCGGGCATCGACAGCGTCATCAACAGCATCCTGGTTCGCGGCGAAGACGACCAGGCACTGCGGAAAGCGCCACGCGCCACCGATCAGAGCGCATGACAGAGCCGCTCGCCCCGCAATACAATCCGTCCGCCATCGAGTCCGCGCTCTACGCCTGGTGGGAAGAGCGCGGGCTCTTTTCGCCCGACGCCTCCGCTCCCTCTGCCGAAGCCAGGCGCCCCTACGTGATCATGATGCCGCCGCCGAACGTAACGGCGGCGCTCCACATGGGCCACGGCCTCAACAACACCGTTCAGGATGTGCTCATTCGCTTCGAGCGAATGCGCGGCCGCCAGGCGCTCTGGCTGCCGGGCACCGATCACGCCGGCATCGCGACGCAGAACGTCGTCGAGCGACTCCTCGCCACCGAGGGTCAGACGCGCTTCGACCTGGGGCGCGAGGCATTCGTGGCACGGGTCTGGGCCCACGTTCGCGAGACGGGCACCGCCATTCTCTCACAGCTTCGGGCGCTCGGCTGCTCGGCGGACTGGTCTCGAGCGTACTTCACGCTTGACGAGGGATTGAGCCACGCGGTGCGGGAGGCGTTCGTCCAGCTGCACGACCAGGGTCTCGTCTACCGCGGGCACTACATCATCAACTGGTGCCCGCGCTGCCTTACGGCCCTCTCGAACGAGGAGGCCGAGAAGGAGGAGGTAGATGGCCACCTCTGGCATCTCCGATACCCCCTCGCCCGCGGGGGTGGCCATGTCGTCGTCGCCACCACGCGCCCCGAGACGATGCTGGGAGACACCGCGGTCGCCGTGCATCCGGAGGATGAGCGTTACCGCTCGATGGTGGGCACGGAGCTCCGGCTCCCCGTCGTCGATCGGCTTATCCCCGTCGTGGCGGACGACGCGGTCGATCCGGCGTTCGGCTCCGGGGCGGTCAAGGTCACCCCGGCGCACGACCCCGCCGATTTCGAGATCGGCCGGCGCCACAACCTCGCGAGCATCGACATCATGACGCCCGATGCGCGAATCAGCCTCGCCGCCCCCGAGCGCTTCCAGGGGCTCGACCGCTACGAGGCGCGGCGTGCCGTGGTGGCCGAGTTCGAGGCCGCCGGTCTCCTGGAAAAGGTCGAGCCACACCAGCACGCCGTGGGTCACTGCTACCGGTGCCACACCGTGGTCGAGCCGAGGCTCTCGGACCAGTGGTTCGTTCGCATGGCGCCACTCGCACGCCCGGCGCTCGACGCGTACCGCAACGGCACACTGCAGTTCATTCCGGAGCGGCGGGGTGACGATTACGCGGCATGGCTGGAGGGAATCCGCGACTGGTGCATTTCGCGCCAGCTCTGGTGGGGCCACCGGATACCGGTGTGGTATTGCCAGGTCAAGGAATGCTCGCTCACGACGGTGAGCCGCGATGACCTGGCCGTGTGTCCCGCCTGTGGCGGCGAAGTGCACCAGGATGAAGACGTACTGGATACCTGGTTCTCCTCCTGGCTCGTCCCCTTTTCCAGCCTGAGCTGGCCCGACCACACCGAGGATCTGACGCGCTTCTATCCCGGCCACACCATCGTATCCGCGCCCGAGATCATCTTCTTCTGGGTGTCGCGAATGATCATGGCGGGGTTCCACTTCATGAACGAGGCGCCGTTCACCAGCATCTATCTGCACGGCACCGTCCGCGACACGCAGCATCGCAAGATGTCGAAGTCGCTCGGCAACGGCATCGATCCACTCGAGGTGGTGGACCGCTATGGCGCCGACGCGCTTCGCTACTCACTCGTTGCGGGGATGGCGGTCGGCACCGACGTCATCCTCGATCCGGGAGACCTGGAGGCGTCGTTTGCCCCGGGACGGAACTTCGCCAACAAGCTGTGGAATGCCGGCCGATTCATCCTGTCGAATCTGGACGGACCGGTGCGCCCGCTCGCCGGAAAGCATCGGAACGTCGTGCGCCGGGACGAGCTCTCGCTCGCCGACCGCTGGATCATCGCCCGGTGCGATGCGACCGTGCGCGAGGCCACCGAGGCGTACGAGCGGTTCCGGCTCAACGAGGCGGCGGCGGCGGTGTACCGCTTCGTCTGGAGTGACCTGGCGGATTGGTACATCGAACAGATCAAGCCCCGGCTGTACGGCGATCAACCCGGTGGAGATGTCGCGCGCGCGGTGGCGATCCAGACCTTCGATGTCGGGCTCCGCCTGCTCCATCCCGTCATGCCCTTCGTCACCGAGGCCCTCTGGCGACGCGTTCCTGGCCGCCCCGAGGATGCGTCGATCTCGGTCGCGCCATGGCCCACGGCCGACGAGCGCGCGGCCGATCCCGATGCCCTCCGCGACTTCGGCCTGGTGCAGGAGCTGATCGGCGCCATTCGCGGCATCCGCGCCGAGTACGCCATCCAGCCGGGGAACTCGGTGCGCGCGGTGGTCGGCGCGGGCGCGAACACGGCGATCCGCGACGAGCAGCCCACCGTACTCCGCCTGGCCAAGGTGTCGACGCTGACGTTCGGCGAGCCGGCCGAGCGCGTTGGCGGGCACGCCGTGCTCTCCGACGGCACGCCGGTGTTCGTGCCGCTTGGCGATACGATCGATCTGGGGCGCGAGTGCGCGCGGCTTGGCGCGGAAGTCGACCGGCTCGATCGGCTGGTGGATTCGCAGGAGAGGAAACTCGGCAACCAGCAGTTCGTGTCGCGTGCGCCGGCAGAGGTCGTTGAGCGGGAGCGGGACAAGCTCATGTCCTGGCGCGACCAGCGGGGTGTACTCGCGCGCAAGAGGGAGATGCTCGGATGTCACTAAAGCTCTCCGCCTTTTCCGTCCTGTCCGCCCTTTCCCTCCTCTCGGCCTGCGCCAAGATCGAGCCGCCACCCGGCGGGCCGCCCGACATCACCCCGCCCAGCCTGGTCGCCACCCGGCCCGAGTCGCTCGCGCAGCTTCCGAAATTCTCCGGCGAGGTGGAGTTCAGGTTCGACGAGGTCGTCTCGGAGGGGAGCTCCCCGAACACGGGACTCGGAACCGGCGATCTCGAGAAGCTCATCATCCTCTCGCCCGCCGTTCGATTTCCGCACGTCCATTGGCGCCGAACGCGCATCACCGTCAAGCCGGCCGAAGGGTGGAAGCCGAATCGGGTGTACCGGGTGGAGCTCCTGCCCGGCGTGACCGACCTCCGGCGCAATCGCAGCAAGGATGGCACGGTGCTCACGTTCACCACCGGCGCTCCCCTGCCCGACCGGAGGCTTCAGGGCCTCGTCGTGGACTGGAGCACCAATCGCCCCGCGCCTCAGGCCCTGGTCGAGGCGCTGCTGGAGCCGGACAGCCTTCCATATCGCGCCCTCACCGATTCGGCAGGGCGCTTCTCGTTCGGCCCGCTGCCGAGAGGCGAGTACCTGGTGCGGGGAATTATCGATGAGAACCACGACTCCCGCCCCGGCGATCGCGAGGCGTTCGACAGCCTGCGGGTCACCACGAAGGACACCACCACCCGGGTGGGCGAGCTCTGGACCTTTGTACACGACACGTCGGCCGCGCGCATTCGCACCGTCACCGTCGCCGACAGCGTGTCCGCCACGGTGGAGCTCAATCAGTCGCTCGACCCTCGCCAGCGTCTCGCCGCGGCCGCCGTCTCCCTGCGGCTGCTGCCCGACTCTACGCCGGTGCGGGTCATGTCCATCCTTCCCAAGCCGCTGGACGACAGTCTGAACGCGAAGGCCGCCGCCGCGCGCGACACGACTGCGAAGGACACGACGGCCCGAGCACGGCCCGGGCTCCGGGAGGTAACGCCTCGAGACACGACGCGCGCCCGCGAGGATGCCA
>JBDTTA010000099.1:0-9894 GCA_039930845.1 Gemmatimonadales bacterium
CTCATGCCTCCTGGTAATACTCGAGACCCAGATGGGTGATCTGGTGCTCCCCCATCATGTGACGCAGCGTGTTCTTGAGCTTGGTCTGCTGAATGAAGAGATCGTGCTCCGGATAGAGTCCCGGCGCCGTCTGCGGGCTCTTGAAATAGAACGAAAGCCATTCCTGAATGCCGCTCATGCCGGCGCGCTGGGCCAGATCGAAAAAGAGGGCGAGATCGAGCACGAGGGGAGCGGCGAGAATCGAGTCGCGGCAGAGGAAATCGACCTTGATCTGCATCGGATAGCCGAGCCACCCGAAGATGTCGATGTTGTCCCACCCCTCCTTGTTGTCCTTGCGCGGAGGATAGTAGTTGATCCGCACCTTGTGATACATCGATCCGTAGAGCTCGGGGTAGAGCTTCGGCTGCAGGATGTACTCGAGCACCCCGAGCTTCGACTCTTCCTTCGTCTTGAAGCTCTCGGGGTCGTCGAGCACCTCGCCGTCACGGTTGCCCAGGATGTTGGTCGAGTACCAGCCGGCCACACCGAGCATGCGGGCCTTGAACATCGGCGCGAGGACCGTCTTCACCATGGTCTGGCCGGTCTTGAAGTCCTTGCCGCCGATCGCGACGCGCTTTTCCTTGGCCAGCGCTTCCATCGCCGGAAAATCGCAGGTCAGATTGGGGGCGCCGTTGGCGAAGGGCACGCCCTCCTGGATGGTGGCGTAGGCGTACAGCATCGAGGGGGCGATGCTCTGATCATTCGCGTCCATCGCCTTTTCAAACGCGTCGAGCGTCCAGTGGGCGGGGCCGGGGCTGATGAAGATCTCGGTCGACGCACACCAGACGACGACGAGTCGGTCGCACTTGTGCTTCGCCTTGAAGTCGCGAATGTCCTTGCGCAGTGCTTCGGCCAGCTCGCGCTTGCTCTTCCCCGGCTTGACGTTCGTTCCCTCGAGGCGCTTCACGTACGCCTGCTCGAACACCGCGGGCATCGGCTTGATGGCCTTGAGGAAATCGGCGATCGGCTCGATGTGCTCGTGACGGTCGAGCACGCCCGCGTGCACGGCGGCGGCGTAGGCATCGTCGGGCACCGGGTCCCAGGCGCCGAAGACGAGATCGTCGAGCGCGGCGAGGGACACGAAATCGTGAATGAACGGCGCCCGTCCCTCGGTGCGCTTGCCGAGCCGGATTGTGCCCATCTGGGTGAGCGATCCGATCGGCCGGGCAGCGCCGCGCCGCACATTTTCCACGCCGGCGATAAACGTCGTCGCCACCGCACCGAGCCCCACACACAGCACTCCGAGCTTTCCCTTGGCCGGCGCGATCTGCCGGACAGTCTGATCAGCCACTGCTATCGTCCTTTCGCGAGAGTATCCAGTCGGGCGCTCTCGACCTCGCGGGGGTGAGCCGCGCCGTCTGCGGTCCGATACACGTACACGAACCGCTGGACGACGGTGATCACCGATGCCGCGGCCAGAAGCGCCACCACCGCCTCGAGCACCAGGGCCCTTGGCCCGGCGCCGATGAGGAGCGAGGAGAGCCCGAGCCCGAGTATCCGCTCGGCGCGCTGCGCGATCCCCACCTTGCACTCGAGCCCGAGCCCTTCGGCCCGGGCCCGCGCGTAGGAGACCAGGAGCGAGCTGAGGATGGCGACCATGCAGATGATGATCGCCGGGACCCGATAGGCGACATCGGGCGCGGTCAAGAGGAAGGCGCCGATGCCGATAAAGGTGGCGCCGTCACCCACCCGATCGAGAGTCGAGTCGTAGAAAGCCCCGAATTTCGTCACCATGGCCCCGCCCCGCGCGACCTGGCCATCGAGCGTGTCGGTGACCCCGCTCAGGAGCAGCAGGAGGCCACCGAGCCGGATCTGGCCGAAGGCGTAGGCGACCGCCGAGACGAGGACGAGCCCCGTCCCGATGGTCGTGATCGTGTTCGGCCGCACGCCGGCCCGGATCAGCCGCTCCACCAACGGGTTGACCGTTGCGTAGAATGGCTTCTCCAGTGCACCCAGCAGCTTCACTCGTGTCAAGTCCTCTGCGGGACGGGTTCGCCGCCGATCCCCCGACCGGCGGCGCGGGCGAAAGGATAATCGCCAGAACCGCTTAGAGCAATCGGAATCGGTGCGAGCGGAGGCTTACTCCGGGTAGAGCAGCGCGGCGCGCCGTCGCTCGCGGAATCGCTGCAGTCCCGGCGCCCAGGACCGCACGATCGCTTCCGGCTCGGTCCCGGCCTCGATGGCCAGCCGGAGCCCCTGTCCGCCCGCCAGGCGATCGAACTGCGCAGGAACCCAGGCGAACCGGTCAGGCGCCGAGGCACGAACCGCGGCCAGGAGATGCACCGCGGTCGAGGTCGGATCGTACGTTCCACGATCGGTCACGGTGAGCCGGATGCCGGCGAGCAGCGTGTCGGCGTACTTCCCGTCGCCGGGCCGCGAGGGCGTGAACTGGGTCGCGCTGAATCGCACGCCCGGCAACCGCGCCGCCTGCAGCGCCGCGAGCACGAGGGTGGTGTCGAGCCACGGAGCGCCGACCTGTTCGAACGGCGCGTCCGACCCGCGGCCGACCGACAGGTTGGTCCCCTCGAACAGGCAGAGCCCCGGATAGTGGAAGAGGCCTTCGAGTGACTTGAGGTTCGGACTCGGTGGAATGAAGGCGAGCCCCGTCTCATCCAGTGCCATGGTGCGGCGCCAACCGTCCACCGGTACTACCGTCAGCGACCCTTCGATCGCGAGATCGCTCCGCGCGAGGCGCGCCAGCTCGCCCAGCGTCATGCCGTGTCGCATCGGCACCTCCAGATACCCCACCGGCGATGCCGCGGCGCGATCGAGCACATTTCCCTGCACCGCCCCGCCAATCGGGTCGGGTCGGTCGAGCACCACGACCGGTATGCCCGATCGCCCGGCCGCCTTCATCACCTCGGCGGTCGTGAAGAGGTATGTGAAGTACCGCGCCCCGGCATCCTGCAGATCGACCAGCATCACGTCGACGCCGCGGAGCATCTCACCGGAGGGGGCGGAACTCCGGCCGTAAAGACTGTAGATTGGTAGGCCGGTTGCCGAATCGGTGGAGAAGCCCACTGCCGCACCCGGATCGGCGGCGCCGCGGAAACCGTGCTCCGGACTGAACAGCGCGACGAGATCGACCCCGGCATTTCGCAATCGCGTCACGTCGCTCACTCCGCGCGAGTCCACACCGGATTGGTTCGTCACGAGACCAACGCGGCGGCCGCGCACCAGGTTCACGCTGTCGCTCAGCAGCACTTCGATGCCCGGACGCACTCGTGTCGGTACCGCCGCCCGCGGCGCCGGTGAGCTGCAGCCGAGCGACCATCCCCACAGCCCCAGCAGCACGAGAGATCGGTGCACCTCAGACACCTCGCGATCGTGTTGGTCTCGTTGTGCGCCTGCGCCCCGGCCGGTCAGCCGGCGCCCCACCCTGTGCCTTCCCCTTCCCCTCGCGCCCCGGCCGATTCCGGGGAAGTGGACCAGCTCCTCCGCGATCTGTCGGTTCGCGACCGCATCGCGCAGCTCGTGGTGCCATGGATTCCGGGCACCTACGCCGCCTATGACGACGGTGGCTTTGCCCTGGCGCAGTCGTGGGTGGATTCGTTGCACGTCGGCGGCGTGATCGTTTCGGTCGGCTCACCGCTCGACATCGCCGCAAAGCTGAACCAGCTGCAGCGCCGCTCGCACCTGCCCCTGCTCGTCGCATCGGATCTCGAGAGCGGCACCAGTATCCGGCTCGTCGGAGGCACGCCATTCCCACCCAATATGGGCATCGCGGCAACCGGGAGCGACACCGCGGCCTACGAAATCGGCCGAATCACGGCGCTGGAAGGCCGCGCCGTGGGGATCCAGCTCGGCTTCGCCCCCGTGGCCGACGTCAACAACAATCCGGCCAACCCGATCATCAACGTCCGCTCGTTCGGCGAGAGCCCCGCCGAGGTCAGCCGGTTCGTCGTCGCCGAAGTCCGCGGCCTCCAGGATCACGGAATGATCGCGACGGTAAAGCATTTCCCCGGGCATGGCGACACGGACATCGATTCCCACCTCGCGCTCCCGGTGATCACCGCCGACTGGGCGCGGCTCGATTCGGTCGAGCTCGTCCCCTTCCGCGCGGCGATCGCCGCCGGAGTGCAGGTGGTGATGTCGGCCCATGTGGCGCTGCCCGTCATGGACGCGGGGCGGATCAGGCCGGGCACGGTCGTCCCCGAGATTCTCAGCGGCATGCTTCGCGATTCGCTCGGCTTCCACGGGCTCATCGTCACCGACGCGCTCAACATGGCCGGCGTGGCCGACCTCTATGGCGCGGAAGCCGGGGTGCGCGCCTTTCTGGCGGGGGCCGATCTTCTCCTTCAGCCCGCCGATCCGGCGGCGACGATCGACGCAATGGAAGCGGCCGTCACTCGCGGCGAGATTACCCCCGAACGGCTCGACCGGTCGGTGCGCCGGGTGCTGCAGCTCAAGCGCGATATCGGACTGTTCCAGCGGAGAACGGTGCCGCTCGACAGCGTCCCGGCCGTCGTCGGCAGTGCCGCGTTCAGGGCCACCGCCGCTGACATCGCGTCCCGGTCCGTCGTGATGGTGAAGGATGTCGGCGGAACGATTCACGGACTCAAGAGCGCCCGCCCCGCGCTGACTCTGGTCACCTACGCCGAGGAGGAGCACCGCGCGGTCGGCATCACGCTGGCCGCCGAGCTCAGGACGCAGGGATTCACCGTCACGCTCGCGCGACTCTGGCCGTCGAGCGGCCCGGCGAGCTACGATTCCGCCGCCGTGGCGATGGGGCGGAGTCCGGTCACCATCGTCGCGGTCGCGGGAAGGCCGGCCGCGGCTTGCGGCAGCGTGGGCCTCAACCCGGCGCTGGGCGCGCTCATCGGCGCGAGAGCGCGTGCGCGGCCCACGATCCTCGTCTCCCTCGGCAATCCATATCTCATCTCGCAGGTCCCCGAGGTGGGCTCCTATCTGATCGGCTGGTGCTCCAATCCGGTCACGGAGCAGGCGGTCGCGCGCGCGCTGGCCGGCGCGGCGCCGATCACCGGCAAGCTGCCGATTTCGATCCCACCCCGGTACCCGCGCGGGTGGGGCGTGCAACGCAGAATCGATCCGTAGCGCAGGCCCATCCTTCGAGGACCACCGATGCATCTCATCCTGGCGGACTGGCTGATTGTCGCGCTCTACTTCGTCATTTCGGCGGCAATCGGGTTGGCGTACACTCGCAAGGCCGGGACCTCGCTCGACGAATATTTCGTCTCGGGCCGATCGCTTCCCTGGTGGCTGGCCGGCACATCGATGGTGGCCACGACCTTCGCCGCCGACACCCCGCTCGCGGTGGCCGGGTTCGTGGCCAAGTACGGCGTCGCCGGCAACTGGCTCTGGTGGAACGGCGCCTTCTCGGGCGTGCTCACCGTCTTCTTCTTTTCGCGGCTGTGGCGGCGGGCCGGAGTGCTCACCGACGTGGAGTTCGCCGAGCTGCGGTATGGCGGCAAGCCGGCCGCGGCGCTGAGAGGGTTCCGCGCGCTCTATCTGGCCCTGCCGATCAACCTGATCATCATGGGATGGGTCACTCGAGCCATGGTGACGATCCTCCAGGTGACCCTCGACATGAACCCGTGGCGGGCGGCCATCGTCCTCTTTGGCGTCACGGCGCTCTACAGCGTCTTCTCGGGGCTCTGGGGCGTCATCGTCACCGATGCCTTCCAGTTCGTGGTCGCCATGGGAGGCACCATCCTCCTCGCGGTGGTGGGCGTCAATTCGGTCGGCGGCCTCGACGCGCTGACGGCGAAGACCGCGGCACACTTCGGCTCCGCCGAGGCTGCCTTCGGGGTGCTGCCTCCGGTGGACAGGGCGTGGCTGCCGCTCTCGACCCTCCTGATCTTCCTCGGCGTGCAGTGGTGGGCGGCGTGGTATCCGGGCCAGGAGCCGGGAGGAGGCGGATACATTGTCCAGCGGATCCTCTCCGCCAAGGACGAGCGCCACGGCCTGCTCGCAACCCTCTGGTTCACCATCGCGCACTACGCGCTGCGTCCATGGCCATGGATTCTCGTCGGCTTCGTCAGCCTCATCCGGTATCCCGGACTGGCCAATCCCGAGGAAGGCTATGTACGGGTGATGGTGGACGTGCTTCCATCACCGTGGAAGGGGCTCCTTCTCGCCGCATTCGCGGCGGCGTACATGAGCACCATCAGCACCCATCTCAACTGGGGCGCGTCGTATCTGGTCAACGACTTCTACCTCCGGTTCATCCGGCCCAGGGCGAGCCCGCGCGCGCAGGTGTTCGCCTCGCGCCTGGCCACGGTCGTGCTCATGGTGTGCTCACTTGTCGCGATGAGTTTCCTGAGCAGCGTGGAGCAGGGGTGGAAGCTCCTGATCGGGCTCGGCGCCGGTACCGGCCTCGTCTTCATTCTTCGGTGGTACTGGTGGCGCGTGAACGCCTGGTCCGAGATCAGCGCGATGATCGCGTCATTCGTCACGTCGGTGCTCCTCGCCCACTACGATTACACCCTCAACGATCTCTCGACCCCGGTGTATGCGAAGACCATGCTGATCACCGTCGTGGTGACCACGGTGGTCTGGCTGGCGGTCACCTTCGCGACGCCTCCGGAGACCGACGAGACCCTCGACCGGTTCTACCGACGCGTGCGTCCGGGCGGGCCGGGGTGGCGGCGCGTCTCCGCCAGGCTGGGCTTTCCGGGGGACAAGATTCCCGGCGGGGCCCTCTCCTGGGTCAACTGGGTGGCCGGGCTGGCGGCGGTGTACTGCGCTGTCGTGTCTCTGGGGGCCCTGCTGACCGGCACCCGTACTCGGGGGCTCCTGTACGGTGCGGTCGCGATAGCGGCTTTCTCGTTGATACAGCGTAACTTGCGTAACGACAAGACTCTCGAAGGAACGTTGACAGCGCCGAGCCCGGCACGTTAGCTTACTGACCGAGGTTGTAACGTCCCAACAAGTGAGGAACAGCGTATGACCAGCGTCCCCCAGCAGGCCCCGAGCACAGGGTTCGATCTGACTCTGACCAATCGGGCGACTGAAGAGGTCCAGAAATTCATCGCCCAGGAGCAGGTTCCGGCGGCGGTCGCGGGGCTTCGTGTGAGTGTGCTTCCCGGCGGCTGCTCCGGCTTCAAATACAGCCTGAACGTCGAGGAGCGGCCACTGGACGATGACATGGTCGTCGAGGTCAACGGCGTGCGCGTCTTCGTGGACGGCTTCAGTGCGCAGTACCTCACCGGCGTCACCGTCGACTACGTGAGCTCGATGCAGGGCTCCGGCTTCACGTTCAGCAATCCCAATGCGACGGGCGGGTGCGGGTGCGGGAGCAGCTTTACCGCGTAGGAGCGGGGAAGAGGGAAAGGGAAAAGGGGAAAGGGTGATCCGACGGCTTTCGTCGGTTCACCCTCTTGATTTCCGGCACCCCCCTTTCCCCGTTCCCCGCTTCCTCTTCCCTTTTCCCCGTTCCCCGTTCTCTTTTCCCCGTTCCCCGTGCCCGTCCCTCTAGCCGATTCCGACTCTGCACACACTCGACCTCACGGTCGTCGGTCTCTACTTCGTCTTCACCCTCGGCCTCGGCCTCTGGGTCGCGCGCCGGCAACACAGCGCCGCCGACTACTTCCTCGGCGCGCGTGATCTCCCCGCCTTTGCCATCCTGTTTTCGATCGTCGCCACCGAGACGTCCGCGCTCACCGTCATCTCCGTGCCCGGCATCGGCGCACGGGGAAATCTCACCTTCCTCCAGCTCACTTTCGGCTACCTGGTGGGACGGATCGGCGTGGCGGCGTGGCTGCTGCCCGGGTACTTCCGGGGACAGCAGGAGACGGCGTACGCACGACTGGAGTCGCGTTTCGGCGTCGGCACCCGGCGGCTCATCTCGGTCATCTTCCTCATCTCGCGCTTCATGGGCGATGCGGTGCGGGTCTTCGCCAGCGCCATTCCGCTCGCGCTGGTGACGGGCTGGAGCATCCCCTGGGCGATCGTCGCGATGGGACTGGTGACGATGGTCTATACCTGGTTCGGGGGGTTCAAGGCGGTGGTGTGGACCGACGTCATGCAGCTGATCGTCTACATCTCGGGGGGCATCGCGACGCTCTTCATTGCCTGGAAGCTCGCGGGCGGCGCCGGCAACGCGCTGATCGCCGCTGCCGTCGCGGGCAAGCTCGACGTCATCGATCTTACCGTCAACTTCACCACGACCTATACGCTGCTCGGCGGACTGGTCGGCGGCGCACTCCTCTCGGCGGCCTCGCACGGCACCGATCACCTCATCGTGCAGCGGCTGCTGGCGACGAGATCGCTCCACGATGCACGCATCGCGCTGGTCGGCTCGGGCGTCGTGATCATCCTGCAGTTCGCCCTCTTCCTGCTGGTGGGATCGGCGATCTGGGCGGCCGGTCAGGCGCCCGCTGGGGTACTGAGCGACGAGATCTTCCCGAGGTTCATCGTGGACCATCTGCCGACGGGTCTCGCCGGACTGGTCATCGCCGGCATTCTCGCCGCCGCCATGGGTACGCACAGCTCCGCCATCAACTCGCTCGCCTCGTCCGCGACGCACGACCTCTACGCGTCGTGGACCAGGCGCACCGATCCGATCCACCTCCTTCGCGTCGGCCGCATGTTCTCGGCCATGTGGGCGCTGGGACTCATCGGTGGCGCGCTCTTCTTTCATTCGGCGTCCCGCGCCAACGACACGCCGGTTGTGGTGCTGGCGCTGTCGATCGCGTCGATCACCTACGGGCCGCTGCTCGCGACCTACTTTCTCGCCGGCCGCTGGCCCCGCGCACGCGGGCGCGACGTGGTGGGTGCCGTGGCGCTGACCGTGTGCGTGATGGTCGTCGTGATCTTCGCCAGGCGACTCGCCTCCGCGCCCGGACTCGCCTGGCTCGAGCCGGTCGCCCACCTGGCGTGGCCCTGGTACGTCCCGCTGGGTACACTCCTCGCGGTCGGCAGCGGGATCGCGCTCAGTTATGTTCCCGCTCGAGCCTCAGCCACACCAGCAGCGAGCGGAACGTGACCCGGATTCTCATCGGCGCCGACGTGGGCGGCAGCAAGACGGCGGTAGCAGTTTCGGATGGCGAGCAGATCATCGGGCGCGCCGAAGGCCTGGGGGGCGCCGTGCGCCCGGGGCGCTCGCTGGTTTCGGCAGGCATCATCGCCGAGTCGGTCCGGCGGGCGCTCGGCGCAGCCGGCAAGTTGACGGGCGATGTGCTGGTGGTCGGCGCGGCGGGCGCGGGACGCGAGCTCGAACGAAATGAGCTCCGGAGCGCGCTCCGCGGCGAGAACCTGGCGGGAACGGTCGTCGTCGTCACCGATATCGAGATCGCGCTCGCCGCGGCGTTCGCCGAGGGACAGGGCATCGTCGTCAGCGCGGGGACCGGAAGCGTCGCGGTTGGACGGGACAAGACGGGGCAGCGTCATCGCATCGGCGGATATGGCTGGCAGATGGGTGACGAAGGGAGCGGCTATGCCATCGGCCGCGCCGCGCTCGGCGCCGTGAGTCGCGCCAGGGACGGCAGGAGCCCGCGCACCGCGCTCACCGACCGCGTGCTCGAAGCCACGCGCAGCCCCGACTTCGACGCGCTGGTGCGCTGGGCCGCCGGAGCCTCTCCTGCCGAGGTGGCGGCCATCGCGCCGCAGGTGCTGAGCGTCGCCGCTGATGGTGACGCGCTCGCCCAGGGCGTTGCCGACTACGCCGCCCGGGAGCTCTCGCAGCTCGCGATCTGTCTGCTGCCGATGATGGAGGTAGAGGGCAAGGTTGGCGTGGCGATCACCGGCGGGCTGCTGGACGGAGACGGCCAGCTTCGGAAGCGGGTGCTCGCGATTCTCCACGAAGCGCCGGCGCTCGCACCGATCGAAACGCCGGTCGACGCGGTGCTCGGCGCGCTGCGGATGGCGGTGATGGAAGGGCGGTAAGGCGGTAAG
>JBDTTA010000100.1:0-9816 GCA_039930845.1 Gemmatimonadales bacterium
CCTCGGAGCCGATCCGGTCCTTGAGCGGCGTGATGATCTTGCCGCGCGCCGTGTAATCCTCAGGGTTGGCGGTAAAGGCGAGCAGGACGTCCAGCGGGAGCCGCACCGGATACCCTTTGATCTGAACGTCGCCCTCCTGCATGATGTTGAAGAGACCCACCTGCACCTTGCCGCTCAGGTCAGGCAGCTCGTTGATGGCGAAGATGCCGCGGTTGGCGCGGGGCAGCAGGCCGAAATGCATCGTGAGCTCGTCGGAGAGGAGGTGCCCCCCGCGGGCCGCCTTGATCGGATCCACGTCGCCGATGATGTCGGCGATCGTCACGTCGGGCGTCGCGAGCTTTTCGACGTAGCGCTGGTCCTTTCGCAGCCACGCGATCGGCGTCGCGTCGCCACACTCGTCGAGCAGGTCACGCGCGTACTTGGAGATCGGGGCGAACGGGTCGTCGTTGACCTCGCTGCCGGCGATGATCGGAATTTTCTCGTCGAGCAGGGTGGTGAGCTCCCGGAGAATCCGGCTCTTCGCCTGGCCGCGGAGGCCGAGAAGGATGAAGTGATGACGGGCAAGGAGCGCGTTCACGATCTGTGGAAGGATCGTGTCCTCGTATCCAACGATGCCCGTGAAGAGCGGCTGGCCGTCGGCGAGGCGCGCGAGAAGGTTCGAACGGATCTCGTCGCGAACTGGCCGGCTCCTGAGTGGGGCCTCACCCCAGGGACTGATCTTGAGGTCGTACAGCGTGCGTGGCTCTGGCATTGCGATAGTCACTCGTTGAGAATTTGATTCCGGGGATCGCTGCCGTAAACAATTACATGGCAACGTCTTGAACGTCACTGTCTCCTTGCGGCCATCACGGCGTGGCGGGCGCTTTGCCTTGACAAAACAGCCCCGCGCTATAGTTTCGCCAGCGTTCGCTCGAAGACCGTGGCGACGCGCGACGCGCGGACTGTGCTCTGCCCTTATACCCTCTGAGGAGTAACGATGAGAAAGACCCTCCTGATCGCCGCGGCCCTCGTGCTTGCGGGCTGTGGCCAGAAGAAAGCCGCCGACACTCCTGGTGCCGAAGGCGGAATGGCTGCCCCGGCCGACACCGGCATGGCCGGCAGCATGACGCACGACAGCATGTCGATGCACTCCGACTCCACGATGACCCGGGACAGCGCCAAGTAACTCCCGCGGTCGTCAGTTTGTGTCGAGCCCCGGACCATGGTCCGGGGCTCGATTGTTTCATGGATCCAGCTCCTCGAGGCGAAAGGGGAGGGGGACGACCCTTGCCTCGACGCCGCCCGCCAGAACCGTATCGCCCGGCTCCACCTCGCGTCGGATAGCAGCCAGCCCGATCCGCCGATCCTCCAGCGTGAGCGTCGAGCGGACGGCGCCGACGTCCTTCTCGCCGCGGGTAATGCCACGCCCGTCGAGCTGCCCCGTTTCCTGCCATCGCAATCCACGCAGCTCGCGGTTGGTGTGTCCGCGAAAGTGGAGCCTCGCGACCGTTTCCTGCCCGGTATAGCACCCCTTCGTGTACGATACGCCACCGATCTCGTCGTACCGGACTTCCTGTGGCAGCGTACGCTCGTCGATCTCCACGCCGAGTGTGGGCCAGCCTTCGATGAGCCGCGCGACACGCAGGTCGCTTTCGTCGCCGGCTTCGGCTCCGGCGTCTATGAGCTTTGCCACGAGCGCCTCCACGGCGGGAGCCATTCCTGTCATCAGCCCCACGAAGGGCGCCGACTCCGGCGCGAGCGCCACGGCCACCGGGCTCAGATCGCCCCCGACGGACATCACGCGCGCGGCCGCCTCCGGCGTTCCGATCCCGGACCTGGCCAGCATCTGAAAGGCATGTCCCCCCAGCAGCCGAACCACCCGCGCCTGGCCGGTGAGGTCGGTGACCTTCGCGAGCCGCGGAGGGAGTTGTCGCTGAAAGATGTCCACCACCGCCTCGTGCCCCTCGGCCGGCGCAATGACGGTGAGGCCGTCGGGCTGACGAATCACCCACGCGTCCACCACGATCATGCCCTTGGGCGTCAGGAATGCCCCGTAGACGAGGCTGTCGTCCCCCGGCTTCTCGAGGTCGTTCGTCAGCATGCCCTGCAGGCATCCCAGGGCGCCGGACCCACTGATTCGAAAGACGGCGGGCTCGTCCATTACCGCGGTGGCGCCGTGCCGGATGCGGGCAAGGCGCGCGTGATCGAGGACGAGATCCGGCTCAGGCATGGGCCCACGGCAGATCGGCCGGGCTCCGGCCGACGAAATCGCGCCAGACGAGGTCGGCATCCCCGATGCTCGACTCTCCGTGCGACGTGGACAGCATGGCGCAGCGGAGGCCGGCGGCGCGCGCGGCGGCGAGGCCCGGGAGCGAGTCCTCCACGACAACGCAACGGCCGGGCGCGAGGCCGAGCGTTGTCACCGCACGCCGATATCCCTGTGGATCAGGCTTGCAGGCGGTGACGTCCTCCGCGGCGACGATTTCGGCAAAGTGCGGGCGGAGGCCGGTCAGATCGAGCACCATCTCGATTTCACGCCGGAGGGCGCCGGAGACGATCGCCAGCTGTAGTCCGTCGAGTGCCGCGTCCTCGATGAATTCGCCCGCCCCTGGGACGAGACGCATCGAGTCGCGGATGGCGCGCTCGTAGTGCACGTTCTTCCTCTCGATCGCCTGCACGATCGCCCCGTCGTCCTCGTCACGCCCCATCCGGCTGAAACTGAACCTGAAGCACTCGCGGTCATCAAAGCCCAGATACTCGGCGTAGTAGGCGTTGCGATCGAGGTCGTAGCCATACTCGGCGAGCGTGGCGATCAGCGCGTCGCAGTGCTGGGGCTCGTCGTCGATGATGACGCCGTTGAAATCGAAGAGGATGGCTGCGGTCATGTGGGGAACGGTAAACGGGGAACCGGCTCAACGCGACGGGAGTTGCCGCGCCTGGGGGCCGATCCCGGCCGGCGCAGGTCCGCTTCGCGGGAAAAGCTAGAGGCAGCGTTCGGGCTGGCTTCGTCGAGTGCTCGATCGCATATTCGCCCTTCCCGCCCTACCGCCCGTAAAACCCCGCCCGCCGATAACTCTCATCCAGCAGCTCCACGGGATGCGCGACGCGGATGTCGAGCCCCGCCGCCACGACCCCGGCACCGATCTGCATGAGACAGCCGGGGTTTCCCGTGGCCACCAGCTCCGGACGTGGAACGGCGGCGGCGAGGTCGGCGATCTTGTCGTCCAGTACCGCGCGGGCCATGTCCGGGTGGAGCACCGAGTAGATCCCCGCGCTCCCGCAGCATTTGTCCGAGCCGGGGAGCACACGGAGGCGGAGACCGGGGATCGCGCTCAGCACGGCAAGCGGCGCATCGTGCACCCGCTGCGCGTGCTGCAGATGACAGGGGGCGTCGTACACGACCTCGGTCTCCAGCGGACCGCCGGCCCTCGGACCCGCGGCCGCGAGCAGCTCGGTCACGTCGCGCACCCGGGCGCCGAAGCTCGCTCCGGGGACGGTACCGAGCAGATGTCCGTACTCCTTGAGCAGCGCTCCACATCCGGCGCTATTGACCACGATGGGATCGTCCGATCCCTCGAAGGCGGCGGCATTCTGCTGCGCGAGCGCGCGCGCGGCCGCGCGGTCTCCGGCGTGCTCGTGCAGCGCCCCACAGCATACCTGCGAGTCCACTTCGCGGACGCGGTAGCCATTGGCTTCGAGGGTGCGCCGGGTGGCGTCGTGCACGTGGGTGAAGAGCGTATCCATGACGCAGCCGCGAAAGAGGACGACTGTCCCGAGCGAGCCGGCAGCCGGCGCGGCGGTTCCCGGTCGCGATACACGGGCCGCGGATCGAGTGACGGGTCTCGTCGCATCCAGCATCCCCATGCCGAATCCCAGCCGTCCCCCGCCGGCGAGCAGCCGCGGAATACCGGAGCTTCGAAACGCCCGCGCGATCGTGAAGATCGGTCGCCACAGACGCACGTGACGGAAGACGCCGAGCACCAGCTGCGCGAGCGCCGGGAGGCCGTTGTCCTGGAACAGCCGCTCGCGTGCCCGCTCGAGTCCCCGTCCGTAGCCCACGCCTGAAGGGCACACCGGCTCGCATCCGCGGCAACCGAGACAGGCGTCGAGGTGCTGCATGACCGCCATGTCCCGGGAGTCGAGCTCGCCCCGCTCGAGGGCGCGCATGAGCACGATGCGCCCGCGCGGGCTGTCCGCCTCATCGCCGGTCGCGAGATAGGTGGGGCAGGCCGGCAGGCAGAACCCGCAGTGGACGCACGGGGCGAGCGGATCGCTCACTCCGCTCCCTCCAGCGCCACGCTCAGGCACTGGCCCGGATCAAAACTCTCGCGCAGTCTTCCGACGAGCTGGCCCACGCCCTCGCGGTAGGCCCCAAAGTGGCCCATGGCACGCCGGAGGGCCCAGGGTGCACGCTCGATGGTCATCGGGACCTCTCGCGAGGCTGCCGCCCGCCGGACGCCCCGGAGCCGCTCCATGGGCGCGTCGCCGGTCCAGCGGATCATGCCGGCTCCCGGGCCGGCCGAGAGCAGGCCCTCATCGAGATCGTGGGCGAGGAGATCCATCATCTCGTCCACCCCGTTGGCCAGCACCCCGAGCCGTATCGTGATCGGTCCGCCCAGGCTTCCGCGCGCCACCACGCCCCAGAAGGCGGCTGTACGGTCGGCCGGCAGCGGCTGCCAGACGAGATCGCCCGCGGAGCCGAGACTTCGCACGTCGGACTGGACCGCGGCGTCGGTACCGAGGAATCGTGCGGCGAGCACCCACTCGGGCTCGGCTGCCAGTGCTGGAGAGAGCAGCTCGAGGGCGGCCGGCGCGACCTTCGCCTCGATGAGGCGCCGCGCCCCCAGGGTGAGATTGTCCCGCGCGCCCTGGGCGAGCAGGGTGACGTCGGCGCGGGGCAGGGCGCGAAGGCGCAGGTGCGCCTCCGCGAGGATGCCAAAGCCGCCGAAGCCGCCCACCTGCAACTTGGTCAGGTCATATCCGGCGACATTCTTCACCACCTTGCCGCCGGCGTTGACCAGCCGTCCGTCGCCGGTGGCGACGGTGCAGCCAAGCACATGATCGCGCACGGGACCGAACCCGTGGCGGAGGGGACCGGCGGTGGCGGTGGCGACGATCGATCCGAGACTCCGGTCGGGACGCCCGGGTGGGTCGAGCGCGAGCCACATCCCTTCTTCCGCCAGGCGGCGACGGAGCCCGTCGAGCGGGGTTCCCGCCTGGACCGTCGCGACGAGATCGGCGGGGCTGACGGAGACGACCTGGGCGAGTCCTCGCGTGCTCACGGCGAGGTCGGCCGGTGCGTCCCCGGAGAGCCAGGTGCCCTGGCCTTCGACCCTGATCTTCCATCCCTCCTCGTGTGCCAGGCGGCAGACGAGCGAGAGGGCATCGGCCGACTCGGGCGTGGCGCGCGGAAGCCCGTCGGTGTCGCGCTCGACACCCCCGGTGCCGAGCAGGGCGCGGAGCCTGGTGTAGATCGTCTCTTTCATCGGGCGCCCGGCGCGGCCATCCATTCGCGGCAGGCGTGCAGCGGCACGACCTTCCCGGGATTGGCGGTCTCGAACGGATCGAACGCCCGGCGCACCGCGCGCATCGCGCCGAGCGTCTCCGCGTCGAAGATGAGGGGCATATAGTCGATCTTGTCACTGCCCACGCCGTGCTCGCCGGTGATGCTGCCGCCCGCCTCGACGCACACGGTCATGATCTCGCGGCAGGCGGCGTGGACCCGCGATGCCACGAGCGGATCGTGCCGGTCGAAGCTGATGTTGGGGTGGAGATTCCCGTCGCCGGCATGAAAGACGTTGCTGATGCTCAGCGCGTGCCGATCCCTGATCTCGGCGATGCGGTCCATGATGTCGGGCAGGGCGGAGCGGGGGACGACGGCGTCCTGGACGGCGAGATCGGGAGCGATCCGTCCCATTGCCCCGAACGCCTTCTTCCGTCCCTGCCAGAGCCGCGCACGATCGGCGGCGCTCGACGCACTCCGCACCTCTCGCGCTCCGCGCTCCCGCAGGATGCCGGCGACCGTGGCTGACTCGGACTCCACGGTCTCCGGTTGTCCGTCGAGCTCGACCAGCAGGACGGCGGCGGCATCGGTCGGATACCCCGCGGCATAGATCGACGCCTCCACCGCCGCGACACAGGCCTGGTCCATCATCTCGAGCGCCGCGGGGACGATCCCCGCGGCGATGATCGAGGAGACGGCTTCGCTCGCGCCGCGAACGGTGGAGAAGTCCGCGAGCATCGTACGAACGCTCGGCGGGAGTGGCTCGAGCCGGACAGTGATCTCGGTCGCAATGCCGAACATTCCCTCGCTGCCGACGAAGAGGCCGACGAGGTCGGGTCCCCACGGATCGCCCTGCGGCGAGCCGAGCCGCACTACCGAGGCGTCGGAGAGCACCACCTCGAGCTCGGTGACGTGATTGGTGGTGACTCCATACTTGAGACAGTGCGGCCCGCCGGCGTTCTCCGCCACGTTGCCGCCGACGGTGCACGCGGCCTGGCTGGAGGGATCGGGCACGTACTGGAGTCCGAACGGCGCGGCGGCCTCGGAGAGACGGGCATTCACCACGCCCGGCTGCAGAACGGCGCGCCGCCGCACCGGGTCCAGCTGGAGGATGCGATTCATTCGGGCCAGGGCGATCAACACCGCGTCGC
This sequence comes from Gemmatimonadales bacterium, assembly GCA_039930845.1. Lineage (GTDB taxonomy): Bacteria > Gemmatimonadota > Gemmatimonadetes > Gemmatimonadales > GWC2-71-9 > CAVVWJ01. The sequence goes on from JBDTTA010000100.1 coordinate 6,634, forward strand.
CGCCGGCAACCGCGCCACCGGAGAGGCCGGTGCCGGCCCCACGCGCCACGAAGGGGACGCGGAGGAGGTGAAGCAGCCGGATCACCTCGCGCACCTCCGAGGCGTTTGCGGGCATCACCACCACACCCGGAAAGGATTCGCGGGTCGGGAGGCCGTCCATCGCATAGGTGGTGAGCTCGGCGCGCCGGTGGCGCACCCACCGCGCGCCGACGATCCGGGCGAGTGCCGCGATCATCTCGGCCGTCATGGGGGGCATGGGTGGAAGATAGCGGGAGGGCGATGTTGGCTGTTGGCTGCCGGGTGCAGAACGGCCCTCCGTGCGCGATGCAGGGAGGGCCGACACTTTCCGAGCCAGTGGCCGATAGCCAATAGCCTCCCTACGCCGCTCCCCAGAAGCCCCGGAGCGAGCGGACATCAGGACTGTCGCGAAGCTTTTCGAAGGCGCGCTCGCGAATCTGGCGGATACGCTCGCGGGTGACACCGAGCAGCGCGCCGATCTTCTCGAGCGTCAGGGCCTCGGACCCCTCATCGAGGCCGTAGTAGAGCGAGAGAATCTTGCGCTCGCGCGGCGTCAGGTGGCGCTCGAAGATCCGATCGATGAACTCCCGCTGGAGGCGAGTGTCGGTCATCTCCTCGATCTCACTGCCGCCGGTGCCGGCCACGCGCTCACCGAACGTGCTGGCGCCACGGTCCTGCCGCTCGACCGGCGCGTCGAGAGAGACCTCGGTCGAGGTCATGCGCCGGGCGGACCGGATGTTGTCGATGGTGTCGTTGAGTGCGGTGGCGATCTCCGCGTCGGTGGGCTCGCGGCCAAGCTCTTGTGCCAGGAAGCTCTGGGCGCGAGACATCCGGACGAGCGCAGAATTCTGATTGAGGGGTATCCGGACGCTGCGAGTCTGCTCGGCCAGGGCCTTGAGCACCGCCTGGCGGACCCACCACACCGCGTAGGAGATGAACTTCACGCCATGATCGGGGTCGAACTTCTTGACGGCCTTGAGGAGGCCCTCATTCCCGATCGCCACCAGCTCCGAGAGGTCCAACCCATGTCCCTGATACTTCTTGACGTAGGAGATCACGAACCGGAGGTTCGCGGTGACCAGCCGCTCCGCCGCCACCTCGTCACCCGTGAGGGCGCGCCGGGCCAGGCGCTTTTCCTCTTCGGGATCGGAGATCATCGGGAGCTTCTGGATGTCGAGGAGATACTGGTCGAAGGAGCCGGACGGGGCAGAACGCAGCAACGTGCGAGCTTTCCCGGTGCGAACACGGACATGGGCCATAGTCAACCCCAAGGTGGTTGAAAAGGACAGCTCTAATTGACGAGAGCGGCGACCAGATTTGATGGCGAGAGGAGAAGCGAATATAGGAATGGCGGGGAGTTCGGTCAAGCAAAAATCATTATCCACATCACAAATCGTTCTATTATTTGTGGTTCCATTCTTTCTCAACCTCGTACACAATTTCCGCTGTGCATAGGTGTTGATAAACTCCATAACACTTTGTATCATCATGTTTTACATGATCGACACCAGCGCGGCACTAATCTCCGCCGCCTCCACCGGACGCGCCCATCCACCCTCTGTGGATATGTGTCCGATCGCGCTCGGCAAGGTGAAGTGGATGCGAGTCATACGATTCTTCTTGTCCCGCCCCATCGCCTCCAGAATCCGCGGCACCGGTGGAGAATTCGGGAGTCGCACGGGAAGCCCGAGCCGTTCCAGAAGCGACACCACCCGATCCGCGGTCTCTGCCGCGGCGACGCCGAGTCGCTCGGCGAGCACGCATTCCGCCACGAGCCCCAGCGCCACCGCTTCCCCGTGCGGCACCGCATAGTCCGTGGCCTGCTCCAGCGCGTGAGCCACCGTGTGGCCGGCGTTGAGTATCGTCCGGCGCCCGGCCTCCCGCTCGTCCTCGCCCACCACCTCCGCCTTGATCTCGACACTCCGCCGAACGAGCCGTGTGAGCGCCGCCTCGTCCCGCTGGAGCAGGGCAGGCGCCTCGCGCTCCATCCAGGCGAAGTACTCCCGATCGGCGATGAGGCCGTGCTTTACCGCCTCGGAGAGGCCGCCCCGGTAGTCGCGCTCTGGAAGCGTCCGGAGTACCCGCGGGTCGGCGACCACGGCGGCCGGCGGATGGAAGGCCCCGACGAGATTCTTGCCACGAGGCGTATCCACCGCGGTCTTCCCGCCGACGGAGGCATCGACCATCGCGAGGAGCGACGTCGGCGCCTGCAGGTAGGGCAGACCGCGCAGGTAGGTGGCCGCGACGAAGCCGGCCAGGTCGCCGGTGACCCCTCCGCCGAGCGCGATGATGCCGCCATCCCGTCCAACGCCACGCCTGAGAAGCAGGTCGGTGAGCCGCGTCCACTGCTCGCGGGTCTTCGAGGCCTCTCCTGACGGGAAGGTGTCGGCCTCGCCGGACCACGGGGCGCGTCCGAACCGGCCCGACTGAAGGCGATCGAAAACGGTCGCATCGGCGATGAGGGTGACGGGGCCGGTGCCCAGATATTCGACCGCGAGGGTCTCGAGCCGTGCGAGCACCCCCGGCTGGACAAAGACGGGATAGCGGCCGAGCGCGTGGGTGACCCAGATGGCACCACCGTCTACCACGTGACGTCGCTGTTCCCGGCACGGTGATTGGCCAGCCGGGCCAGTGTGAAGAGAAGATCCGAGAGTCGGTTCAGATAGGTGAGAAAGAGCGCCGGCACGTCCTGGGCGCGTGCGAGGGTTACCACGCTGCGCTCGGCGCGGCGGCAAATCGTTCGCGCCAGGTGGAGCGCGGTGGCCTTGGTGGTGCCCGCGGGGAGGATGAAGGCGCGGAGCGGAGGCAGCTCCGCCTCTGCGTCATCCATCGTGCGTTCGAACAGGGCGACGCGGTCGGCGGAGAGCTCGGCCTTCTCCAGTGCCTTTGCCACCTTGTGCGGATCGGGAGTGGCGAGGTGTCCACCGATCGAGAAGAGGTCGCGCTGGATCGATTCGAGCAGCGAGTCGAAGAAGTCCGCGGGTGCCGCGGCCCGCGCGACGCCGAGTGCGGAACTGAGCTCGTCGACGTCACCGTAGGCCGTGGTGCGCGGATCGTCCTTGGGCACCCGCCCGCCGCCGAAGAGGCCGGTCTGTCCGTCGTCGCCAGTCCTGGTATAGATCTTCATGGATGGAAGATTGCCCGCCGCCGGTCGCGTGCGCCACT
>JBDTTA010000101.1:0-9615 GCA_039930845.1 Gemmatimonadales bacterium
CGACCGTGCGCTCGTGGGGGGGGCCGACGTGCTGGTGCTCGACGACGCCTACCAGCGGCTCGACGTGCGCCGCGATTTCAACATCGCGGTCATGAGCGCGGAAACCACGAGGGCGGTGCGGTGGCCGCTGCCGGCGGGGCCGTGGCGGGAAGGATGGGATGCACTCGACCGGGCGGACGCACTGATCGTGACCCGGAAGCGCGCCTCCCCGGATGCCGCCCTGACGCTGGCGCACGATCTCGCCGAACGGACCGGCCGCCCGGTGGCAGTGGCGCACCTGGGGCTCCGGTTCCTCGAGGGGCTCGTGTCCGGCGTCAGGCATCCGGTGGCCGCGCTCGAGGGAAAGCGGGTGGTGGCGGCATCGGGCATCGCCGATCCGGACGCCTTCGTGGCGCAGACGAAGGCCACCGGGGCGGCGGTCCAGGTAGCCACGTGGCGCGACCATCATGACTACCGCGACGAGGATGTGGCCTGGCTCGCGCACGCCGCGCGGCGGGCCGACTACGTGGTCATCACGCAGAAGGACGCGGTCAAGCTCCGCGATCGCTGGCCGAACGCCGCGCCCGAGCCGCTGGTGGCTGTGCTCGACCTGGTATGGGAAGAAGGCGGGGAGCGGATCGCCGCCGCGCTGGACGCCGTCGTGACCCCGGTGGATGGCCTGTAACCCACTCTGGAGAATCCCGGATCATCTATGAGTACCACTGCGCACCCCGCTCAAGCCCTCATCCGCCCCGACAAGGACCGGTTTCTCAACGAGGAAAATCCGTTCGAGGCGATGATGTCACGCTTCGACTACGCCGCGCAGCGGCTGAGTCTCGATCCCGGGCATTACAAGGTGCTGCGGTCGCCCGAGAAACAGATTATCGTTTCCATCCCGTTTCTCAAGGACAACGGCGAGGTCGAGGTGTACACGGGGTACCGAGTTCTCTACAACACGTCGCGCGGCCCGGCGAAGGGCGGCATCCGGTTCGATCTGAACGTCACGCTCGACGAAGTGAAAGCGCTCGCCGCCTGGATGACCTGGAAGTGCGCGGTAGTGAACATCCCGTTCGGCGGGTCGAAAGGCGGCGTGGTATGTGACCCGGCCGCGCTGTCCAACGCGGAGCTCGAGCGCATCACGCGCCGCTACACCTCCGCCATCATCGAAGTGCTGGGTCCCGATTCGGACGTCCCCGCTCCCGACATGAACACCAACGAGCGCGTCATGGCGTGGATCATGGATACTTATTCCATGCACAAGGGTCACACGGTTACCGCCGTGGTCACCGGGAAGCCGGTCGAGATGGGCGGGTCGCTCGGCCGCCGGGAGGCCACGGGGCGCGGGTGTACGATCGTCACGCGGGAAGCACTCAAGCGGCTCAGGATCCCGGTCGAAGGGGCCCGCGTGGCCGTGCACGGCTTCGGCAACGTCGGGTCGATCGCGGCGCAGCTCATGGAGGAGATGGGGCTCACCGTCGTCGCGGTAGGCGACAAGTCGGGCGGCCTCTACAATCCAAAGGGGCTCAAGATCCGTGAGCTGCAACAGCACGTGCGGCAGCACCGCTATCTGAGCGATTACAAGGAAGCCGAGCACATCACCAATGAGCAGCTTCTAACGCTCGACTGCGAGGTGCTCGTCCCCGCCGCGCTCGAGAACGTGATCAACAACGCGAACGCGCGTGACATCAAGGCCCGGATCATCTGCGAAGGCGCCAACGGGCCGACCACCGCCAACGCCGACAAGATCCTCGAAGAGAAGGGGATCTTCGTGATCCCCGACATTCTCGCGAACGCCGGCGGTGTCACCGTGAGCTATTTCGAATGGGTGCAGGACCGGGGCGGCTACTTCTGGGACGAGGAGACGGTGAATCAGCGCCTGGAGAAGATCATGGTCCAGTCGTTCGAAGAGGTCGCGGCGATGGCCGGAAGGCATGGCATCAACATGCGGATCGGTGCCTACATGCAGGCCATCGAGCGCGTGGCCACGGTGCACCGGCTGCGCGGCATGTACGCCTAGGTGGAGATCACCCTCCTCGCGGTGGGGAAACTCCGGCCCGACCTGCGCGGTGTGGCCGATGACTACCTTCGAAGGCTCGAACGCCATGTGAAGTTTCATGAAGTCGACGTAAAGGAAGCCAGCCACGCGCCGACGGTCGAGTCGCAACGGAACGAAGAGGCAAAGCGGCTCGACAGCCGGCGACCCGGCGGCAGCACGCTCGTCGCACTGGCACGCGGCGGCTCGGCGTGGAGCAGCGAGGACCTGGCCCGCGAGGTCCGGAGCTGGCAGCTGTCGGCGCGCCCCGTGGCGCTGGCCATCGGCGGGTCGCACGGGCTGGGAGACGACTTCCTCGCCCGCGCGCAGGGCCGGTGGAGCCTGGGGCCGCTCACGCTGCCGCACGAGCTGGCGAGGGTGATCGTCCTCGAGCAGTTGTACCGGGCGTTCACGATTCTGGGAGGGACGAAGTATCACAAGGGACGATAGGCCCACATGCCCGAATGGTTCGAGGAATGGTTCGGTGAGGAATATCTGGAGCTCTACCCGCACCGGGATGAGGCCGATGCCGAGCGCGCCGTCGGCCTCATCCGCGAGACCGTGCCGTTCGAGCGAGGGATGCACGTGCTCGACGTCGCGTGCGGGCCGGGACGGCACGCCAGGGCGTTCCGCGCGGCCGGTGCGCACTGCGTGGGCGTGGATCTCTCCGCCAGTCTCCTGCGCATCGCCCAGGGTGTGACCGACGCTCCGCTGGTCCGGGCCGACATGCGCTATCTCCCCATCCGCCCTCACTCGATGGATCTCACCGTCAACCTCTTTACAAGCTTCGGCTATTTCGCCCACGACGAGGAGCACTACGGCACTCTCGCCGAGATGGTCGGCACGATTCGGCCGGGCGGCTGGTTCGTGATTGACCTGCTGAATCCATCGGCCCTCCGCGCCGGCCTCGTCCCGCGCGAGATCGTCCGCGCCGGAGATGCCGAGGTGCTCGTGACGCGGACGATTTCCGCCGATAGCCGCTACGTGTGCAAGACGATCCAGCGCACCGGCGGGCGCCGCTTCGTCGAGCGGGTGAGGCTGTTCGAAGCCAACGAGCTCGCCGGCATGCTGGTTGGCGCGGGGATCGCGATCCGGCACCGCTTTGGTGATTACGACGGCCGGGAGCTCGCCTCCTCCTCGGCGCGCACGATCCTGATCGGCCAGGCGGCATGAACCTGCGCTTCGTGCCGACACCCCTCGGGCCGCTGGACTATCCCGGGCAACGGGATGCCGGATTCGATACAGAGCTGGGCGCGGCGTTCATTTCGTCGGCTGCGCGCGGGCCGGCGCTGGCTCGGCTGCGCCAGCCGGGTGCCCTCGCTGTCACCACAGGGCAGCAACCGGGGCTCTTCACGGGGCCCCTCTATACCGTGCACAAGGCGTTATCGACCGCCTCGCTAGCGCGCGTGCTCGAGCGGAAGTGGAAGCGCCCCGTGGTCCCGGTGTTCTGGCTCGCCGGCGACGATCACGATTTTGCCGAAGCGAGCTCGGCGTCGTGGGTCGCGGCCGACGGGTCGCTCGCCACGGCCTCGTTGCCCCCTCGCCCCAGCGACGCCCCGCTCACGCCGATGTACCGGCAACCGCTCGGCGATGGCGTGCGGCCGGCGCTCGAAGCCCTTGCCGCCGGGCTTCCTCCATCGGAGTTCCGCGACACGACGCTCGCATGGCTCGAGCGGCACTATCAGCCGGACCAGACCGTGGCGGACAGCTTTGCGGGGGCCATCGCGGAGCTGCTGGCGCCGCTCGGCATTGTTTGCTTTGATAGCACGCATCCGGCCGCCAAGCGGGCAATGGCGCCGATTCTCGTCCACGCACTGGCCGAGGCGGCCAGACTCGATGACGAGCTCGGCCGGCACGCCGAATCACTCGGCGCCACGGCCAGGATGTCCGGTGTTACCGTGGGTGACGGCGCATCGCTCGTCATGCTCGAGGCGTCGCAGGGCAGGGACCGGCTGATCCGCGACGGCAGTGCGTTCATCACCCGGAGAAGCCACGAGCGATTCGAGCGGTCGGCGCTGGAGCGGATCGCGACCGAATCACCGGAGCGCCTTTCGCCAAACGTGTTGCTTCGGCCGGTGGTCGAGAGCGCGCTGTTGCCGACGGTCGCGTATCTCGGCGGGCCGGGAGAGCTTCGGTACCTCGCGCACACCCCGCCGGTGTACACGACGCTTGGCGTACACCGCCAGAGCCCCCTGCCGCGGTGGTCGGGGATCCTGCTCGAGCCCCGGATCGACCGGGTGCTCGACAAGTTCGGGATCTCCCTCGATGACCTCTCCGCGCCCCCTGGCGCGCTCGAGGCCAGACTGGTCCGGTCGCAAATGCCGGCCGAGGCGATGGAGTCGCTCGAGGAGCTCCGGGCGGCGATCGAGCAAGGCTACGCAGCAATCGGCCGCGCGGCCGTGCAGATCGATCCGACGCTCGAGCGCCCGATCGCGGGCGTCCAGCAGCAGGCGCTCGCCGGCACCTACGACGTCGAAAAGAAGCTGGTGCAGCACCTCAAGCGGCGACAGGAAACGGAGCTGTCTCAGCTGGGCAGGGCACGAACCGCGGTGCTGCCGGGTGGAAAGCCCCAGGAGCGGGTGCTCACCGTCGCACCGTTCCTCGCCCGTCATGGACCGCAGTTGCTCAGCGCGCTCACCGACGAGATAGAACTGTGGTACGACGCCGGCCTTGAAGGGCCGTCGCAACCGTCGTAGACTCACCTATGTCGGTGATCGCCCTCATACTCCTCGTCGCGCTCCTCATTCCCATCATGGGCATCGTCCTTGATTCGCCGATCGGCCGTGCGCTCGGACGGCGCCTCGAGGGACCGCCGCCGACCTCGCCGGCCGTCGGTGAATTGACCCGGAAGGTCGAGATCCTCGAGGCCGAGGTCGAGGAGCTCAATCGCACCGTTCAGGCGCTCCAGGAAGAGAGTACCTTTCTCCACCGCCTGCTCGCGGATCCATCCAGCCGCTCCAACCTGCCACCCGCCCCCGGTTCCTGAGCGCCCGCCCGAGTCCCGGCGCACGGCCGGCGGTGATGGTCGCCGCAGGGATTCTCGCCAGCCGGATTCTCGGCCTGGTCCGGAACCGCGTCTTCGCACACTACTTCGGCACATCGGACGCTGCCGACGCATTCAACGCGGCGTTCCGGATCCCCAACTTTCTCCAGAACCTGTTCGGCGAAGGGGTGCTGTCCGCCTCCTTCATCCCGGTCTACGCCGGCCTACGAGCCCGCGGAGACGATGTGGAGGCCAGGCGCGTCGCCTCCGCCGTGGCGGCGCTCCTCGCGCTGGTGACGTCGGCCCTCGTGCTGATCGGCGTGCTTCTCACGCCACTGCTCATCACGCTGATCGCGCCGGGCTTCGACGGGGAAAAGCGGATGGAGACGATTCGCCTGGTGCGGATCCTCTTTCCCGGCGCAGGGCTGCTGGCACTCTCGGCATGGTGCCTGGGCGTGCTCAACAGCCACCGGCGTTTCTTTCTTTCGTACTCCGCGCCGGTCGTCTGGAACCTCGCCATCATCGGGGCGCTCGTGGGCTTCGGGCGCGGCACGGCGCAGTATCCCCTCGCCGAGATGGCGGCGTGGGGCGCCGTGGTAGGCAGCTTCCTCCAGCTCGCCATCCAGTTTCCGACCGTCCACCGGCTGCTCAACGGTGCGTGGCCTCGATTGGTGCGAGGCTCCACCGCGGTCGCGATGGTCATCCGCAACTTTCTTCCCGTGTTCGTGGGCCGCGGTGTCGTCCAGATCAGCGCCTACGTCGATACCGTGCTCGCGAGCCTCCTGCCGACCGGAGCCGTCGCGGGACTCTCCTACGCGCAGGTGCTCTATACCCTGCCGGTAAGCCTGTTCGGGATGTCGGTGTCGGCGGCGGAGCTCCCTGAAATGGCGAGCGCCACTGGCGAGGAGCCGGAGCGTGCGGCGTACCTCCGGGGGAGGCTCGAGTCGGGTCTCCGGCAGATCGCCTTCATGGTCGTGCCGTCGTCGGTCGCCTTTCTTGCTCTTGGCGACGTGATCGTGGGAGCGCTCTACCAGTCGGGCGAGTTTACCCGGGAGATGACGGTGTATGTCTGGGCGATCCTGGCCGGATCCGCCGTTGGCCTTCTCGCATCGACGATGGGACGCCTCTACGCCTCGACCTTCTGGGCGCTGCACGATACCCGGAGCCCGCTCCGGTTTGCGACCATCAGGGTCTGCCTCACGGTGGCCCTCGGCTATCTCTTCGCCCTGCCGCTTCCGCGGGCGCTGGGAATCGAGGCGCGGTGGGGGGCAGCGGGGCTCACAGTGTCCGCGGGCATGGCGGGGTGGCTCGAGTTTCTCATGCTGCGGCGCGCGCTCAACCGGCGAATCGGGCGGACGGGAATTCCACTGGCGCTCTCCGCCCGGCTCTGGGGCAGCGCCATGGTGGCCGCGGCGGCGGGACTGGCCCTTCGGCGGCTCGTGCCGGTGCATCAGCCGATCGTTCTGGCGATATTTCTGCTCGGTACGTACGGCGTGGTGTACCTCGCGCTGACCGCCGGGCTCGGGGTGGCCGAGGCCGGCGGGCTCCTCCGCCGCCTCAAGCGATGACCACCCCGACTATTTCCGAAGCGCTGCAGCGCAAGCTCGATACCCTCCCCGATGGTCCGGGCGTCTATCTCTGGAAAGATGCCGCGGGCGACGTGCTGTACGTCGGCAAGGCCAAGCGCCTGAAGAGCCGCGTCCGCAGCTACTTCTCGAATGACTACGACGCGAGCCCCACGCACCGGCTTCTCCAGCGGCTCATCGCCGACGTCGAGACGATCGTTGTGCCGTCGGAGCCCGAGTCGCTCATCCTCGAGAACACGCTCATCAAGGAGTATCGGCCGCGATTCAACGTCCGTCTCAAGGACGACAAGAGCTACCCGTCGATCGCGGTGACGCTCGCCGATCCCTTCCCCCGGGTCCTCGTGACCCGGCGACGCGACATTCCCGGGGCCCGCTACTTCGGCCCCTACACCGATGTCTCCCAGCTCCGGCGAACCCTCGCGATCATCCGGCGGCTGTACACCGTGCGGAGCTGCGCGGATGACATACCCAACGAGACGCGGGAGCGCCCCTGTCTCGACTATCACATCGGCCGCTGCCTCGCGCCGTGCGTTGGTTGGCAGAACCGGGGCGACTACCGCCGGATGGTACAGGATGTTCTCGATTTTCTCGAAGGGAGGACGCAGGACGTCCGGGTGAAGGTGCGTGAGGCGATGGTCGACGCGAGCAATAGCGATGACTTCGAGCGCGCCGGTGAGTTGCGTGACGCGTTGCGCTGGCTCGAACGCCTCGATGCCCCACCGAGTGTCGAGGTGATCGGCACCGGTGACGCGGACGTTATCGGGTACGCGCGAGACGGTAATGACGCTGTCGGAGTCCTGATTCGCGTGCGCGGCGGCCGGGTGGTCGGCCGCGAGCACCGATTTCTCGAGGGGGTCGAGGAAGAGGAGGATGCCGCCGTGCTCAACGCGTTCCTCGTCCGGTACTATGTCCCGGTGGAAGGCCGGGTACGCCGGCTGGTGATCCCGTTTCCGCCGACGGAGTGGGACACGCTGCGGGAACTGGTGCCGGGCACCGAATGGGCGGTGCCGCAGCGTGGCACCGCGTCGCGCTGGCTGGAGCTGGCCGACAACAACGCCCGCCACCTTCTCGAGAGTCTCCGGATTGAATCGTTCGAAACGGAGGAGCGCGCCGAGGACCCGGTCTACGCGCTCGGCCGCGACCTCGGCCTGAGCGTCGTTCCGCGAAGCTTCATCTGTGTCGACATCTCGCACAATCAGGGGCGTGATACCGTCGGCTCGCTCGTCTGGTTCGAGGCCGGGCGGCCACGCAAGAACGAGTACCGGAAATTCAAGATCCAGGGACCGGGACAACAGGACGACTTCGCCGCGATCGACGAGGTCATCACGCGGTATCTCTCGCGGCGGCAGACGGAGGGGCTCCCGCTGCCCGATCTGATCGTGATCGACGGCGGCAAGGGACAGCTCAGCTCGGCAATGGAGGCGGCCGCCAGGCTCGGGCTCGGCGCCATCCCGATGGCGAGCCTTGCCAAGCGGGAGGAGGAAGTCTTTCTGCCCGGTCGGAGTGAGAGCCTGAAACTGTCACGCCGGAGCCCGTCGCTCCGATTGCTGCAGCGGGCGCGGGACGAGGCGCACCGCTTCGGCCTGGCGTACAATCGGAAGCGGCGTACGCAGCGTACCATCACCTCCGAGCTGCTGAACATTCCCGGCGTCGGTCCCAACCGCCGCCGATTGCTGCTCGAGCGCTTCGGCAGTCTCGCCGGCGTCAAGTCGGCATCGGTCGCCGAGCTCGCCACCGTCCCCGGATTTTCCACCCGCCTCGCTGAGCGCATCCTCTCACGGCTGAACGAACGTACATGAGCCACGGAGCCGGGACTCGTGCCTGAGCTGCCCGACGTGGTGGTGTATCTCGAGGCGCTGGAACGGCGCATCCTCGGGAAACCGCTGGAAAATGTGCGGGTGCAAAGTCCCTTCGTGCTCCGCACAGTCGAACCGCCACTCACCACTGTCCTCGGGCGACCGGTGACCGGACTCAGCCGCTTGGGAAAGCGCCTCGTCTGGGAGTTCGAGGGCGATTTCTACCTTGTCATCCATCTGATGGTGGCGGGGCGGCTCCGGTGGAAGGCGCGCGGGGCCAGGCCTCCGGGTCGGATCGGGCTCGCCGCCTTCGACTTTCCCGATGGGACGCTGCTCTTCACCGAGGCGGGGAGCAAGCGACGCGCCTCGATACACGTCGTCGGAGGCCGCGCCGCGCTCGCCGAATTCGATCGAGGCGGCCTCGAGCCGATCGGCTCGGGCGTACGGGAATTCGCGGAGCGGCTGCTCAGCGAAAATCATACGCTCAAGCGCGCCCTCACCGATCCACGTCTCTTCAGCGGTATCGGCAACGCGTACTCGGACGAGATTCTCCATCGCGCCCGTCTTTCGCCGATGCAGCTCACCTCCCGCATGTCTGCGGACGGAATCGCCGGTCTGCACGCGGCCGTCGTGTCGGTGCTCATCGAATGGACCGACCGCCTCCGCGCGGAGACCGGAGACGCTTTCCCCGAAAAGGTCACCGCCTTTCGCGAGGGGATGGCCGTGCACGGGCGCTACCGGGAGCCGTGTCCCGACTGCGGCACGCCTGTCCAGCGCATCCGCTACGCCGACAACGAAACGAACTACTGTCCCACCTGCCAGACCGGGGGCCGGCTGCTGGCCGACCGGGCGATGTCCCGGCTGCTGCGACAGGACTGGCCGCGAAGCCTCGACGAAATGGAGGAGCGACTCACTCGATGAACGCGGATGCCCGATACGATTGGATCCTCGAGTGCTCCGGATGCGGCGCGACAGCGGACCCCGCAGGTCTGCCCACGGTGTGCGGCGCGTGCGGGCAACCGTGGCTCGTGCGCTATCCCGATCGCAACCTCACCCTTACCGACCGCGCCGAAATCCCCCGCGGACGGGGGATGTTCCGGTTCCGGAAATTCCTCCCCCTGCTGGCCGACGAAGCGCCGGTAACGCTCGGCGAGGGGGACACGCCGCTGCTCGAGCTCGAGCGGACCGGACAGGAGCTCGGCTTTACCGATCTCTGGCTCAAGGACGAGGGCGCCAATC
>JBDTTA010000102.1:0-9578 GCA_039930845.1 Gemmatimonadales bacterium
CAAGAGCGATCCGCAGCGGCTGCAGCAGGAGATGTTCAAGCTCTACAAGGAGCACGGCGTCAATCCGCTCGGTGGGTGCTGGCCGATGGTGATCCCCATGCCGGTCCTCTTCGCGCTCTTCTTCGTTTTCCAGAATACGATCGAGCTGCGCGGCGCCTCGTTTCTCTGGCTCCCCGACCTTTCGCGGCCCGATCCCTACTACATCATTCCACTGGTCATGGGGCTGTCGATGTTCGGGCTCAGCAAGGTCGGGCAGATGGGGATGGAGCCGAACCCGCAGATGAAGATGATGCTGTACGTCATGCCGGCCATGATGACCTTTCTCTTCCTTAAATTCGCCTCGGGGCTCAACCTGTACTATGCGGTGAGCAACATCGCCAGCATTCCCCAGCAGTGGTTGATCGCTCGCGAGCGGATCAAGCGCCTGGCCCGCCAGATCGTCGAGGTGAAGACGAAGGAGCCGTCCCCGCCAAGGAAGAAGAAGGCCTAGCGGCCGGAGGCCCATGCTCTCCGACCCCATTGCCGCGCTCGCCACGCCGGCCGGGCATTCAGCGCTGGCGGTCGTCCGGCTGAGCGGCGACGGCGCCTTCGGAGTGGCGGAACAGGTCATCGAAGGCTTCCGCACCGACCGGCCGCGCCTCGCGCTCCTGGCCACCTTCCGCGCGGCCAGCGGCGATCCGATCGACCGCGGCCTCTACACGGTGTACCCTCACCCCTTCAGCTACACCGGCGAAGACATGGTGGAGCTCTCCTGTCATGGAGGGCTCATCGCACCCGCCGGAGTCCTCGCGGCGCTGCATGCCGCCGGCGCGCGGTCCGCGGCGCCGGGCGAATTCACCCGCCGAGCCGTGCTCAATGGAAAACTCGACCTGGTGCAGGCGGAGGCGGTGGGTGACCTGATCGACGCCGTCGCCCCCGCGCAGGCAAGGGCGGCGCTCCAGCAACTCGACGGCGGACTCTCGCACCGGCTCTCGGAGCTTCGCGAAGCGCTGATCGACGCGCAGGCGCTGCTCGGCTACGACATCGACTTTCCCGGCGAGGACGACGGATCGCTGCCGCCGGGCCGGATCGCGGAGCGTCTCGGAGCGGTGCGGTCGAGGATCGAGAGCCTCATCGCGGGCGCGGCATCGGGAGAGCGATTGCGGGAGGGGGCGTCGGTGGTGCTCGCCGGCCGGCCGAATACCGGGAAGTCGTCGCTCTTCAATGCGCTGCTCGGACTCGATCGGGCCCTGGTCACCGAGATCCCCGGCACCACGCGCGATGCGATCGAGGCGCATACCGACTTCCTCGGCTGGCCGGTGCGGCTGGTGGACACGGCCGGACTCTGGGATTCCGCCGACCGGATCGACCGGCTCGGTGTCCAAGTGAGCCGGCGCTACCTCTCCGCGGCCGATCTCATCCTGCTCTGCGTGGAGGCGGGCCGGGAAAAGGGCGAGGACGAGAAGACGCTGGCAGCGGGACCCAGGACCATCGTGGTTCGCACCAAGGCCGATCTCCATGCCGCGGCGGCGGGCGAGCTGGCGGTGTCCGCGGTGACGGGCCAGGGGCTGGGTGAGTTGCGACGGACCGCGGCGGAGCGGGTGTTCGGTGAGCGGCTCAACTTCGCGGACCTGGAGCCGGGACTGACCCGGGCGCGGCACCGCACCGCCCTCACCCGGGCGTCAGCGGCACTCGTGGAAGCGCTGCCGCATCTCGCGCCGCCGGGTGACGCGGTGCTCGCCGCGCATCACGTGCGCGAAGCCACGACCGCGCTCGACGAGTTGCTCGGTGCCGTGGATGTCGAGGAGGTGCTGGGGAAGATCTTTGCGGGCTTCTGCGTGGGGAAGTAGAGCGTAGTTACGCTGTCTGCACCCCGCGCGCGACGTTCTCCGCAACTTCGAATTCGTGTGCCGGCGCGCGCACCGCCGCGGCGAGACCTCGCTCGGTGACCAGCGACTCCGCCATCCGGTGCCCCAGGTAGTAGCCGGCGCGCTCCGGCAGCACGCGCCCGTTGACCAGCCGGGCCGCGGGACTCATTCCGCCTGAGAGATAGCGAAGCCTGAGCCCCAGCCCGCTTCGTTCCAGATCGGGCTCGACGGCACGCCGGAGGAACGCCTCCATTTCCCGCAGCCGGTGGTACTGGCGGCGGGGATACCCGAAATAGTCGGCGGCGTCGAAGCCCGGCGCCACCGCCTGCGCGGTGTGCACCGCGACACCCTCATTCACCAGCAGCTCGCGCAGGGTCGCGCGGCTGCCGGTGGACCAGTAGTCGTAGTATCCCCCCGATTCGGCCACCAGTCTCCGCATCTCACTGCCGCTCGTCGCGGACGTGTAGCGGACCGTGTGCGCCAGCTCGTGCGCGATCCACGGCGGGATCAGATCGGGCGCCAGTCCCATGCCGTACGTTTCCGGATTGACTCGGCCGGTGAAGTGCTCGAGGCAGATGAAAGCCACCCCGCGCCCCGCGACCACCAGCTCTCCCGCGTTGGCACCGCCGAGCCCCACCAGCAGATAGGTATCGGTGGGCCGGTCGATCTGCAGCACCTCCTCCGCCCGGGCGATCGCTTCCTCGGCGAGCTGGACGAGATCGACATTCGCGGCGAGGCCGCGGAGATCGTGGCGGTCGGCCTGGAGCGTGGCCGCGACGATTTCCTCCGCATGCGGACTGTCGGGATCGAGCACGTAGTTGCGCCAGTAGGCGTCGAGGATGAGTCGGTGGGAGTCGTGATAGTGCCGGTACGCCGTGTCCCTGTCGTCGGCGTCGAGCACGGCGAGAAAATCAGGAAGCAGGTTGATGAGCACAGAACCAAAGTAAACAGAGAACGGGGAACGGGGAACAGGGAACGGCCATGGGGAAGATCCCGTTCACTGTTCCCTGTTTACTGTTCCCCGCTCTTCTTCTGCTTTGCCACTTCGTCGAGAAACCGGCGCTCGGCCGGCGTCAGACTCGCAATGCCCTTCTCGCTGATCTTGTCGAGCACGCGATCGACCTCGGCGGCCACCGGATCTGCTTCGGGATGGCGGTGCTGGCGCAGTGGCGCGGGCGGCGTACGGTGCTCGGGCTCGGCAGCGCCCGACTGCACCATCACCACCCGCTCGACCGCGCGCGGTGGAGGATGCGGGGTGCGGCGCGAGAGCGCCTGAACGCGGAAGAAGACGTAGCCGAAGAGCGCGCCGCCGACGTGCGCGATGTGTGCGATGCCGTCATTGAAATAGAGTGCACCGAGGATGTCGAGCCCGACGATCACGGCCACGAGGGTCCGCGCCTTGATCGGGATCGGCACCGGAAACACCACCAGCTCGGCGTCAGGCCAGAACATGGCGAAGGCGATGCCCACACCCAGCACCGCACCGGAGGCCCCGATGAACGGACCCACCGGCATGAAACCGGACAGACCCATCGAGAAGACCGCCGCGCCGATCCCGCAGTAGAGATAGTAGAAGATGAATTTCCGGCTGCCGATTCTGGATTCGACCGGCGCGCCGAACACGAAGAGCATCAACATGTTGCCCAGCAGATGCAGCAGATTCGCGTGGACGAACATGTACGTGATGAAAGTCCACGGACGGCTCAGCGCGCCGGCCGGCGAGAATTGGAGCTGCTCGAGCAGTGCCGGCGAAGTAAAGACCGTCATGAGCAGGAGCAGCACCACCGCGTTGGCGATGATGAGACGCCCGACCCACGGGGTCAATCGGCTGGAGGGAGACAGGCTCATCGAACCACGTCCTTCACACTGAAATCCGACTACGAGGGTTTGACGGCCCGGCCGTTCCGTGCGGCCAGACAGATCCGCTCGCAGAGCTCTGGGAACTCGATGCCCATCGCCCGTGCCGACTGCGGCATCAGACTGGTCGCGGTCATGCCGGGCAGGGTGTTCACCTCTAAACAGAAGAGATCCCCGTCCGGTGTCAAGCGAAAATCCACCCGGGAATAGCCACCGAGCTTGAGCGCTTCGTGGGCGAGCAGCGAAAGCCGCCCGCACTCCGCCGCGACGGAGGCGGGGAGATCGGCGGGAAAGGTCTCCTCGGACATGCCAGGGGTGTACTTGCACTCATAGTCGAAAATTTCGTGCCGCGGGATGATTTCTCCCACCGCCAGTGCCTTCCCCTCCAGAACACCCACCGTGAGCTCCCTGCCGGGGACAAACCGCTCGATCATCACTTCGTCATCATAGCGCTGCGCCAGCGCGATCGCCGTGTCGTAACTCCCCGCCTCCTTGACCACCGTAAGCCCCACGGTAGAGCCCTGCTTGGACGGCTTCACCACCAGGGGCCATCCGAACGTTACACCCATCGCGTCCCCGCCGGCCGGGGCCATGACCCAGTCGGCCGTCGGCACCCCCGCGAGGCGGAAGAGCCGCTTCGAGATGTCCTTGTCCATGGCCATCGCACTCCCCAGCCGGCCGCTGCCGGTGTAGGGGACGCCCACCATCTCGAGGAGAGTCTGTATCGTCCCATCCTCACCGGGACCGCCATGCAGTGCAAGGAACAGCACCTCTGCATCCCGAACCACCTGGAGGTTGTTCAGCCCCGAGAGGAGCAGCCCGCGCTCGAGGGACTGGAGCTGGGGGATGGACGGCGGCTCGACGCCGACCGTTCCAGAGAGCATCGGGGACTCGTCCGCTTCCGGGATGTAGCCCCGTGCCGTGTCCACCACGGCCACGTCGTGCCCCCGCGACCGGAGCGCGCGGATGACCTGCACGGCGGAGGCGATGGCGACGTCGCGTTCGGACGACGTGCCGCCGGTAAGGACGGTGACGCGCATGGTCAGCGCCCGATCAACTGCTGCAACACATCGTACCGGCTCACGATGCCGATGAGCTTGCCGTCCTTCCGCACCAGCGCCGCCGGACTCTCGCGGGTGAGCATCGCGCCGACCCGGTCCGTGGGCGTGTTCGCCTCGACTTCGGGAAACGGCGCGTCCATCACCTCGCGCACCGGCCGCTCGAGCAGCGCCGGTTGGCTCAGGGCGCGCGTCATGAGCGTGGCCTCGTTGAGGCCCCCGACCGCCTGGCCGTTGTCGATCACGGGGATCTGACTCACACCCCAGGTGCTCATCAGGTTGAGCGCCTGCCGCACCGCCGCGGAGGGCGCGACGTTCACGAGGGCGGGGGCGCCCGCCGGCCGCCGCTCGAGGAGGTCCTCCACCGTTGTCCGTGGCGCATCGAGCATCTGGTTCTCCTGCATCCACTCGTCGCTGAACAGCTTGGACAGATACCGCTCCCCCGTGTCGCACAGGATGGTGACGACCAGCGCCGCCGGATCATCCACTTCCCGCGCGACTTCGAGCGCGAGGTAGACGTTGAGCCCCGTGGAGCCGCCCGCCAGAATCCCCTCCTCCCGCGCCAGCCGGCGTGCCATGGTGAACGACGTGCGGTCGGAGACCTGGCGGAACTCGTCGATGTAGTCGAACCAGAGCGTGGTGGGAATCTTGTCGCCGCCGATGCCCTCGACCTTGTAGGGGTGTCCCTCGCCGAGCACCCTGGTGTGATGATAGTGTGAATACAGTGAGCCGATGGGGTCGCCGGCGATGACCCTGATCTTCGGGTTCTTCTCCTTGAGATACTTGCCCGCGCCGCTCACCGTGCCGCCGGTCCCTGCTCCCGCCACGAAATGGGTCACCTTGCCACCGGTCTGCTCCCAGATCTCCGGACCGGTGGTGTCGTAGTGCGCTTGCGGATTGATGTCGTTGTAGAACTGGTTGGCGAGGACCGCCCCTGGCGTGTCCTTCACGATCTGCTTGGCCTTCATGACGTAATGATCGGGGTGGTCGGGGGGCACGGCCGTCGGCGTGATCACCACTTCCGCGCCGTACGCCTTGAGCAGCCGCACCTTCTCCTGCGACATCTTGTCCGGCATCGTGAAGATGCAGCGATATCCCTTGAGTGACGCCGCGATGGCGAGCCCGACCCCGGTGTTGCCGCTCGTGCCCTCGACGATCGTTCCCCCCGGCTTCAACTCCCCCCGTTGTTCCGCGTCCTCGATGATCGCGAGCCCGATCCGGTCCTTCACCGAGCCGCCGGGATTGGCGTACTCCGCCTTGCCGTAGACCGGCGTCCGGATCCCTCCCCCCAGCCGTCCGAGCCGGATCAACGGAGTCCAGCCGATGGTGCTGAGCACCGAGTCGTGCGGTTCGGAGTTTCGAGACGTCATTGGGTGGCGCTCCGCGAACGCGGGTTGCGAAAGTGTACGGGTTGAAGGAAGGACCCGGCCACTGGACGGCCTCGCCGCCGCGCCGGGGCAAACCGGAGGGCCGGAGCGCCGGCCACCGCGGCCGAATCGAGCGCCGGATAGCCGCTCGATTCCGCGATGCGTGTCGAATCGGGAAGGAGCGTTCCCTGGGAATCGGCGTAGAGCCGCAACAGCACCCGTCCTTCGATGCCCTGGTCGAGCAGCGGCCGCGGATAATCCACCGGCGAAACCGGGTTGATCGCGACCGGTGCCTGCTCGGCGGCATCGGCGCCGCCGTCGGTGTCCGCCCCGGGCACGATGCGCACCGTCCCATCGTCCTTGCTCGTGCAGGCGAG
The DNA here is from genome assembly GCA_039930845.1 of Gemmatimonadales bacterium. GTDB lineage: Bacteria > Gemmatimonadota > Gemmatimonadetes > Gemmatimonadales > GWC2-71-9 > CAVVWJ01. Next base: position 6,507 of record JBDTTA010000102.1, read on the forward strand.
CAATGCGAGCAAGAGGATCGCCTGCCTCACGGCCGGTTCTCGGCGCGCCGCTTCATGTCGGCCAGACGATTGAGCGCCTCGATGGGCGTCAGCGTATCCACGTCGAGCGAGCGCAGCTCCACCATCATCGGATCGGGAGTCGCCGGCTCGCCGAAGAGCGCGAGCTGGCCGGGGTCCCGCGCGGCCTCGGGCGGCGCACCGGGCACCATCCGGTGCTCTCCCTCGAGCGTGCGCAGGATCTCGCGCGCCCGCCCCAGCACGTCGCCGGGAAGGCCGGCAAGCTGGGCGACGTGGATGCCGTACGACCGGTCGGTGCCGCCCGGCACGAGCCGGTGGAGGAAGACGACGGTGTCTCCCGTCTCCTTCACGGCGACGTTGTAGTTCCGCGCGTGCTGGAGCCGCTCGGGGAGCTGCATCAGCTCGTGGTAGTGGGTGGCGAACATCGTCTTGCAGCCGATGCGGTCGTGCAGATACTCGGTGACCGCCCACGCGATGGCCACGCCATCGTACGTCGACGTGCCGCGGCCGATCTCATCGAGCAGCACCAGGCTCCTGGGCCCCGCATTGTGGAGAATGGCGCTCGTCTCGCTCATCTCCACCATGAAGGTGGACTGTCCCTGCGCCAGGTTGTCGCTCGCGCCCACGCGGGTGAAGAGCCGGTCGGCCACGCCGATCGACGCCTCCGCAGCGGGCACGAACGCACCCATCTGCGCCAGCACCACGCAGAGGCCGATCTGCCGGAGGATGGTGGACTTGCCCGCCATGTTGGGGCCGGTCACCAGCGCCACCCGTTCCGACTCGGTGAATCGCGCGTCATTCGGCATGAACGATTCGCGGGGCATCATGCATTCGATGACGGGATGCCGGCTTTCGCGGAGCACCAGGTCGTATCCGTCGTGCACGTGGGGCCGAACGTACCGGCCCGTCACCGCCCGTTCGGCCAGCGCCGTCCACACGTCGAGCCGCGCGAGCACGCGCGCGGTGCGCTGCACCCGGCCGATGGCCTCACCCACCGATGCGCGGAGCGCCCCGAACAGCTCGGCTTCACGCACCCCCATCCGCTCTTCAGCGCCGAGCACCCGCGCCTCGTACTCCTTGAGCTCGGGCGTCACGTAGCGCTCGGCCGCGGCCAGCGTCTGGCGCCGCTCGTAGTCGGCGGGTACCCGGGCGGCGTGGGCGTTGGTGATCTCGAGATAGTAGCCGAACACCTTGTTGAAGCCGACCTTGAGCGAGGAGATGCCGGTGCGCTCGCGCTCGCGCTGCTGGAGCGACGCGATGTACTGCCGCCCGCCGTCGCGCAGCGTGCGCAGCTCGTCGAGCTCGTGGTCGTACCCCTGGCGAATGACGCCGCCGTCGGTCAGGAGCGGCGGCGGCCGGTCCTCGAGCGCGCGGGTCAGCTCGCCGCCGAGATCGGAGAGGAGATCCAGCTCCTCGACGGCCGTCGCCAGGGCGGCCACGCGCTCGAGTCCGCTCAACGCTTCGGCCACGTCGGGAAGACGGTTGAACGAATCGCGCAGCGCACCCAGCTCCCGCGGAGTGGCCCGGCCCGCGGCGGCGCGGCCGGCCAGCCGTTCGATGTCACGCACGCCGTCGAGCGCCTCGCGCAGGCGGGCGCGGCCGCGGCCGTCCTTCACGACGACCTCGACCGCGTCGAGGCGCGCGTTGATGGCGGCCGGATCGCGGAGCGGGGAGAGCACCCATTGGCGGAGGAGGCGACCGCCCATCGGGGTCACGGTGGCGTCGATCGTCTCGAGCAGCGTGCAGCCACGCGCGCCGGCGCGGAGCGGCTCGACGAGCTCGAGATTCCGGCGGGTCATGTCGTCGAGCCAGAGGAACGCATCGGCCCGCCGCACGACCGGGCGACCAAGGTGGGGAAGGCCGGCGGGCTGCAGCTCGCCGAGGTAGCGGAGCAATGCGCCGGCGGCGCCAAGTGCGCCGGCATCGAGCGGGCCCAGTCCGAGGCCGTCGAGGGACGCGAGGGCAAAGCGGCGGCAGAGATCTTCGCGCGCGAGTGTGGCGTCGAACTCCCACGGCTCGCGCTCCGCGATCGGGCGCGACGACGTGGATGCCGGGAGCGCCGCGCCGGAGCCGGCCGGCACCACAACTTCCGCGGGCGCGAGCCGGGAGAACGACTCCTCGATCCCCGCTTCGTCGATCGTCTCCAGCACGAACTCGCCGGTGCTCAGGTCCACCGCCGCGAGTCCGGCGGTGCGCGCTCCCGGCGCTCCCTCCGCCGGCCCGAGTGCCACGATCCAGTTGTTCCGCCCGCCGGCGAGCCATCCCTCCTGCAGGAGCGCGCCCGGTGTGAGCGTCTCCACCACTTCGCGCCGCACCAGCCCCCTGGCCAGCTTTGGGTCTTCCACCTGCTCGCAGATGGCGACGCGATGGCCGGCGGCCACGAGCTGGCGGAGATAGTCGGCCGCGGCCTTGACCGGCACGCCCGCAAGGGGAACGCCGTCGCCGCGCGAGGTCAGGGTGATCTCGAGGATGCGCGCCGCCAGCTCGGCGTCCTCGTGGAACATCTCGTAGAAATCACCGACCCTGTAGAAGAGGATCGTGTGGGGATGCTGCGCCTTCACCTCCCGCCAATGCTTGAGCATCGGCGGGGAGGACGAGGCGGCTTCGCGGCTCACGGGGGCCACGGCAGGGTGCGGGGCGGCGGGAGGGCCATACCGGGGAGAATATAACGCTTTACTATAGAGCCCATCATCACACAGGGGCCGTCATGTCCGAGCCATTCCACTTCGCCTTCTTCGTGCGCGACCTCGACGCCACTCGCCGGTTTTACGGCCGGATTCTGGGCTGCCGTGAGGGCCGGAGCACCGACACCTGGGTCGATTTCGACTTCTTCGGCAACCAGATCTCGGCGCACACCACCGGTTCGGTCACTCCGACTCAGAACACCGGGAAGGTGGAAGAGCTGCTGGTGCCGATGCCGCACTTCGGCGCGCTGCTCCCGTGGGAGGAGTTCTCCGCGGTGGCCGATCGGGTGCGCGCGGCCGGACACCCGTTCGTCCTCGAGCCGCGCGTGCGCTATGCCGGCCAGCCCGGCGAGCAGGCCACGATGTTCCT
>JBDTTA010000103.1:0-9475 GCA_039930845.1 Gemmatimonadales bacterium
GAACCCAACGACGCGACGTGTCACGGTCACCCCCATTCAGATGGTTGCTGCTTAGATACGCCGCACCGGCACGATGGTCAAGCCTGAAACGGGGTTCCACTTTGACAACGCCGCCCGCATTCTGCACATTGACCAATCCAACCGAGACGTCCTCGCCCGACAGGAGAAAGACCATGGTAACTGGCATTGGTCAGCGATTTCTGTGTGCCGCCGTGGTGCTCTGCGCCAGCGCGCTCACGGCCCCACCGGGCGCGGCAGCCCAGACCGGCTCGATCACGGGCAAGGTGACCGACCAGGCGGGCGGGGCGCCGTTGGAAGGGGCGCGGGTGCTCATCACCGGCACCAACCGGATCGAGTCATCGGGGCGCGAGGGGCAGTACACCTTCCGGAACGTCTCGCCGGGGAGCTATCAGCTCCGCGTGCTGCGGCTGGGATACCGCCCGGATACCGGGAGCGTGGCCGTCACCGACGCGGCCGTGACGCTCGACTTTGCCATGGAGGCGGCGCCGGTGCAGCTCGACGAGGTGGTCAGCACCGCCACCGGCGAGCAGCGCAAGCTCGAAGTCGGCAACGTCGTGGCCACCATCAACGCGGCGCAGGTGGCCGAGCTGCAGCCGATCACCGAGTTCGCCAACCTGATCTCGGGACGGGCGGCGGGCGTGCAGGTGCTCAAGAGCAGCGGCACCACCGGTACCGGCACCCGCATCCGCATCCGCGGCTCCAACTCCATTTCGCTCTCCAACGAGCCGCTGTATTACCTCGACGGCGTCCGGCTCGAGAGCGGCTCGAGCTCGACGACGCTCAACATCGGCGGCTTCGACGACGGGTCCGAGTCGAACGCGGGGCCCTCGCGCATCAACGACATCGTCCCCGACGACATCGAGGACATCGAGATCGTGAAGGGACCCGCGGCGGCCACGCTCTACGGCATCAAGGCGGCGAACGGCGTCGTGCGCATCACGACGAAGCGGGGCAACGCGGGACCACCGCGGTGGAACCTCTTCAGCGAGTTGGGCGCCGTCTCCGACAACAATACGTATCCGCTCAACTATTATGGCCGCGACAGCACCGCGGCAACGGGCGCCGACTTCGACGGCTTCTGCAACATCCTGGCGAACCTGGCTGGCGACTGCACGCAGACGCAGCTCCAGACCTACCAGGCGCTCAACAACCCGGCCACCCGTCCCTACAAGGCGGGCTTGCGCCAGAGCTACGGCGCCAACGTCTCGGGCGGCAATGACCAGGTGACGTACTTCGTCTCCGGTACCTACGAGAACGAGATCGGTCCGTTCCGTCTGCCGAAGATCGAGGAAGATTCGGTGCGGGCCGTCCGCGGTACCGTCCAGGACAATCAGCTCCGGCCCAACGCCCTCGAGAAGTACTCCGTGCGCACGAACATCAGCGCACACGCCACCAAGACGTTCGACGTCGACGCTTCGCTGGGCTTTCTCACCAGCAACACCCGGTTCATCGAGAACGACAACAGCTTCCTGACGGTCAACGGGAGCGGCACGGCGAGCGGCAATCTTCCCGAGGTCATGAGCGGCTGGTTCTACACCCCGGCCCAGCTCTTCGCGGAGCTGGCCAACCAGGCGGCCAACCGCTTCACCGGCGGCTTTACCGGAAACTGGCATCCGCGCGAGTGGCTCACCGGCCGCGCCACCGTCGGCTACGACGTCGTCAACCGCACCGACGTGCAGTTCTTCCCCACCGGCGAGGTGGCGCCGCTCAACGCCAACTTCGAGGGCGTGCGGTCGCAGAACCGCTTCGATATCTCGCAGACCTCCGTGGATCTCGGCGCGACCGCACGATTCCAGCTCAGCGACGCCGTCGGCTCGCGGACCTCGGTTGGCGGCCAGTTCTTCCGGGACCTGGCACGCGGCAACTTCGCCACCGGCCGCGGTCTGCCGGCGGGCTCCGGCAGCATCTCCGGCGCCGGCGCGACCGAGGCCAGGGATACGCTGATCGAGTCCCGGTCGATCGGCTCGTACGTCGAGGAGGAGGTCAATCTGAAGGAGCGGCTCTTCGTCACCGGGGCGCTCCGCTTCGACGACAACAGCGCCTTCGGCCGGAACTTCAACGCCACGGCGTACCCAAAGGCGAGCGCGTCGTGGCTGCTCTCGGACGAGCCGTTCTACAAGATCAAGGCGATCAACACCCTGCGACTGCGCGGCGCCTTCGGCGTGTCGGCGCAGCAGCCGGGGACCACCGACGCGCTCCGCTTCTATAACGCGACGAGCGGCAAGAAGGATGGGATCGGCACCACCGGCATCAGCTTCGCGAGCCTGGGCAATGCCGACCTCAAGCCCGAGCGCTCGCGCGAGTTCGAGGTGGGGCTCGACGCCGGCCTCTTCCAGGACCGGGTGTCGGTCGAGTTCACCGTCTACAACAAGCACACGCGCGACGCCCTGATCCTTCGCCCGGTGGCGCCGGACATCGGGGGCTCGGTCGACCAGTTCATCAACCTCTCCCGGATCAAGAACAGCGGTTTCGAGCTGTCCATCAGCAGCCGGATCATCGACAAGCCCAGCATCGCGTGGGACGTGACGCTGAGTGGCTCAACGACGAAGAACAAGATCCTCGAGCTGGGCGAAGGGGTAAGCCCGATCTTCGTCGGCTTCTATCAGCAACATCGCGCCGGCTATCCGGCGGGCGGGTACTGGGCGCCGACGGTGCAGTTCAGCGACGCCAACAGCGACGGGATCATCGAGAGCGACGAGGTGAGCCTGAGCGACAGTGCGGTCTTCCGTGGCTCGGCGCTGCCCACCAGGGAGGCCTCGCTCAACAGCCAGCTTGCCGTGTTCGGCGGCAAGGTCATCCTCGGCACCCAGTTCGATTATCGCGGCGGCCACCTGGTGGACAACTCGCTCGAGCAGTTCCGCTGCTTCTCGGTACAGAATTGCCGCGGACTCTACGACGCGAGCGCGCCGCTCGAGCAGCAGGCGCTGGTGCAGGCGACCTTCCTGCCCGGCGGCGGCAACTCGGTGGCGTTTCTCGAACCGGGGTGGTTCATCAAGCTGCGCGAGCTGTCGCTTACCTTCGAGGCGCCGGACCGCTGGGCCCGCGCCTTCCGCGCCAGCCGGATGAGTTTCACCCTCGCGGGCAGAAACCTCTGGACCATTACCGACTACAGCGGCGTCGACCCCGAGGTCAACGCCTTCGCGCAGGACAACTTCGCGTCGGGAGACTTCGAGTCCCAGGCGCAGGTGCGCTACTTCACGGCGCGCCTCAACGTCGGCTTCTGAGGGTGACGCATATGCGGAAGACCTTTTCCTCGCGTGTCACCCTGGCTGCGGCGACGGTGTTGCTCGCCGGCTGCGGATTCCTGGACACGCAGCAGCCCAACATCATCGACCCGAACTCCCTCAATTCGCCGGAGGGCGCAGCCGCGGCCCGGCTGGGCGCGCTCGCCGATTTCGCTTTCTCGAACGACGGCGACGGCACCCAGTCCCAGGACGGCCTGATTCTCACCGCCGGCCTCCTCTCCGATGAGTTCGAGCACTCCACCACGCCGCCATCGGAGCAGGAGATCGACCAGCGCACCACGGCCATCATCAATCCGAGCCTCTACTCGATCTTCTTCAACATGCACCACGCCCGTCGCGGCGCGGAAGTGGCCGCGCAGAAGCTGAGGGAGTTCTCGGCCGAGGCCGACGAGACCCCCGACATTGCCGAGATGTATTCGATCGCCGGCTTCACCTACGTGTATTTCGGCGAGGACTTCTGCTCGGGGGTTCCGTTCAGCCGGCAGGAGGGCGATTCCACGGTCTTTGGCGCGCCGGAGACCACGCAGGAGGTCTTCGAGACGGCGATCGCCAAGTTCGATTCGGCCCTGGCCGAGCCGGGGCTGGCTGGCGACGACGGCACGATCACGAGTCTCGCCGCCGTCGGCCGCGCGCTCGCGCTGCTCGACCTCGGCCGCTTCGACGAGGCGGCGGCGGCGGTGGTCGATGTGCCGTCGGACTTCGCCTATGTCACCGAGCACGCCGACGCGCCGCTCAGGATCCAGAACGCCATCTTCGTCTACTCCACGTCGGGGCTATGGTCCCTCTCGGACTTCGAAGGAGGCGTCGGGCTCGGCTTCCGGACGGCAGAGGACCCCCGGGTGCCGTTCACCGACACCGAGGACACCGGGCTCGATCTCATCACGCCACAGTTCAACCTCGACAAGTATCCGGCCGCGACCTCGCCGGTGTCGGTGGCCGACGGCATCGAGGCACGTCTCATCGAGGCGGAGGCGCTGCTTCAGGCCAGCGACTTCCCGGGAATGCGCACGATACTGGACGACCTGCGCGACACCCAGGGGCTCGATCCGCTCCCCACCGCGGGCAACTTCGACGACGCCGTCGATCAGCTCTTCTCCGAACGGGCCTTCTGGCTCTTCGCCACCGGCCACCGGCTCTCCGACATGCGTCGCCTCATCCGGCAATACAGCCGCGATGTGAACACCGTGTTTCCCAACGGCGACTACCACAAGGGTGGGAGCTACGGACCAGATGTGAATTTCCCGCTGCCGCTGGAGGAGCAGAACAATCCGAAGTCGGTGGGGTGTATCGACCGGAATGCGTGAGGAGGCGGGCGGTAGGGCGGGAAGGCGGGAAGGCGGTAAGGCGGTAAGGCGGTAAGGTCGTAAGGTCGTAAGGATGCGGGCATTCCGTTTCCCTACCCGGCCTACCGCCTTACCGCCCTAGTAAATCCCCAGAAACGACCGGTCGATGTCGTTCTCGATCGTCCACTTGATCGTCTGGCCCGGCTGCAGGTTGATCGTCTCGCTCGAAAAATTTCTCAGCGCGCCGATGGGATCGGCCCTGAGGCGCGCACCGCCGGTGGTGCCCAACTGAAAGTAGGAGACGGTGAACACGGTGGTGGTCTGCGACGTGACGGTGCCCAGCCGCTGCGACAGATTGCCGCGGTCGAGGAAGATCACCATGTCGCTCCAGTTGTGGTTTTCGACCTCGATGGGGACCGGCGTGTCGCGGGCGGGCGCCGCCGAGTCATCCGACGCGACATGATGCGCGCATGCCGTGGAGGCCAGCGCGGCGAGCAGGAGCGTTGAGGCTGCCCTGAACGGGGCCATGTGATCACCTCGTGGTCGACGGTGTCGCGGCTCCAGGGTTCAGATACTTGCCGTACCACGCGAGCATGCGCTCGAGCCGGTCACGCCGGTAGCTGGGCGTATGAAACTCGTGATACTGCCCCGGATAAATCACGAGCTGCGTCTCGCGGCCAAGACTCTTGAGCGCCTGATACATCTGCTCGGAGTTGATGAGCGGCACGTTGAAGTCGAGCTGGCCGCAGATGAACATCGTCGGCGTGACGATCCTGTCGGCATGGAAGAACGGATAGGAGTTCCGCAGCCACGTATCGGGCTTCTCCCAGGGCTTGCCCAGCTCCGTTTCGTATTCCACGACATACTGGTCGGTGCCGTAACCGGCGATCGCGTTGCCCTGGCCGGCGTCGCTCACCGCGGCCTTGAAGCGCCGGTCGCGCGCGATGACCTGGTCGGTCAGGATCCCGCCGTAGCTGTGTCCTCCGACGCCCAGCCGCTCGGGATCGGCGATGCCCGCGGCCACCACGTAGTCCACCGCCGCGAGCACATCCTTGCTGTCCTTCTCGCCCCATGCCGCCCAGATCGCGCGCTGGAAGTCCTGTCCCCGTCCCGAGCTGCCCCGCGGATTGGCCGCCACGACGACGTAGCCCTGCGCCGCGTACAACTGCCAGTCGAAATTCGCGAAATCGTTGAAGAGCTGCCAGACCGGCCCCCCGTGCAACCGCAGAATCGTCGGATACCGCCGCCCCGGCTGATAATCGGGCGGCTTGACCACGAAACCGTTGATCGGCGTCCCGTCGGCGCTCTTGAAGGAAATCTCCTCGACCGCGCCGAGCTTGACCTGCGCGAGCCAGGCGTCATTCTGGTGGGTCAGACGCCGAGGCTCGCCGCCGCCCTCCACCGCGAAGACCTCGGCGGGTTCCGACGGACTGCTGATGAGCACGGCAGTCTTCCCGCCGGCACTGGTGGTGAGATCGGAGACGACCCGCTTTCCGCCAACCACACGCTCGATCGGTCCACCGCCGGCCGGTACCCTCGCCAGGTGATAAACGCGATCGTCCTCCAGGAGGAAGAGCACCGACGAGCCGTCGGCGGACCAGGTGGGGGAGAGCACCTGCCGGTCGAGCCTGGGGGTGAGAATCTTCGGCGTGCCGCCGGCCGCGGGGATGACCGCCACGTTCTGGACGGCGTAGTAGATGAGATTGAGCGGGCCGCCCTGCACGTAGGCGAGGCTCTTGCCATCGGGACTCCAGGCGGGGCCGCGGCCTCCCCAGCCGGGATCGCCGTCGCCGCCGGGGTACGTCGTCACCTGCCTCGGCTCGGCGCCGGACCGTGCCTCGACCACGAAGATGTCGTAGTTGTCGGTCCGGTCGGGCTCGGGCCCGCGCCGGCTGACGAACGCGATGGACGTGCCATCCGGCGACCACGACGGACTGATCTCGTCGTAGTCTCCGGGCATCAGCAAGTCAGCCTTGCGGGTAGCCAGATCGAAGAGGTACAGGTGCTCCCGCCGCCCGGTGACGAACCCCGTCTCGTCGGCCTTGAACCGGTAGCGGTCGATGACGATCGGCGTGGGCGTCTTCTTTGCCGTATCGCCGACCACCAGCGCATCGGGGTCGGGGTCCTCGACGATCAGCGCCAGGCGGGTGCCGTCCGGCGCCCATGCATAGTCCGAGACTCCCCCCGGCAGATCGGTCACCCGCTCCGCGTCGCCGCCGGACCGGTCGAGCAGCCAGAGCTGGTCCGACTCGTGGGGATCGTCGCGATCCGACAGGAAGGCAAGGTAGCGCCCATCGCCGCTCCAGCGCGGCGCATGCTCGTCGGCCGGGCTGTGGGTAAGCTGGAGGCTCCGGGCGCCGTCCCAGCTCGTCATCCAGACGTCGGAGTCGTCCTCGTCCCGCACGGTATCGACCGTCGAGACGGTGTACGCCACCCAGCCGCCCTCGGGCGCGAGCTGCGGCTCGCTGACGTCACGAATCGCGTCGAGATCATCGAGGGTTACAGCGCGCCGCTCCTGGGCGTGCAGCACCGCGGCCCAGCTTGCCATCACCAGGACCAGGCTTGCTCTCATCGTAGCTCTCATATTCGGCGACCCACCACGGAAACCCGGAAGGCACGGAGATTTTACCGCCGTCCGGGTGCCTTCCGGGTTTCCGTGGTGATCTAGGGTTGTTTGTAGACCACTCCGCCCTTCATCACGAAGCCCACCTTCTCGAAGCTCCGGAGGTCCGTCAGGGCATCGCCGCCGACGGCGACGATGTCGGCGTACTTGCCGGGAGCGATCGATCCGACCTGGTCCTCCCACTGCATGAGCTGCGCGGCGGAGATGGTCGCGCTCTGAATCGCCTGCATCGGCGTCATTCCGTATTTCACCATGTAGGGAAGCTGCCTCGCGTTGAGTCCGTGCGGATAGATGCCACTGTCGGTGCCGTACGCGAGCTTCACACCGGCCGCCACCGCCTTCCGGAAGCCGGCGCGCTGCTCCTCGGTCGTCTCGGCGTTCTTCCGCATGATATCCGCGGGCCACTTCTGCTCGCGGCCCACGCTGTCGGTGTAATCACCGTTATAGATGTCGGCCACGAGCCAGGTCCCCTTCTCCTTCATGAGCGCGATGGACTCGTCGTCCATGAGTGAGCCGTGCTCGATCGATCGGACCCCCGCCCGGATCGCGCGCTTGATCCCTTCCGCCCCGTGCGCGTGGGCCGCGACGTACGTCCCGTACTCCGCGGCTTGTTCCACCGCGGCGTGGATCTGCTCCTCCGTATACTCCGAGACGCCCGGCTTGGTACCACGGGTGAACACGGCGCCGGTGGCGAGAATCTTGACGAAGTCGGCGCCGCCGTTGAGAATGGCCCGCACCCGGGTCCGCACTTCGTCCACCGAGTTGGCCACGCCGAAGCGATAGCTGAAGGGGATGGTCACGTCCGGCGCCGCCCCCACCAGCTCCCCGGCTCCGGTCGAGACCGTCACGTACGCCCCGGCCACCCGCATGCGCGGCCCGATGACCGTGCCCTCGTTGATAGCATCACGAAGCGCCACGTCGACGAACGCCCGATAGGTCCCGACGTCGCGCACGGTGGTGAAGCCGGCCATCAGCGTGGCACGGGCGTTCTTGACGCCCGAGAACGCCTCCTGCGCCTCCGAGCGCTCGAGCGGCTGGAGGACGTCGGAGGACGAGGCATCGCCGATGAGATGGGAGTGACAATCGATGAGGCCGGGAAGCACCGTGTACTTCGACAGGTCGATCACACGGGCGCCCGAAGGCAGTTTGGCCGTACCGGGCTGGACCGCCTCGATCCGCTCCCCGCGGACGAGCACGACCTGGTCGCGACGCACCTCTCCCTTGTCCACATCCACCAACCGCCCCGCCCGTATGGCGATGACCTCGTCTTTGTCCTGGGCGCTGGCGGAGGTGGCATAGGCGAGAGCAGTCACAGCAAGCGCCACGAGCCGCGCGGTCGGCTTCAGCATGCCGGGGATCCGATGAGTTGTGGTTGGAAGGGTGCTACCGCGGCCCGGGGCCTCCGGTCGGCGGAATATACCCGCCGGCCGGGGACCGGGCGAATTGCCTTACGGTTTCCGATCGTTGGGCGTCTCGACCTTCACCTTCGGAACTTCGATTTCCTTCTTTTCGGTCGTCACCTTGGGAACGCTGATCGTATCCTTCGTCGTGCCCGTCTCGACGCTCGGCGTGTTCACGGTATCCGTGGTGACTCCCATTGCCGGCTTCTTCACTTCGTATTCGCCTTCGCCGACCTTCTTGCAGCCGGTGGTGCTCCAGATAGCCGCCAAGCCAGCGGCCAGCATCAGTGTGCGCACGAATGAGCCTCCTCGAGTGTGGACCTGCCGTTGGACTGCACCGGCGTAATGTCACACACCCCCGCGATTCCCCCCGTGCGCCTTGTCACGAAGGGATGGGGCAGGAGAAAGCGGTTTTCCTCATCAAATGTAGAGAATGTTGACAACGATTTTATAAACCATTGCACAACAGCATGTTGATGATACGTTTACTGATTGATTTCTGCACATGTCGTAACGGGAGCGTCACCGGAACGAAACAACGACGGCCACCTTTCGGGTGGCCGTCGGAGCGACTGCGGACCGCGTAGGCCGCTTCCGGCTCAGTCCTCGACGAGGATCAGATACTTCGACGGGGACCAGAACTCCTCGGGCTGCGCGATATCGACGCTGCCGGTGACCTTCCCGTCCTTCGTGACACCCTGCGCGAGATACGTCGCGCTCTGGCGGGAGACGATCTTGTACTTCTTGTCGGTGCGAGGAAGCGCGATCTTGGTGCTGGTCGTCTTGTCGATGGCCGTGAACGCCTCGGGGTTGAGATTCCGGGCCGGCTCGAGCCGAGTGCCGCCGAAGACCAGGAACTTCGAGCCCTCCTTGGTGATCACGCCCTTCTTCATCAGCTCGTCC
>JBDTTA010000104.1:0-9432 GCA_039930845.1 Gemmatimonadales bacterium
GCGATCGGGTGCGGCGACGATAACAACGGCCCCGGTACGGGACCGAGCGGGGGCGTGAATCTCGGCACCGGTGATACCGGAATCCTGAACTACGCCTACGCGCTGGAACAGCTCGAGGCGGCGTTCTACATCCAGGTCGTCTCCGCTCCATATGTCGGGATCACCGCCGACGAGACGACCATTCTCGCCGATATTCGCGACCACGAGGTCATCCACCGGGATTTCCTGAAGACGGCACTCGCGGCCAACGCCATCGCAGACCTGACGGTCGATTTCACCACTATCGATTTCACCAGTCGAGCCAGCGTGCTCGGTGCCGCCAAAACGTTCGAGGATCTCGGCGTCTCGGCCTACAATGGCGCGGGCGCCCTGCTCACCGATCCCAATCTCCTGCTGGTTGCCGGCAAGATCGTTTCGGTCGAGGCGCGGCATGCCTCTGCGATTCGCGATCTCCTCGCTCCCAAGTCGGCCGCTGCCGGCTTCGCGGGCGACGATGTCATCACCACGGATACCGGACTTGATCAGTCCAACCCTCCCGCCACCGTCCTCGCCGCAGCCGACACCTATGTGACGACGACGATCGACGCCTCGGGCCTTCCCACCAGCTAGGAGCGTACCGGATGTCCAAGAGAAATGCTTTCGATGCGCTCGACCCTGAGATCCTGGATCGGGTGGTGTCCCGCAGAGATGCGTTCCGCAAGGCCGGAAATGTCGCCGGCGCCGTGGCCCTCGCGTCCATGCCCATCGCCTTCGCCGTGATGGCGAAGGACGCCTTCGCGCAGGGGATGCCGGCCGACGTGACCGGGGTGCTCAACTTTGCGCTCACGCTCGAGTATCTGGAGGATGAGTTCTACCGGACCGGGCTCGCCACGTCGGGCCTCATCGCCGCGGAGAACCTGCCCGTCTTTCAGCAGATCAGCAAACACGAGACCTCGCACGTGGCGCTGCTGCAATCCGCGCTCGGGGCCAGCGCCGTGGCCAAACCGACATTCGACTTCACCGCGGGCGGGGCCTTCGACCCCTTCGGCGATCCGGTCCAGTTCCTCGCGCTCGCCCAGGGGTTCGAGGACACGGGCGTGCGGGCGTACAAGGGCCAGGCGGGGAATCTGATTTCGGATGGCGCCACGCTCACCACCGCGCTCCGGATTCATTCGGTCGAAGCGCGCCATGCGTCCGAAGTACGGAGGATCCGCGGGTTCAAGGGATGGATCACGAACTCCGAGGTGGACGTGCCGGCCCTGGCTGCGGTCTATGCCGGTGAGGACAACAGGACGCAGGCGGGGGTCGACATCTCCGGCCTGGGGACCGCAGCGGCGGTGTCCGAGGCGTTCGACGAGCCACTGACGCAGGACGAGGTTCTGGCGATCGCGGGGCAGTTCATCGTCGCCTGACCATCGAGTTTCATGCGCTGAGCGCGAGGCGACCGGGAGTGATCGGTCGCCTCGTTGCGTTGGTTGTCGTGCCGTAATGCGTTGATAATAAAATACTTATATTGTGTCAGTTAATCTAACATCTCAAGCAAAACCCGGCACCTGCCGGATCTCTCGCAATGCGACGCCGATCACCGCGCACACCCTGCCGCCGGACCACTCTTGTGCGAGCCCGTTTTCTCGGGCAGCCGTGCCCTCCCGGTTTGGATGGGGTTTCATTTACTTCCGGAGTTGCAACATGTCGCTCGACAACCTCAGCGCCCTGTTCCTGAACGAGCTCAAGGACGTCTACAACGCGGAGAAGCAGATCCTCACGGCCTTGCCCCGCATGGCCAAGGCCGCCGAGTCTCCGGAGTTGGCCCAGGCATTCACGAAGCATCGCAAGGAAACCGAGGGTCACGTCACCCGGCTGGAGCAGATCTTCAAGCAGCTCGGCCAGGCGGTTCGTGGAAAAAAGTGCAAGGGCATGGAAGGACTGCTGGCCGAGGGGAAGGAAATTCTCGAAGAGGACGGCAACGCCAGCGTCATCGACGCCGCCCTGATTTCGGCCGCGCAGCGCGTGGAGCATTACGAAATGGCGGCCTACGGCTGTTTGCGCACGTATGCCGGCCTGCTCGGTCACAGCGAGGCGGTCGAGCTGTTGGAGCTGACACTGGCCGAAGAGGAAGCAGCCGACAAGAAGCTCACCGAGCTGGGCGAGGGGGGCATCAATGCCGCCGCCGTCGCAGCTGGCGAGGGAGACGAGGAAGAGGCAGAATAGTCCGTCACATGGTCGGTGCGAGCCGCGCCCGGCCCTCATTCAGTCCCGGAGACGAGATGCCCGCAAAACTCGACAAGACGATCAAGAGGGAATTGGATCTGGACGGGAAGCTTTACACGGTTACTATCTCCCCCGAGGGTGTGAAGATCACGTCCAAGGGCGCCCGGAAGGGACCGGAGATCACGTGGCAGACGTTGCTCGCAGGGGACGCCGAGCTCCGTCGCGATCTGAACGTCTCGATCGACGCCTATAAGAGCCAGTAGCGGGTGGACCGTGGCCGCGGGCCCCGGCCCGCGGCGCTGCCGGTGAGAAAGTGAGAGGACCGGTGCACGACCCGGCCACGCACACCGCCGAAGACGCCACTCCCCAGGAACTGAGACAAGCCTCGCTGCGCCTGCTGTTCATGCTGGTGCTGCTGGGCCTGCTCGTCGTTCCCTTCCTGATGCTCTTTCCGGGCGGAGAAACCACGCGGGTGGGGTTGCTGGCGTGGCTGATGGTGGGACTGGCGCTCTACTGGCTGTACGCCGGCCTCGGGTACCAGCCGATCCTGCTGATCCAATTGCTGGCCTTCTCCGCCGCCGCTGCGCTGCTCACCACCAAGGCGGCGCTTCTCATCGTGGGCATCGCGCACGTGGAGGTGCTGCGATGGTCGGCCAGGGTCCTCATTATCCTCGGCGCACTGCTGGCCGTGGGAAATCTCACGTCGATGCTGTTGGCGTTACGCCGGCGGGGCCGCTAGAACAACGATCCCCCGTTGAGCTCCCGAGTCACCTTCCTCGACACCGAGTCCGCCAGCATGGCGAGCGAGCTGTCGCCCGCGGCTTCGAAGGCGCGGGCCGCCCCCCCGTAAACGACCGCATACAATTGAAGGATCGATCCCGAGGGCTGGTCGACCCAGCCGCGCGGCCGGTCGCGCGCCGCCGTTTGCCAGTGGTAGACGTCGTTGAGCAGGTGTTTCGTCCGTGGCATGTCGAGATAGCCCAGGCCGGGGCTCAGCACGATCGAATCGTTCGCGACCACCGGCTTCGGCAGCACTTTTCGGACGAAGCCCATGGAGACGAGATAGGCGCTCAGTCCGAGCGTCTGGTCGGGATAGCCGCCGTCGCTCCAGCTGAAGAAGATCGGCCGCTTGCCGATATTGTCGCGGATCAGGAAAATCGTCGCGAGGTCCTGCCGGAGCAGCACGTCCTGTCCGAAGGTGAGCTGCAGGCTGTCGAACCGTATGCCGCCCTTCGACGGCACCTGCATCGCCTCGGGCAGGCTGTCCACTTCCGGCTCGGTGAGGCTCAGCACAGGTGTGGTCGGCCGCGGCGGGACGGGGTAATCCTTCCAGACCGACGCCGCACTGGCTCGGTCGAACTCCGGCGTCTCCCGCCTGCGGAGCTGGCGCAGGTGCCATTCCGTATTCATCAGCGAGAGGTTGGCGAGCGTCACGTCGCGGCGGACGCCTTCGACCTCCTGCGCGTACCAGAGCGGGAAGGTGTCGTTGTCTCCGGCGGTGATGAGAATACCATAGGGCTCGACCGACTGGAGAATGTCCCAGGCAAAGTCGCGAGCCATTGTCTCGTGGGCGCGGCTGGCGGTGAGATGGTTCCCCGCCAGAGGAATGAAGGCGAGGGCGAGCACGGGGCTCGCGGCGGCCCATCGCGCCGCGGCGCTCCCCCGATCGCGCAAGGCGTCCACGATGCTCTGCATGAGCGCGCCGAAGCCGAGGGCGATGAACGCGCCGAACACGACGAACGATCCGATGAAGAAGTAGTCCCGCTCGCGCACCTCTCGCGCCAGTGACGGCTGGTCGGGATACTGGGAAAAGCCGTACTTGAAGTTCATGTAGAAGACGAGACCGAGCGAGAGCGTGCCGAGCAGCGCGAGCCCGGCGACGCCGGCGCGGCGGTCGGACTTCCAGAGCGCCCACAGGCCGCTCAAGCCGAGCGCGGTGAAGATCGCCGTGGCGACGCCGCCGAACCGGCCCCAGTCGCGCGCGAATTGCCAGGAGAAATACTGCCAGAAGTTGGCGAGCTGCCCGATGAAGCTCGCCTGGCGGTCGGTGAGCGGCGGCTTGCCGTATTGCACCCGGTTGAGCACATCGCTCAGCGCGTGACAGTTGAACGTGAGCACCTGGGCGATGCTCCGGCAGACGGGCTCGCCCTCGTTGATCGCCGGATACTGGCCCGCACGGATCGGCAGATAGATGTAGTTGAGCGAGATCCCGACGAGCGCCGCGATGAGGATGCCGACGAGCACGGGCGGGCGGGTGAGCACCCGCCAGTCCGTCCAGAGCACGTAGACGACGAGCGCCGGCACGGCGAGCAGCCCCATCAGGTGGTTGGTCGAGCTGAGCGCCAGTACGTACGCGATGAGCACGAGCCAGCGGTCACGATGGCTGCCGGGATCGTCATCGCCCCACCGCACCACCAGCCACATCACGAGCGCGATCGAAAAGAGCGAGAGGGTGTAGACCTTCTCGTTGACGGTGGACTGATTCCAGACGCTCCAGGACGTCGCACCCACGAGCACGCCGCCCAGGGCGGCTCCGCAGCGCGCCCACCGGTTGGCGACGATCCCGCGCAGCCACCGTTCGGCGACGAGGAACCAGAAACCCGCCGCGGCGGCGCTCGTGAGCGCGGCGAAGATGTTGATCCTGACGGCGTACGACGAGGAGAGCGGGAGCAGTCCGAAGGTGTGTGCCGTGATGGTGAAGAACGGGTTGCCGGGCGGGTGGGGGATGCCGAGCACCCTGGCCGCGGCGATGTACTCCGACGTGTCCCAGAACGCCGTGGTCGGCGCCAGCGTGACCAGGTAGATGATGAAAACGAGAAGCGATGTCCCGATCGCCCAGAGATATGGCGGGCGTTCCTGTGGCGTGGCGGTCATGGGCTCTCGGGCTAGTGTCGGAATTCGCGGCGGCCGGTCATGACCATGGCCATGCCGTGCAGGTTGGCGGCTTCGATCACTTCGGGGTCGCGCACCGAGCCGCCGGGCTGCACGATGGCGCTGACGCCGGCCGCCGCCGCCTGCTCGACGCCATCGGCAAAGGGGAAGAAGCCGTCGGAGGCGAGCACGCTGTCGGTCGTATCGTGGCCGGCCTGGCGCGCCTTGTACACGGCGAGGAACGCGCTGTCCACCCGGCTCATCTGGCCGGCGCCGATGCCGATGGCCGTCTCGTCGCGCGCGAGGAGAATGGCGTTCGACTTGACGGAGGCGACGGCCGCCCACGCGAAACGGAGATCGTTCCACTCACGCTCGGACGGCTGGCGGTCGGTGACCACTCTCCACTCCGTATCCGAAGGATCGAAGTCGAACTGGTCCTGCACGAGGAACCCGCCGCGCACTCGCTTGAAGTCGAGCGTGCCCGCGCCGCGGCTCACCGGCAGTTCCACCACCCTGAGCGACTTCCTCGCCCCGAAGATCCCGAGCGCTTCCTCGTGGAAGGACGGTGCGACCACCGCCTCGACGAAAAGATCGCTCATCGCCTGGGCCGCGGCCTTGTCCACGACCGTGTTGAACCCCACCACCGAGCCGTACGCCGATACGGGATCGGTGGCGCGAGCGCGCCGGAAGGCCTCGACGGCGGAGGACGCCACGGCGATGCCGCACGGCGTCGTGTGCTTGACCACGCTGCACGCGGGGCGATTGCTCCAGCAGGCCACCGCCCACATCGCCGCATCCACGTCCAGCAGATTGTTGAACGAAAGCTCCTTGCCCTGGCGCTGAGTCAGGTCCCGCATTCCCCGAGGTTCCTGCGTCACGTACAACGCGGCCCGCTGCGAGGGATTCTCCCCGTAGCGAAGGGTCTGCACGCGCTCCATCGAGATGCCGAGCCGTTTCGGAATGCCTTCCTCCTTTGGCGTGAGGAAGCCGGCGATCGCCGCGTCGTACTGCGCGGTGTGCGCGAAGACCTTGGCCGCGAGGTCCCGACGCGAATCGTCGGGCACGGCGCCGCGGCGAAGCATCTCGAGCACCCTGGGGTAGTCGGTGGGATCCACCACCGCCAGGACGAACTCGTGGTTCTTGGCGGCCGAGCGGAGCATCGAGGGACCGCCGACATCGATATTCTCGACCGCGTCGGTGAATGATACTCCCGGCTGCGCAATGGTCATCTGGAACGGGTACAGGTTGACCGCGACCAGGTCGATCGGCACGATGTGGCGCTCCTCGATCGCCGTCATGTGCTGCGGAGAATCACGTCGCGCCAGCAGCGCACCGTGTATCGCGGGGTGAAGGGTCTTTACCCGGCCGTCCAGCAGCTCGGGAAAGCCGGTGACGTCTTCGACGGTGCTCGCCGGGACGCCCGCCGCGCGGAGCGCGGCGGCGGTGCCACCGGTGGAGATGATCTCCCAGCCGAGGGCCACCAGCCCCTGCGCGAAGGCCACGATCCCCCGTTTGTCACTTACGGAAATCAGCGCGCGCGGCATCAGTTGCGGCTCACGGAAAGAGCTCCACCGTTTCCGGCAGTGGCACCGGATGTCCGGCGGCGGCGGCCGCGAGCACGACGGCGGGAAGGAGTCGGTGCTCCGCTTCCAGCACGCGTGCGGCCAGACGCTCGGGCGAATCGCCGGGAAGCACCGGGACGCGTGACCGGGCGAGGACGGCGCCCCGGTCGTACTCCTCGTCTACCAGATGCACGCTCGCCCCGGTTTCGGCATCGCCGCTCGCCAGCACCGCTTCGTGCACCCGGCGGCCGTACATCCCCTTGCCGCCGTGGGCCGGGAGCAGGGCGGGGTGGATGTTGAGCACACGGTGGCGATAGCGGGCGATGACCTCTGGAGGGACCAGCTTCACGTAGCCGGCCAGTACGATCAGATCGACTTGATGCCGGTCGAGAGTGGAAAGCCAGGCGGAGGCATCGCCGTCATCGGCGAGCACTTCGGTCGCGACGCCAAAGCTCCGCCCAACCGCGAGCCCGCCGGCTTCCGCCCGGTTGCTGAGCACCAGAACTACCCGCGCGGGCCCCCGCGGTCCGAGCGCGCGGAGCAGCGCCTCGAGGTTACTGCCGCGTCCCGAGACGGCCACGGCCACGCGCATCGTCATGGCGGGGGAAAGTAATGGAGTGGGGAGTCGGCGAGAACGGGCGCGGCGGCGGCTCGGAGGTCGATCGTGACGGGAAACCGGGGGTCGTCGGATGGAGGTGGAACGGGGCCGCTCCCGACCAGAATCCCGCGCCCTCCGAAGAGCAGAGCCGGCTCCACGTCGCGGAGCCGATCGCCGATCCACCAGCTCGCCCCGAGATCGATCCCGAACCGTCTGGCCGCCTCGCGATACAGCAGCGGCCCCGGCTTGCGGCAGTCGCACGGGCCGTCGATTTCCGGCAGATGAGGGCAGAAATAGTGGGCATCGAGCCGGGCGCCGCGTTCCGCCATCAACTCGTCCACGCGTCGTTCAGTCCGGGCGTAGTCCTCACGGCTCAGGAGTCCGCGGGCTATCCCCGACTGGTTGGTGACCACGATGGCGAGATATCCGGCTTCGTTCAGCAAGGCGACCGTTTCCGCCGCGCCGGGAAGGAGCCGGACGAGCGCCGGGTCGTGCAGGTAGGAGACGTCCTCGATCAGCGTCCCGTCGCGATCGAGAAAGACGGCGCGGCGTGCGCTCACTCCAGCAGCGCCTGCTCGAGTGCGGCGCCGACGATCGCGCAGGCATCTTCCGGCAGCGTTCGCGGATCGAGCAGCACCCGTCCGCCGCCGAGGCGTGTGACGACCGGCGGCTCCCCCAGTCTGAGTCGAAGCGCCAGGCCGTTCGGCCCCAGCGATCCCGCGTCGAGTGTCACGAGCGTGGTGGGAAGCACCGCCCCCGGGAACGAGCCGCCACCCACCGCCGACTCCCCCGGCTCCAGCGTGGGCCGCAGCACCGTCGGGCACGCCGCCGCGAGCGCGCCCGCGCGCGATTCCAGCTCGGCGGCGTCGAGGGTCAGCATCTGGAGCACGGGGATCGAGGCGACCGCGGTCTCGTTCGACTCGTAGAGGGCGAGGGTGGCATCGAGGGCGGCGAGGGTGAGCTTGTCGGCCCGGATCGCGCGGGCCAGCGGGTTGCGCCTGCACGGCGCGAGCAGCTCGCCGCTGCCGACGAGACATCCCGCCTGCGGACCGCCGAGAAGCTTGTCTCCGCTGAAGAGCACGAGGCCCGCGCCGGCGGCGAGCGCGTCGGTCACCCGCGGCTCCGTCGAGAGTCCCCACGCGGAGAGATCGGCGAGGAGCCCGCTGCCGACGTCAAAGATGTAGGGGACGTGTGCCTCGGCCGCGAGCGTGGCGAGATCGCCTGGCTCCGCCGAGGCGACGAAGCCCCGCTGCTCGAAGTTGGAGCGATGGACGCTGAGAATGGCGGCCACCGAGCCATCGAGCGCACCGCGGTAGTCGTCGAGATGCGTGCGATTGGTGGTGCCCACCTCCCGGAGACGTGCCCCGCTTCGCGTGAGCACGTCGGGAATCCGGAACGAGCCGCCGATCTCGATCAGCTCTCCCCGGGAGATGAGCACGTCGCGTCCGGCGGCGTGCGTACCGAGGGCGAGGAGGAGCGCTCCCGCGGCGTTGTTGACCACGAGGGCATCCTCCGCCCCGGTGAGCTCCTTGAGTCGGGAGCGGCAGTGATTGGAGCGGTGGCCCCGGGCGCCGGTGGAGAGATCGAATTCGAGATTGGAATAGCCGCCGGCCATCGCGACGATCGCGTCGATTGCCGGCTGGGCGAGCGGTGCACGGCCGAGATTGGTATGGAGCACCACGCCGGTGGCATTGAGCACTCGGCGAAGTCCCGGCCGCCGCCCGTCGGCAAGGCGAGCGGCGATGTCCTCCGCCCAGTCCTCCGGCGGTCCGGCCCGGTGGGTGCGGGCGGCCTCGAGTGAAGCGCGCACGGCGGAGCGAACGGCGCTCCGCGACGACTGCTCGAGCAGCGTCTCGACGCGTGGCTCGCGCAATAGCCGGTCCACGGAGGGGAGCCTCCGGCGGCCATCGGTCATGGCCGCTTCTTCATCCGCTTGAGCGAGTCCCTGGCCGGGGCGATGGAATCGGTCGCGGCCTTGAGGGTGTCGATCGGCGCGCGTTTGGGGATGGCCAGCACGCCCTTCGCGTCTCCCACGACACCGCTGACGCTGCGTACACCCTTGAGCTCCAGCTCGTACCTGGCGTCGGGCCTCCACGGCTGGACAACGCGCAGTACCAACTGGTCGGAAAGCCGGGGCCGATTGGTCAGCGGCTGGTTGGCATCCTCGCGGGCGCGCGTCGTGTCTCGAGGCGTTACCTCCCGGAGCCCGGG
>JBDTTA010000105.1:0-9418 GCA_039930845.1 Gemmatimonadales bacterium
TGAAGTCGGCCTTCTTCTTGGAGAGCACGACCGCGCCCTCCTGGTCTTCCAGGTGTTCCAGGAAGACTTCGACCTCATCCCCTTCCTTGAGCGACTTGGGGTCCTTGAACTCATCGAGGGGGACGGAGCCTTCAGATTTGAAACCGACGTCGAGGATGACCGCGTTGTCGGTGACCCGGAGGACCTTCGACTTGACGATTTCGCCTTCGACGATCTGCGCCATGGTGCCCTCGTACATCGAGAGCATCTGCTCGTAGTCTTCGTCGGAGTAGTCTTCGTCGTAGAGGTCTTGCCGAACGCGGAGCCCGGTCGGAGAGATGAACTGGTCGTTGGTAGATGGTTGGAGTTGGTCGAGCATGCGGGGCTGGCCATCCTTTGAGCACCGCGCCTGGGAGGCCGCGGGATGAGGTGAGCTCTCCGTGGCCGAATTGCCACGGGTGAGAGCCTTGGAAGTTAGCCCAGCGGTATCCCCAACGCAACGTGGGACATGCGTTTGGCAGGCCCGTCCTGCCCTGAGCGGCTTACGGCCGCTGAAAGATTGGCCGGGCCAGTTCCACGATCGTCCGGACCTGCTGCCGGAACTCCATGGCGGTGGTGTCGATGTCCACCGCGTCGGGGGGCCGCCGGAGCGGGGCGACGGCGCGGGTGGAATCGGCTTCGTCGCGGGCCGCGAGCGCGAAGGCTTCGGCCTCCAGCCGCTGGGGATCGACCTCGACGCCGCGCTGGTTGATCCGGCGGCCTGCCCGCGCCTCCGGGGTCGCGGTAAGGAAGATCTTCAGGGCGGCGTCCGGGAAGACGACGGTGCCGATGTCGCGTCCATCCACCACGACGTCACGGCCCGCCCGCACCATCGCCCTCAGATGGCTGTTGACCCACTCGCGAATCTGGGGGATCGCCGACACGGCCGAGACGCCCGCGGTCACCGCGGTCCCACGAAGGTCGGCGTCGACGGGCTCGCCCTCGAGATAGGCGCTGAACCCCGCCCCGTCCGGCTGAAGCATGAGCCCCCGGTCTTCCGCCGACCGAAGAATCGCTTCGGTGCCAAGCGCGGCGAGCGGGTCGCCGCCCTGCAGTCCTTTTCGCGCCATCTCCCGGAGGGCGACGAGGGTGACGCCGCGATACAGCGAGCCGGAATCGAGGTGCGAAAAACCGAGCTCCTCCGCTACCGCGCGGGCGGTCGACGACTTGCCCGCGGCCGACGGCCCGTCGATGGAGATGACTCCGCCCTTCACCGGCGCCTCCGTTGGCGAATGCTTCGCAGGGTCTCGGCAAAGCCGGGGAAGCTGACCGCCGCGCACACCATGTCGTCCACCCGGATCCGCGCCCCGTCGACGCTGCCGAGCACCGCGAAGGCCATGGCCATCCGGTGATCGCCCGCGGAGCGTGCCTTGCCTGCTGGCGGAATCTCGACGCCTTCGACGATCAGATCGTCCCCCTGCACCTCAGCGCGCCCGCCCACCGAGCGGAGATTCTCGGCGATGAGCGAGAGGCGGTCGCTCTCCTTGAGCCGCAGCTCGCCCACCCGGTGAAAGGTGGTGACGCCCCGGGCCCGCGAAGCGAGGACGGCGAGGAGCGGGATCTCGTCGATCAACGCGGGAATTTCACCGGGCAGGACGTCGGTGCCGCACAGCGTGGCCGGCCCGACCACCAGATCGGCGACCGGTTCTCCGAAATGCTCCGTCGTTCCCTCAACCGCTACGCGAGCCCCCATCCTCTGCAGCACCGCCAGAAAACCCGTCCTCGTCGGGTTCACTCCCACCCCGGCGATGCGGAGCTCGCCCCCTTCGGCCAGCACCGCGGCGCCGGCCAGGAAGGCGGCCGAGGATGGATCACCCGGCACCTGGATCTCGAAGGGACGAATCCTTCCACCCGGCCGGAAGCCGATCCATCCGTTGTCCTCTCTCACCTCGTAGCCGAATGCGCGAAGCATCCGCTCGGTGTGGTCGCGCGAGCGGCCGTCCGGCTCGCGGAGATCGACATCCACTCCGCCGGCGAGCCCGGCGAGGAGCAGCGCGCTCTTGATCTGTGCGCTCGAAACGGGGAGCACATACCGGAGGGGTCCGAGCCGCCCCCCACGCACCGTGAGTGGCAGGCCGTCGGCGCGGGCTCCGGTGAACCTGGCGCCCATCTGCGAGAGCGGCGCCGTCACGCGTCGCATCGGACGCCGTCGAAGCGAGGCGTCGCCCGTCAGGGTGGCGCTGAAGCGGTGGCCGGCGAGGAGACCGAGGAGCAGGCGCGCGGTGGTGCCCGAGTTGCCGCAGTCGAGCACGCCCTCGGGAGCACCAAGCCGGCCCCTCCCCTGCACCGCCAGCACCACGCCCTCCCGCAGCGGCGAGATCACGGCGCCGAGACGCCTCAGCACCCGCGCGGTGGAGCGTGCGTCGAGGGAGGTGAGCGCGCCGCCGACGTAGCTTGTGCCACGCGCGAGCGAGGCAAGGAGCAGCGCCCGATGCGTGATGCTCTTGTCACCCGGAACGCGCACGGTGCCGGTGACGATCATCGGTCGAGGCGCTCGCGGAACCGCTGCGCGGCGGTGAGGTACGCGCGCAATCCCGCTTCGTCGCGCGCGACGATGAGTCGCCGCAGCTCGGCGAGGCGCGACTCGGTCGCCTCGAGCGCCTCGCTCATCGCCCGGTGATTGTGCAGAAGAATTTCCAGCCACAGCTCCGGACTGCTGGCGGCGAGCCGAGTGGTATCGCGGGCGCCGGTTCCATACGAGAGCCCGGCGAGACCGCGGTCGGCCAGCGTCTTGGCGAGCGCCGAGGCCACCGCTTGCGGCAGGTGGCTGGTCCAGGCGAGTTGGCGGTCATGCGCGGCGGCGTCAATCAGCACCGGCGAGGCCTCGATCACCTCTTCCCAGAACCGCATGACCGCGCGCGCCGCCATGTCGCCGCCGGTCTGGCCCGTCTCGCAGACGTACACCACGCACGCACGAAGCCGGTGCGGGCTCGCCGCCGGAAAGCCGGAGGCGTGGGTTCCGGCGAGGGGGTGCCCGCCGGCAAAGCGCGCACCGAGCCCGGCGGCAATGGCCCGCGCGACGACCGGGGCCTTCACGCTGCAGACGTCCGTGAGCACGGAGCCCGGTTCAAGGGATGGGCCCAGGGAGCCGATAAGATCCAGTGTGACCTGCGGAGGCACGGCCAGCACGACGAACTCGGCGCCAGCCGCGGCGCGTTCAGGGGTGTCGGCCAGGTCGGTGATGGCAGACGCCTTGAGGGCCTGCACCCCGTCGGCGCGGGACCTCGAGTACCCCACGACCTTCGGGACGCCTGCAAGGCGGGCCTGCCAGGCCAGCGATCCTCCGATCGCACCGAGGCCGATGACCGCAAGAGACGATGGCCGCATTACGCGTCCGCCCGAATGAGGCGGCTGCGGCCGCCGTGATTGCCGAGTTCGGCCAGCAACCTATCGATATGACGACTGATTCTCAACGGAACAACCGGGTCCGATCGGGACCCATCCGGCCCGAAGCCGGGCCGCGCACGAGCGCGGTAGGTCACAGCCTCGCAATCGCTTGTCCGAGCACGACCGGGCACGCCGGCGACCCCTGCCCTCCCCGCGTGACCCCTCACTGGCGTACTTATTGCTAACGGAAGGGTGAAACGTGGCCAGAATTCTGATCATCAAAGACAGCCCGGACCACATGAAACTCTTCCGTACCGTGCTGGCCCAGAAGGGGCACGCGGTCACGGAGTTGACCGGAGGGGACGGACTGCTCGCCACCATCGGCGACACCGATCCCGAGCTGGTGCTGATGGACATCCAGCTTCCTGGCAGGGACGGCTTTGCCCTGCTTCACCAGATTCGCGAATCGGCGCATGGCCGTCTCAGGGTCCTCGCACTGACGGCCCACGGGATGACGGGCGACCGGGAGCGAGCCCTCGAGGCAGGTTTCGATGGATACATTACGAAGCCGATCGACATCAGGAGCTTTGCCGACCAGGTCAGACGCGCGCTTGCCGGCGAGGCCGTGATGACTTGATGGGCGCCCTCGACCGGGAACCGAACGCCGATGACGCGGAACACCTCGACCCCAGCACTTCCACACCATCCTCGACCTCGGCCGAGAAGCAGGCGCTTCTTGCCGCATTCGATACCGTCATCAAGACGCAGGCGGAGGAGCGGGAAACCAGTCAGCGCGAGGCGGAGGCCCTCCGGCGCGCGCGGGCCAGCTCGAGGCCCCTGATTGGCGTCGCGACACTCGTCCTCCTGATCGTCAGCGCCTACCTCGCCGTCGTGCAGCCG
Source organism: Gemmatimonadales bacterium (assembly GCA_039930845.1). Taxonomy (GTDB): domain Bacteria; phylum Gemmatimonadota; class Gemmatimonadetes; order Gemmatimonadales; family GWC2-71-9; genus CAVVWJ01. The sequence continues at coordinate 4,246 of JBDTTA010000105.1, forward strand.
CCGTGGGTGTTCGCTCCGCGCGGTACTCCGGAGTCGCTGGCGATCAAGGAAGCGAGCCTGCGGATCGCGATGGCGAATGTCGTCCAGCATATCGAGGGGTATCGCAGGCAGAATGCCCGGCTTCCGGTATCGCTGGAGGAAGCGGGAACCCGGAATGAGGAGGTCCGGTACGACCGGCGTGGTGAAACGGTCTACCGGCTAGTCGGCGAGAATGGCCCGGCGCACGCCACGTACACATCGAGCGAGCAGTTGTCGGACTTTCTGGGCGCCAGCTATCAAATCGTGGTGCGGAGACCGAAATGAGCAGTCGTCGCGCCGGCTTCACGTTCATCGAGATGCTGATCGTGATGATCGTTCTCGGAGTGCTCGCGTCGCTCGCGGTACTCAAATACATCGATCTCAAGAACCGGGCGCTCACCGCCCAGGCCTCGTCCGACATGGACGCGGTTCGGCTTGCGGCGTACAGCACCTGGTATGAGACGGGCTCCTGGCCGACGGAAGTCGGCGCGGGCGTGCTGCCCGCCGAGATGGCCCCCTACCTCGCGAAGGGCTTCACCTTCAGCCGGCCCGAGTACACGCTCGACTACGAGAACCTCACGCCGCCGGGCGGCGGCCCGTCGGCGAGCATGCAGATCGGCGTGATCATCAGCTCGACCAATCCGCGGATGCAGCTTGCCCTGGAACAGACGCTGGGTAACAAGGGGCCGTACTTCATTACCGGGAGCGATGTGACGTTCGTGATCGTCGGCCCCGACGGGCAGAGCTGAACTCAGGCGAGCCGCTTCCGGTATTCCTCGAGGCCGGCCTGCGGCTCCGGAAACTTCGGGTCGAGCCTCTCGAGCGCGTCTACGACGACCTGGGAAATCAGCAGATCACGAGGCAGTTTCCTGTCCGCGGGCACGACGTACCATGGGGCCTCCGGCGTGCTGGTCCGCAGGAGCATCTCCTGATACGCCGCGGTATAGTCCTCCCACCGATCGATCTCACCCAGATCCGATGGATTGAATTTCCAGAATTTCCTCGGGTCATCAAGCCGGGCGAGCATGCGGGCGCGCTGCTCTTCCCGCGAGATGTGCAGGAAGAACTTCAGGATCGTGACGCCGTTTTCCACGAGGCTCCGCTCGAATTCGTTGATCTGTCGGTAGCGTGGCCTCCACACCTCCTCGGGAACGAGGCCGTGCAACCGAACCACGAGCACGTCTTCGTAATGCGACCGGTTGAACACGCCGATCATTCCCCTGGGCGGCACCTCGCGATGGACTCTCCAGAGATAGTCGTGACTGAGCTCGAGCGCCGACGGCACCTTGAACCCGGTGACGCGGCATCCCTGGGGGTTGATCGGCGCGAAGACCCGCCTGATCGTGCTGTCCTTCCCCCCACCGTCCCGCGCCTGAAGCACCACGAGCAGCGCGTGCTTCATTTCGGCGTACAGCGCCGTCTGGAGCCGATCCATCTTCTTCCCGAGCTCCTTGACTCGTTTCCGCATCTCGTCTTTTCCCGGCAGCGTTCCGTCGACCCTGGCGACAGCATCCGACAGGTCCGGCGTCGCACCGGGCGCGACAGGGTCGAGCTGCGGGGACGGCTCGGGTCTGGTCATGGCGTCAACGCCTCGCTTCCTGCTGGAGGAGCATCAGGGAATGCGCGGCGAGATGCACCTGTTCTCCTCGAATCGCGCGCGGTTGTGAGTGAGCAGTATTCAGTTTCTCCGTCCATGCACCCGGCTGCTCGCTGGCCGGCAGGATGAAGGTGCGAGAGCGCGCCCCGCCGTTCACTAGAATCAGGATTGCTTCGCCACGCGGCGTGCGGCCCCGCTCGTCGATCTCGTCGGTGGCCTCCGCGCGGATCAGCATCCCGAGCACGTGGTTCCCTTCTTCCGCCCACTGCTCCTCTTCCATCTCCCGGCCATCGGGGCCCAGCCAGACCAGGTCTCTTCCGGCGCCACCCGGTTTCGGCTCATGACTGAAAAATCGGCGCCGCCGCAATACCGGGTTCGCGGCACGCATCTGGAATACCAGGCGCGTGAAGGCGAGCAGCTCGCGATCGAGTGGCGACAGCTTCCAGTCGATCCACGTCAGCGGATTGTCCTGGCAGTAGGCGTTGTTGTTGCCTCCCTGGGTGCGCCCCAGTTCGTCGCCATGCGAGAGCATCGGCACGCCCTGAGAAAAGGCAAGAGTGGCCAGGAGGTTGCGCTTGATCCGCTCCCGGATCCGCACCACGTGCGCCGCCTCGCTTGGTCCCTCCACGCCCCAGTTCCGGCTCATGTTGTTGTCGGTGCCGTCACGATTCTCCTCGGCATTCGCCTCATTGTGCTTGTGCTCGTAGCTCACCAGGTCGTGCAGGGGAAAGCCGTCGTGACAGGTCACGAAATTGATGCTCGCCTGCGGCGTCCGATGGCTCGACTCGTAGATGTCGCTGCTCCCCGCCAGCCGCGAGGCGAGCTGGCTCACCTGCCCTCCATCGCCCCGCCAGAACCGCCGCACCGTGTCACGGTAGAGGCCGTTCCATTCGCCCCACCCGATCGGGAAACGGCCAACCTGGTAGCCGTCAGGGCCGAGGTCCCACGGTTCGGCGATGAGCTTCACCCGCGAGACGTCCGGATCCTGGCGCACGACGTCGAAAAACCTGCCGGAGGGCCCGACCCCCGGACTGTCCCTGGCCAGCGTCGGGGCAAGATCGAAACGGAACCCGTCGACGTGCATCTCGGTCACCCAGTATCGAAGGCTGTCCATGACCAGCTGCAGCGTCCGCGAGCGGCGGATGTCGACGGTGTTGCCGCAGCCGGTGAAGTCCGTATAGAAGCGGGGATGCTCGGGATCGAGGCGATAGTAGGCGGTGTTGTCTATTCCGCGGAAGCAGAGGGTCGGACCGAGGTGGTTGCCCTCGGCCGTATGGTTGTAGACGACGTCGAGAAGTACCTCGATGCCGGCACGGTGAAACCGCTTCACCATCGACTTGAAATCGGCCACCTGCTGACCGAGGCGTCCGCTGGAGTAGCGCGTGTCGGGTGCAAAGAAGCCGATGGTGGAATAGCCCCAGTAGTTGGTAAGACCGGCCTCGGCCAGCCGCCGCTCGGTCACGAAATGCTGTAACGGCAGCAGCTCGATGGCGGTCACACCGAGTTGCTGCAGATGCTCGATGACCGGATCGGTCGCCAGCCCGAGATAGGTGCCACGCAGCGCCTCCGGCACGTCGGGATGGCGCATGGTCATCCCCTTGACGTGGGCTTCGTAGATCACCGTCCGATTCCACGGCGTCTCCGGCCGGCGGTCATCTCCCCAGCTGAACGCCGACTCCACGACCACGCACTTGGGCATTCCGCTCGCGCTGTCCTGCGTGTCGGGATGAAGATCGCGCTCTTCCTCGGGCGTCCCCTTCGCGTACCCCAGCAAGGCGTCGCTCCAGGCGATGGTACCGCTGATTGCCCTGGCGTACGGATCGAGCAGCAGCTTGGCGGGGTTGAAGCGGTGGCCACGGTCCGGCTCGTAGGGGCCGTGGACTCGAAAGCCGTAGAGCTGTCCCGGACGCACATCGGGGAGGTATGCATGCCAGACCTGGTCGGTGCGCTCCCGGAGGGGCACCCGTGTGAGCTCGGCGGCATCGTCGGGCGCGACGAAGAGGCAGAGATCCACCGCGGTGGCGTGCTCGGAGAAGATGGCGAAGTTGGTGCCTTCGCCGTCCCACGTGGCACCGAGCGGCGTCGGCGTGCCCGGCCAGACCCGGATCATGCGGGTCTCGTGGCGGGCGGCTCTCTGGCGAGGAGTACGGCCCCGAGCGGTGGCAGGCCGATCCGGAACGATTGTGGCTGGTGCTGCCATGGCACCGGCTCGGTCTCGACGGACTCGACCAGGCCGAAGTCGCTTCCGCCGTAGGAGTGAAGATCACTCGAGAGGAGGAGCTGGTAGCGTCCGGCGTAGGGCGCTCCGACGCGGAAATCGTGGCGGGGCACCGGTGTGAGATTAAAGAGCGCGATCACCACCTCCTCGCCGTCGCGTCTCCAGAAGGAGAAGATCGAGTGAAGCGCGTCGTCGGCATCCAGCCAGGCGAAGGTGTCGGGATCGGGGTCGCCGCGCCACAGCGCGGGACGGGCACGATAGACGGCGGCGAGGTCGGCGAGAAACCTCGTGAGACCGGCGTTGAGCGGACGCTCCATCAGGTGCCAGTCGACGCTCGTGTCATGGTTCCACTCGCGCCTCGACCCTACCTCCGAGCCCATGAAGAGGAGCGACTTCCCCGGACGGGCGTACAGGTACGCGAAGAGCGCGCGGAGGTTGGCGAACTGCTGCCACTCATCACCGGGCATGCGCCCCAGCAGGCTCCCCTTGCCGTGCACCACCTCGTCGTGCGACAACGGCATCAGAAAGCGCTCGGTGTATTCGTACATCATGCTGAAGGTGAGGAGATTGTGCCGCTCCGACCGGAAGAGCGGATCGGTCGCGAAGTACTGCAGCGTATCGTGCATCCATCCCATGTTCCACTTGAAGTCAAAGCCGAGGCCGCCATGGTCGACCGGCGTGGTCACACCCGGCCATTGGCTCGATTCCTCGGCGATGGCAAAACAGGCGGGGTGCTCCTCGGCGATGGCGGCGTTGAGCGCGCGAAGGAACTCCACGGCGTCGAGATTTTCCCGTCCGCCCCAGGGATTCGGGATCCACTCTCCGTCGGGCCGGCTGTAATCGAGGTAGAGCATGGAAGCCACCGCATCCACGCGCAGTCCATCCACGTGAAATTCCTCGAGCCAGTAGAGCGCATTGGCGATGAGGAAATTCCGTACCTCGCGGCGGCCGTAGTTGAAAATGAGCGTGCCCCACTCGGGATGCTCGCCCTGGCGCGGGTCCTCGTGCTCGTATAGCGCCGTCCCGTCGAACCGGCGCAAGGCGAAGTCGTCTTTCGGGAAGTGTCCCGGCACCCAGTCGAGAATCACCCCGATGTCCGCGCGGTGGCAGGCGTCGACGAGGAACCGCAAATCGTCGGGCGTGCCGTAACGCGCGGTCGGCGCGAAGTAGGCGCTGACCTGGTATCCCCACGAGGCGGTAAAGGGGTGTTCGGCGAGCGGCATGAACTCGACATGGCTGAAGCCGAGTCGGGTGACATGCTCGATCAGCTTGGGCGCGATCTCGCGATAGGTGAGCGGTCTGCCGCCCTCCTCCGGGACGCGCATCCACGATCCGAGGTG
>JBDTTA010000106.1:0-9402 GCA_039930845.1 Gemmatimonadales bacterium
GCCAGGAAGACGAGAGCGGTGGCCGCGAAGCGCATGCCGACGTCGAGCTTTTTCCGCAACCGCGCGTGGAAGAAGGTGCGCGCCTGCCACAGGAAGCAGCCGACGCCTCCCTGGAGCAGAACCATGCCCGCCCATGCCAGTGCCTCCCGGCCCGTCGTGAGTCCCATCGCGAGAACGACGACGCCCGCCGAGAGCAGTCCGAGCGCGCGCGGCGTCCACCTGGTGTCGGCCTTGTGAGCGAGGAGAAACATCGGGAGGAGACGATGGGACACGCCGACGATCATGATGAGCACCCAACCCACCACCGCGACGTGGATGTGCGTCGCGAGGACGGCCGCGCGCGATCCCGCCAGAAACCCGGTGTGCAGGTTGTGGAGCAGCAGGATCCCGAGCACCAGCGTCGAGATGAGGAAGGCGTGCGCCAGCGCGATCGCGGCCCACGTCGCGTCTCTCGTGCGCGCGCTCGGCAACGAGGCGGCCACATTGCCCACGGCGAGCAGTATCCCGACGGCAATCAGGCCGATCCCCGCGTGATGCAGCGCGACCGAGCCCCTCATGATGCCGGCGGCGAAGATTCCCACCCCGGGCGCGAATGTCCAGAATGCCACGTGGGCAGCGAGCCTCGAGCGAATCGGGGCGCCGAGGGCCACGGGCAGAAGCTGGCACAGCGCGCCGAAGATCGTCATCGTCAACCACCCGAGAGTGAAGAGGTGGACGACCCCGGCCACATGTGGCGACAGGTACGCGCCGGCGGCGAGCTCGGGTGCGACCCATACCAGTCCGGCAGCCCCGGCCAGCAGGTAGAGCGTCGCGGCTGCGAAATGCTCGGCCGCGAGGGCGATGGAATTCGTTGCCGGCGCGAGCGGGAGGCCAACCGGCCGCGAGGGGGCGATCGCTGTCACTCCTGCCTCCACCCCAGCGCGGACGCGACGCCGTGCGCGATCTGCGTGAGCGCCAGGGCCGCGTCGCTCGTGGGACGGGCGAGCACTGTCGGCACCCCCGTGTCTCCCTCGGTGACCACCGCCTCATCGAACGGCACCGTGCCCAGAAATGGCGTATTCAGCTCGGCCGCCATGGCCTGTCCCGCCCCGCGACCGAAGGCGCCGGTCATGTTCTCGACGACGCCGAGCAGCGGCACCTCGAGCGTGCGAAACATCTCGCCTGCCTTCCGGGCCTCGGATGCCGCGAGGCGGGAGGGCTGGGTGACCACCACCGCGCCCGAGAGCACGATCGCCTGCGCGAGGCTGAGCACCACATCGCCGGTGCCGGGCGGAAGATCGACCACGAGTACGTCCAGCTCGGGCCAGGCCACGCCCCGCGCGAACTGCTTGACCGCCTTCGAGACCATCGGTCCGCGCCAGATCGCCGGCGATCCCTCACCGAGAAAGAAACCAAAGCTGATCAGCGGTAGCCCGTGTGCTTCGAGCGGGAGGATGTGCTTGTCGGGGCTCATGCGGACCTGGCGGGCACCATCCTCGATCCCGAGCAGGATCGGGAGACTCGGACCATAGATGTCGGCGTCGAGGAGACCGGCGCGCAGTCCCCCGTGCGCGAGAGCGAGCGCGAGATTCGCGGCGACGGTGCTCTTTCCCACGCCTCCCTTTCCCGCTCCCACCGCCACGACGTGCTTCACCGCGGCGAGCCGGACCTGTTCGGCCCAGGGATCGGTGCGCCCGCGTGCGGTGAGACGCGGAGTGGCGGCCGGCGCCGCGAATTCGACGGCGAGCGACGTGGGCCCCAGCGGCCGAAGCGCCTCGGTGATGCTCGCCTCGAGCCTGGCGGGAATGCTTGCATCGCGGGTCCGGACGGTGAGCCGCACTTTCACGCGCGCGGCGCACACGCTTACCGACTCGACCATTCCGAAGGAGACGAGGTCGCGCGTGAGTCCCGGATAGCGCACCTGGCCCAGCGCCTCCCGAACTTGCTCGACGGTGATCTCCTCGTCGACCGTGGTCGTCTCACCCATGGGGCCTCCTCGGCTCCGTCTTCGGCGTCATTTTGTCTTCGCGGCCTCCAGGAGCTCGCTGTAAAGGCGATCTGCGTCGAGCCCGTCGCGCCGCGCGGCGTCTTTGAGGCTCACCGCGCTGCCGCAGCAGGTGTCCACGCCGTATCGCTGGAACACCGCGAGCGTGGCCGGATGGCGCTGAATGAGATCGTGCACCGTCGCGGTGAGGTCCAGCTTGTTGTCGGTCGTTGTCATCTTCCCGTCACTCCGTCGAGAGAGCCGAGCGCCTCGAGCAGGGGGCAGTCGGTGGTGGGGGCATGGCCGCCGCGGCAACTGCCGGCCAGGTGGGAGAGCGCGTGCCTGATGCGCTCGAGATCGCGGATCCTGCTCTCGATCTCCTGGATTTTCTCCCCGGCTCGTGCCTTGACGTCGGCCGCGGTCGTGTGTGGATCGAGCCGGAGCGCGAGAAGCTCGGCGATCTCGGACAGCGTGAAGCCCAGCTCCTGGGCCCGGCGGATGAACCTCAGACGCTCGAGGGCCGCGGGGGCAAATGCCCGGTATCCCGAGGCGCGGCGCGCCGCCTCCGGCAGGAGGCGCCGCCGCTCGTAATAGCGGACCGTCTGCACCCCGACACCCGCCTGCCGGGCGAGCTCGCCGATCGTCATGGTCCCACCGGGGGACGCGCGTTTGTGCATCTATCCTCCTATGACAGGATACACCCTATACCACGCTATAGGGTCAAGGGGCGGGATGGCTGGATGGCGGGATGCCGACGGAGGCGGCCGGTCGTTGCGGTCGGAGAGCTAAACCTCGTCGGGGTCGAGCCGAACGAAACGATCGTTGCCGCGTTCTTCCCGGCCTACCTTGCTCTCGCGCCGCCCATCGACCCGCACGACGTCGGCGGTAAAGTCGAAGCTGGTGAGGAGTCCGGCCGGTTCTCCGGCATTGTGGCCGAGGAGACTCGAGCCGACGCCGTAGGCAATGACCGGTACGCGGAGCCGTTCGAACGCACCGATACGCGCGGGAGTGAAGCCGCCGGAGACGATGATCCCCACCTCCGGAAAGTCGGCCGCGTCGAGCGCGTCGCGCAGTGTCCGGACGAGTCGGGCGTTGACTCCACCGCTCGGCTCGCGCGGATGCGTTGCGGCGTATCCGGCGAGCGAGGCGTCCACGAGCGACTCGCTCGTGTCCACCCGCACCGCCTGCAAGGCGCCCGGGCCATACTCCGCCCGCATCGCTCGCGCGACGGCGAGCGAAGTGCCGATCACGTCATTCTGATAGTCCACCAGGCTCACGACGCCCACCTCCGGCTCGTGCGCCCGCACGTATCGGGTGAAGGCGAGGGTGGCTGCGACGGTGTCTCCGCCGTAGGCAGCGATCATCGAATGCGGCATCGTGCCGCTGCCGCCGCTGTTGCCCCACCACGCGGTGTTCGCATCGGAGCTCACCAGCTCCGCGCCCCCCACCATCGCGGCGTAGCCGTCCGGGACCTGCACGCGCCAGTCGTCGTGCCGCGCGGCCATGAAGATCACCGGCTTGCCGGCCGCGGCAGAAATCGCCCGCCGCACGTTCGAGGCGACGAGCGTCCGGCGGGCCAGGACGCCGAGGTATGCGGTTTCCAGATGGGCAAAGGCGAGGTAGGGGCCGGTGATGTGCATGACCGGCTCGGCGGGATCGATCTCGTCGCCGTCGAGAAGGGTATCGATGGTGAAGTCGTGCAGGGTTGCCGGCCGGCCGTTGACGGCCGGAATCGGCGCGAGCTGGGTTTCCAGCATCCGGATCACTTCGGGCACGCCCGCGAGGATGCCGCGCTGCTTGGCGAAGAGCTGCATCCTCACGACCGGATCCCGGCCGTCCTCCGCCAGTGTGCCGGCGGTCCGCACGAAATACCGGTCGGCCAGCCACCCCTCGGCCATGCGCGGGTCGAACTGAAAGAGGCTGGCCGGCATCCGCGCGAGGCTCGTATGCAGCAGGCGCCGGCGGGCGTCGGGGGCGGTAGGCATGGTTACCGCCGAGTCAGTCCGACGGGGCGGCCGAGCCGAGGTCGAGAAGACGCATGGCGGAAACCGCGGCCTCCCACGCTCCTTCGCAGCAGAGTCCCTGCATCGACGCGTCCTCGAAGCCGGCGATGGCCGCCTGAATGACGGCGGCCCGCACCATTTCCGCCTGAGTCGCTCCCCGGCGCCCGGCTTCGGATCCCGTCACCGCTCAGCGCGTCCCGTTCCCACTCTGCTGATGGGCTTCGACGAACCAGAGCCACTTGTCCACCCCGCGGGAAATCTCCGTCAGGATGTCGGCGCTGTCGGCGTCCTGGAGATCATTCATCTCCTCGATGCCGAGGCGGACCGTCCGACCAAACGCCCCAAGGGCCTCCGAGAGGGCCGCGACGTGCTCCTCCCCCGTGGAGAGCACGAGCGGATAGTCGAGCAGCGTCGAGCGCTTGGCGACGATGGCCGCCGTCCCCTCGGCGATCCCGCCGAGCTGCACGGCGCGCTCGGCGAGCAGGTCGACATACTCCTCGACGGCCTCGTTCACTTCATCGAACAGTTTGTGGAGCGCGATGAACGACGGCCCCTTCACATTCCAGTGGGCTTGCTTGCACTGGGTCTGCAGGTCGATACAATCGGCCAGGCGTTGATTCAGCAGGCCGATGGCCTCGATGCGGGCCGACTCGGGCAGGTCGTTTTTGGTCGAATAGAGCCGCGGATTGCGGTCGGGAGTCTCGGAATTGCGGCTGGACACGACGGTGCCGGACCGCCTTGGTGATGAAACTACGGTGCGTGACATGCGTATCTCCTGGTCGGTAGGCGCTTCGCTATCTCTCGAGGCACAGGCCTCGCTGTGAGTTTACACTCTGGCCCTCCAATCGGCGAGGCAGTACGATTCCGGCCATGCCAATCACTACGCTCCGTTTCGTCATCGCGCTGTCGTTCCTGGCGGTCGTGCAGGCCGCCGCCCAACAGCCCGCCTTTACCCACGCCGACACTCTCCGCGGCAGCATTACCCCGGAGCGTGCCTGGTGGGATGTCGGGTTCTATGACCTGCACGTGCGGCTCGATCCGTCGGACAGCACGATTCGCGGGTGGAACGGCATCACCTATCGGGTAACCAGCAAGCCGCGGGCGATGCAGATCGACCTCCAGGAGCCGCTCCGGATAGACAGCGTGCTGCAGGATGGGAGAAAGGTCGGGTTCCGCCGCGATGGCAACGCGTACTTTCTCGCGGTCAGTGGACAGCGCACGGGGACGACTCGCACGGTCACCGTGTACTACAGCGGCAAGCCGCGGGTCGCACAGCGTCCTCCGTGGGACGGTGGGCTTATCTGGGCCCATGATCCGGACGGGCATGAATGGATCTCGACGGCGTGCCAAGGCCTCGGCGCCAGCGTCTGGTGGCCCACCAAGGACACGCAGACCGAGGAGCCCGACAGCCAGCGCGTGGCGGTGACGGTGCCCGACTCGATGCAGGTCGTCGGAAACGGGCGCCTGCGCGGCATCGAGCGGCTCCCGGACGGGTGGTCCACCTACGAGTGGTTCGTCACCAGCCCGATCAACAACTACGACATCGCCGTTTCCGCCGGGCGCTACGCGCCGTTCACCGATTCCTACGAGGGCGAGAACGGCCATCTCACGCTGGATTTCTGGCCGCTCGCGCGCAATCTCGACACCGCCAGAGTGCAATGGAGCCAGGTCAAGCCGATGCTCGCCTGCTTCGAGCACTGGTTCGGACCGTATCCCTGGTACCGAGACGGCTACCAGCTCGTCGAGGCGCCGCATCTGGGCATGGAACACCAGAGCGCGGTGGCGTACGGCAACGGATACGCCAACGGCTACAAGGGGAAGGATCTGTCGGGCACCGGGTGGGGGCTGACATGGGACTTCATCGTGATCCACGAAAGTGCGCACGAGTGGTGGGGGAACAGCCTCACCACCGCCGATATCGCGGACATGTGGGTCCACGAGAGCTTCGCCAACTATTCGGAGTCCCTCTACACCGAATGCCGGTACGGCACCAACGCCGGCGCCGAGTACGTCCGCGGCACCCGCAAGCTGGTGAAGAACGACAAGCCGATCGTCGGGCCCTACGGCGTGAACACCGAGGGTTCTCGCGACATGTACTACAAGGGCGGGAACATGCTGCACACCATCCGCCAGGTGATCGGCAACGACACCACATGGCGCGCCGTCCTGCGCGGGCTCAACGCGAAGTTTCAACACAGGATCGTGACCGGCAAGGAGGTGCAGGACTACATCAGCTCGGCGTCGGGAATCGACCTCAGCCACGTCTTCGCGCAGTATCTCACCACGACGAAGATCCCCGCGTTCGAGTACAGGCTGACCGGCGATTCGCTCGCCTACCGCTGGGCGGACGTCGTGCCGGGGTTCGACATGCCGGTCCGCGTGATGACCTCGCCCGACAGCTCGACCAGACTCTCGCCCACCGAAGCATGGCAAACCACGACGCTGCCCATTTCCCATTCGAGCGATTTCCACGTCGATGAGAACTACTTCGTGGTGGTGCGCCTGGTGACCAGCCAATGACAGATGCATTGAACCGCCTCCGCAAGGAGCTCCCCCGCCTGCAGGCCATGATCTCCGAGCTGGGTGTCGATGGCTGGCTGCTGTTCGACTTTCGCGGCCGCAATCCGATCGCCGCCGCGGTGCTCGGTCCCGAGATCGTCGGCAGCCGCCGCGTCTACGTGATGATCCCGCCTCAGGGGCCGCCGATGGCGCTGGTGCACGCCATCGACAACGAGCTCTGGCGCGGCTGGCCTTCCGACTGGCCCAAGCATGTCTGGGTCACGCGTGAGGCGCTGACGGCGGAGCTGGGCACGCTGGTGCGCGGGAAGCGACTCGCGGTGGACTACTCACCGCACGCCGCGATCCCGTATCTCGACGGTGTCCCCGCCGGCGTGGCGGAGCTGCTGGGATCGCTCGGCGGGACTCTCGTGACTTCGTCGGACCTCGTCACCCGTTACTGCTCGGTGTGGACGCCGGACGATATCGCCTCGCACCGTCGGGCGGCGGAGATCGTCGCGACGGTGGCACGGGAAGGGATCGCGCTGGCGGGGGGCAGGGCGGGCACCGCGAGCCCGATGAGCGAGCACGAGCTGGCGGTGTGGATTCGCGAGCGATTCGACCGCGCGGGTCTGTCGACCGAGAGCGGGCCGAGCGTGAGCTGGGGGCCGAATGCGGCGCGCACACATTACGAGCCGACGGCGGAGGAAAGCGTGCCGATCGCGCGCGGCGCGCTACTGCTCCTGGACCTGTGGGCGACGGAACCGGGCGGGATCTACGCCGACCAGACGTGGATGGCGTCCATCGGCGCACCGTCCGACCGCGACGCGCACCTCTGGAGCGTGGTCCGCCAGGCGCGCGATGCGGCCCTCGACCTCATCGGCCGGCGGGTGCGGAGCGGCGAGCGGGTGCAGGGGGCGGAGGGTGACGCTGCCGCGAAGAACGTGATCGGCAACGCGGGCTACCTGGAGTTTACCCAGTCGCGCACCGGCCACTCGATCGACCGGTACGGTCTCCACGGGTTCGGGCCACCGATCGATGACACCGAGACGTACGATACCCGCCTGCTGATCGAGGGCATCGGGTTCTCGGTCGAGCCCGGCATCTACCTGCCGGGCCAGACCGGTGTTCGCAGCGAGGTCAACGTGGTGGTGAAGGACAGGGACATCCTCATCACACCGGAGAAATATCAACGGGAGCTGATGATTTTCTCCTGACGCTATGGCTGGAACGCCACCTTCACGGGGCTCGAGCTGCTCTGTACGGACGGCTCCAGCGTTACATGCAGCGATTTGTAGGTCGGTGTGTTGCTCGCCTCGGCCACGCTTCCCACCGGCACCAGCACGTTCGCCTCGGGGAAGTACGCGGCCACGCAACGCCGCGGGATGGCGTAGGGCACGATCTGGAATCGCCTCGCCACCCGCTTCTGTCCCTTGAAGTGGCTCGTGATGTCGACGCGCATCCCGGCGGTCCATCCTCTCAGGGCGGCGTCCTCGGCATTGACGAAGAGCACCCGGCGTCCCCCGTGCACGCCGCGGTACCGGTCGTGGAGGCCGTACACCGTGGTGTTGAACTGATCGTGGCTCCGGATCGTCATCAGCAGGAATCGATCCGTTCCCAGGTCATGTTGGGAAATCGGCGGCACGGAGAATTGCGCCTTGCCGCTCGCGGTCACGAACCGGCGCTCGCGCGCCGGATTGGGGAGATAGAAAATTTTCCCCTTGCCGATCCGCGTATTGAAGTTCTCGAAGCCGGGAACGACCCGGCCGAGGTGATCGCGGATCCTGCTGTAATCCGCCGCCAGCCCCTTCCAGTCGATCGCCGAACGCGAGCCGAGCGCCGCCGTGGCGATCCCCGCGATGATCGCGGGCTCGCTTCGAAGCGCGGGCGATGCGGGCTCCAGCATGCCCCGGGTATAGCTGATCACCCCGAAGGAATCCTCGACGGTGAGAAAGCCCGACGGATCGCGCTCCGAGCGTCCCAGGCAGGGCAGGAGCAGGGCCTGCCGGCCCGTGATCAGGTGACCGCGGTTCAGCTTGGTCGCGATCTGTATGGTCAGCCCGCATCGGCGTATTGCGTCCGCGGTACAGACGGTGTCGGGTGATGAGGCGAGAAAGTTGCCGCCGAGCCCGACGAACACATCGATCTTCCCGTCGTGCATGGCGCCGATCGAGTCGACGGTATCGAATCCCGCCTTGCGCGGCGGCTTGAAGTTGAACTCCTTCTCGAGCGCGTCGAGGAAGGGGCCGGTGGGGCGCTCCCAGATTCCCACCGTGCGGTCGCCCTGCACGTTGGAGTGCCCGCGCACGCAGCAGGTGCCCGCGCCGGGGCGCCCGATATGTCCGCCGAGCAGGATGAGGTTCACGTACATCCGGATGGTGGCGACGGCGTCCCGGTGTTGCGTGAGGCCCATTGCCCAGCAGCAGATCATCCGCTTCGAGCGCGCGATGACCCGGCCGGCGCGCTCGATCTCCTCGCGCGAGAGTCCGCATCCGTCCACGATCTCCTGCCAGGTCGTGCGCTCGAGGTCGGCGAAGAGCTCGGCAAAGCCGACGGTATGGTCGCGGATGAACGCGTGATCGAGTACGCCGCCTCCGGCCGCATCCTCCTCGAGCAACACCTTCATCAATCCCTTGAGCAGCGCAATGTCGCCGTTGACGCGCACCGGAAGATGAATGTCGGCGAGCGGGATGCCGTTGCCGACCATGTGCGCGGCAAAGGCGATGGGGTTCGAGGACTCCTCGGGGTTGGGATCCTTGAAGCGGAGGAGGCCGGTCTCCGGCAGCGGGTTGATGGCGATGATCTTTGCGCCGTTCTTCTTCGCGTGCTCGAGCGAAGTGAGCATGCGCGGGTGGTTCGTCCCCGGGTTCTGCCCGGCGATGACGATCAGGTCGCACTGCTCGAAGTCTTCCAGCGTGACGCTGCCCTTGCCGATGCCGA
>JBDTTA010000107.1:0-9188 GCA_039930845.1 Gemmatimonadales bacterium
CGGCGGCGTGGCGCCGACGAGGGCCACCGCGGCCCTGGCCGTATCCTGCGTGATGAGCCCGGCCTCAAGCAGCTCGGCGACGTGTTGCTCGTACGTTTGCGTGCCCAGCTGTTTTCTCCCATCGGCCATGAGCCGCCTGACTTCGGCGGTGCGGGCAGGGTGCTTGAGCACCTCGCGCACGCTCGGCGTGGCGATCATCACCTCGACCGCCGGTACCCTGCCCTTCTCGCCCTTCTGGGGAAGGAGCTGCTGGGAGATGATAGCGCGCACCGCCTCCGAGAACCGCATCCGGCCGATCTCCCGCTCCTCCGTGGGAAGCGTCGCGAGCACGCGCTCGATCGTCGTCAGGACGTCCGAGCTCGGCAGCGAGCCGATGACCAGATGTCCGGTCTCGGCGCCCTTGATGGCGGTATCGATCGTCTCGGCGTCCGCCATGTCACCGACCACGATGACGTCGGGGTCCTGACGCAGGGCGGCGCGGAGGCCCACGGCAAGATTGTCGGTGTCCACTCCGACTTCGCGCTGCGTGATCGAGCAGTTCACGTCGCGATGGAGAAACTCGATCGGGTTCTCGATGGTGACGACATGCTTGTGCATCGTCAGGTTCATGTGATGCACCATCGCCGCCACCGTCGAGCTCTTACCGCTGCCACTCACGCCGGTGACGAGGACCAGGCCACGATCGGCTTCGGCCACCTGCTTGAGCGCGTCCGGCAGCCGAAGCGATTCGATGGTGGGCACGGCGAACGGAATGACACGCATGACGATCATGAACGAGGAGCGCTGCCGGAGCACGTTTACCCGGAAGCGGCCGACGCCCGGCATGCCCCAGCTGCAATCGAAGTCACGCAGACTGTCGATGCGCCCGCGGTCTTCTTCGCTGTTGATGAGCTTGAGCGCGATGGCGCGCGTCTGGTCGGGCGTGAGCCGCTGTTTGGTGAGCGCGACGAGCTTGCCGTTGATACGCGCCCGGAAGACGTCGCCGGCCTTGATGTGCAGGTCCGAGGCGCCGCGCTCGACCGCGGCCTTGATGATCTTTTCCATACGGCCTCTTGTGGAGGGCTCCGGCTCCGGATTCAGTCGGCACCGGCGCGGGGAAGGAAGCCCATTCGGTCCCGCACTTCACGCATCGTCTCCCGCGCGATCCGCCGGGCTGACCCCGCGCCGGCCGCGAGAATCTCCTCGACCCGTCCCGGCTGGGCCTCGAGCTCCACACCGCGGGCCCGGATGGGGGCGAGCGTGGCGATCATGTTGTCGGCCAGCACGCGCTTGCAGTCGAGGCAGCCCCACTTTGCCCCGCGGCAGTTCCCGGCGACCACCGCCACGGTTTCGGGCGGCGAGAAATACTTGTGAAGGCTGAAGACGTTGCATATGTCCGGATTACCCGGATCCTTCTTCGTCACGCGCGCCGGATCGGTTTTGGCGGGCCGGAGCTTGGCCCAGATTTCCTCGGGCGTGTCCATGATGCCGATGGTGTTCCCGAGGCTCTTCGACATCTTGGCCTGCCCGTCGAGACCGAGAATGCGCTTCGCCTCGGTCAGCACCGCCTGCGGCTCAGGAAAGTATTTCTCCCCCGGCGCGAACTCCGTGTTCCACTTGCGGGCCACCTCGCGGGTCAGCTCGAGATGCTGGGTCTGGTCCTCGCCGACGGGCACGAGGTCGGCCCGGTACAGCAGGATATCGGCGGCCATGAGAATGGGATAGCAGAGCAGACCCGCCGGCACACTTTCGAATCGCTGCGCCTTATCTTTGAACTGCGTCATCCGCTCGAGCTCGCCGATCGGCGTCAGCGTCGTCAGGAGCCATTGCAGCTCGGAATGCTCGGGCACGTGGGACTGCACGAAGAGTACCACGCGGGAGGGGTCGATTCCCGAGGCGAGGAGCCCGATCGCCATCTCGCGCGTGCGCCGCGCCAGCGAGGCCTGTTCGTACTTGCCCGTCACGGCATGCAGGTCCACGACGCAATAAATGCAGTCGTAGCTCTGCTGGAGATTGACCCAGTTCTGCACGGCGCCGAGCCAGTTGCCGATGTGCAGCTCGCCGGAGGGCTGGATCCCGGAGAATATGCGTGGCATGGCGGGCAACTTACCCGGTTCCGATGGAGCATGCAAGACAGTGTCTTCCTTGGACTTACTCCATCTTGCCGGCACCGCGGCCAAGCGCGCGGCCAGCTATCTGCGCTCGGTGGAGCGGCCCGCCGGGCCTGAAGGTTGGACCGCCAAGGGCTGCAGGGACTTCGTCACAGAGGTGGATCGCACGGCGGAGCGGCTGATCGCGGACGTGCTCCTCGCGGCGGAACCGGGCAGCCGGATCGTCGGTGAGGAGCTCAGCCCAGAGGTCGTCAACGCCGGCCTGGTGTGGGTGGTCGACCCGCTCGACGGGACCACCAATTTCCTCCACGATTTTCCGAGCTTCGCGGTGTCGATAGCCGCGGCGGTGGACGGGGCCATCGTGGCCGGCGTGGTCGTGGATGTGCCGCGCGACGACATATACACCGCGGTTCGCGGCGGTGGCGCGTGGCAGGGGGAGCGGCGGCTGTCGGTCTCGACCATTGCCGATCCGGAGTACGCACTGATCGGCACCGGCTTCCCGTTCCGGGACAATTCGAGGGTCGCGGAATACACGCGCCAGTTCACGCGAGTATCGGGGGCCACGAGCGGCATCCGCCGGCCGGGCGCCGCGGCGCTCGACCTGGCCAGCGTGGCTGCCGGCCGATTCGACGGCTTCTGGGAGCAGCAGCTCTCGGCGTGGGACATTGCGGCGGGTGTACTGCTTGTCCGCGAGGCCGGCGGACTCGTGACCGATTTCGCGGGTCGGGACGTGGGAGTGGAGCATACGTCGATCGTCGCCGGAAACCCGGCCATCCAGGCGTGGCTGCTGGATGTCGTCATGCACGACTAGCACGGAGACTGGATGTCCGAGAATGCCGTTCCCGCTCCGGAGACTCCGCTTGCCGGCTGGCTCGACGCGTTCGCGGCGGCGGGCGTCAGCCCCGCCGGCGGATCAGCCGCGGCGATCGGCGGCGCGCTGGCGGCGGCGCTCGCCGAGATGGTCGCGGGCATCACGCGTAAACGCGAACGCTACGCCTCCGCCCACGAGCGCGCCGCCGAGGTGGTGGAACGCGCCGCCGTGCTGCGTGGCGAGTTGCTGGCGCTCGCCGTACGCGACGCCGAAGTGTTCGGCGCCTTCTTCGGCGCCCGCGGTGCGGAGAAGGAACGGGTCCTGCGCCATGCCGCGGACGTGCAGCTCGCCGTTCTCCGGGGCGCCGCGGCGGCGGCCGAGCTGGCCGCCACCATTGCCGGCATCGGCGCCACCGGCGCACTTGCCGACGCCGCCACCGGCACCTTTCTCGCCGCCGCCGCCGCGCGCAGTGCCTACTGGGCCATGCGCGCCGATATCGATATCTCCACGTCCGACGGTGCGTCGATGTCGGCGATGGGGCTCAAGCTGGTGGAGGAAGCGGAAGCAGCGGAGCGTCGAGTGGGGCAGATCGTCAGCGAGCGGATTCGCTGACTCTCACATGGTCGTGAGGATCCTCGGTCCCGCCGTGGTGATCGCGACGGTGTGCTCGAAGTGGGCGGACAGGCTGCCGTCGGCCGTGACCACGGTCCACTTGTCCGACAGCGTCTTTGTGGCGGGGCTTCCGATGGTGATCATCGGCTCGATGGCCAGCGTCATTCCTTCGAGGAGACGCGGGCCCCGATGGGGGCTTCCGTAATTGGGCACCTGCGGTTCTTCGTGAAACCTCGTTCCGATCCCGTGTCCCACCAGCTCCCGCACCACCCCGAATCCCGCCGCCTCAGCCACCGCCTGCACCGCGTGACCGATATCCCCAACATGGTTGCCCACGCGCGCCTGCGCGATACCCGCCGCCAGGGAGTCCTGGGTCACGTTCATCAGGCGTTGCGCGTCGGCACCGATTTCCCCGACGGGAATCGTCGTCGCGGAATCGGCGTGCAGCCCTTCGAGCTGGACCCCGACGTCGACGCTCACGATGCTGCCCTCCGCAAGCACCCGGCGGTCGGAGGGAATGCCGTGCACGATTTCCATGTCGATCGAGGTGCAGAGGGTCTTGGGAAAGCCGTAGAGACCCTTGAAGGAGGGCGTGGCGCCGGCGTGACTGCGGATGAACTCCTCGGCCACGGCATCGAGATCTTCGGTGGTCATTCCGGCGGCGACGGTCGTCCGCATGAGGGCCAGCGTCTCCGCGACGATCCGTCCTGCCCGGGTCATGATCTCGATTTCCCGGGGCGACTTCAACGTGATCATGCTAGCGGCCGAGCGACCGCCGGACGCGGTCGGCGATCTCCTGGATGGTGCCGACGGCGGGGATGCGCTTCACGCCGTTTCGCGACTCGTACCAGGAGAGCACGGGCGCCGTCTGCTCACGATAGGCCTTGAGGCGGGTGGCGAGCGCCTCCGGATCGTCGTCGGGACGATGCTCCAGGTCCCGCCGACGGGAAAGCCGCGACAGGATTTCCTCGTCGGTGACGTCGAAGAACAACACCACGTCCATATTGCGGCCCTGTTCCTCGAGGATGCGCGCCATGCCCTCCGCCTGCGGGATGGTGCGCACGACTCCGTCGAAGATCACGCCCTTGACCGCTTCGGGCTTGCCGAGCTCTTCGCGCACGACGCCCAGGATGATGTTGTCGCTCACGAGGTGACCAGCTTCCATCACCGCCTGGGCCTCGAGGCCCAGGGGCGTGCCACGCTTCACGGCGTCGCGCAGGAGATCGCCGGTGGCGAATTTGGGAAGCCCGAGCGCTTCGGCCAGCAGCGCGCCCTGGGTCCCCTTGCCGGCGCCCGGAGGGCCCATGAGGAGGATGTCCATGCCAATCCAGTGAAGGGGGAAAGGGGAACGGGGAACGGGGAAAGGGGAAAGGCCTGTTCCCAGCCTACATGTATCTCTGCTGTCTGCCCCGGAACTTTACCCGCCCCGTCTTCATGAACCCATCGTACTTGCGCAGCGTGCGATGCTGTTCCACCTGCGCGATCGTATCGAGGAGCACGCCCACCACGATCAGCACCGAGGTGCCGCCGTACCCCCGGTTGGGAATGCCGAACCACTTGGAAACCAGGATCGGGAGCAGCGCGACACCGGCGAGGAAGAGGCCGCCCGGCAGGGTGATGCGGGCCAGGACGCCATCGATGTAGTCCGCCGTGCTCGCCCCCGGCTTCACGCCGGGAATGAAGCCGCCCTGCTTCTTCAGATTTTCCGCCAGGTCGACCGAATTGAAGATGATCGATGTGTAGAAATAGCTGAACAGCAGGATCATGATGCCGAAGGTGATATCGTACGGCAGCTGGCCCGGCGAGAAGAAGCTGGCGATGTCGGTCAGGACCGGGTTCTTGGTGAAGCTCGCCAGGGTGCCCGGGACGATGATGATCGTCTGGGCGAAGATGATCGGCATGACGCCGGCGGTGATGAGCCGGATCGGGATGAAGGTCTTCTGCCCTTCCCGAATCCGTCCGCGGCCCATCACCTTGCGCGGAATCTGGATGGGGATGCGCCGCGCGGCGATGGTCATGCCGACGACCGCCGCCACCACCGCCACGAGGATGGCGAGGAAGGCCGTCGCGCCGATCACGCTCACGACGCCGCTCTGGATGAACTGCAGGAGCTGCAGCGTCCCCGGCCAGAGTCGCTCGAGAATGGAGAAGGTGATCAGCAGGCTCATGCCGTTGCCGATGCCCCGCTCGGTGATCTGCTCGCCCAGCCACATCACGAAGATGGCGCCGGTGGTGAGTGTGACGACCATGATGAGGCGGGAGGCAAAACCGGGATTGGCGATGGCGCCGGGAATGGATTCGGTGAAGAGGGCGAAGGTATAGGCCTGCGAGAGCGAGATGAACACGGTGAGATACCGCGTCCACTGCGTGATCTTCTTCTTGCCCTCCTCGTCCTTCTGCAGCTTCCCGATGGACGGGGCCACGCCGCCGGCCAGCTGGAAGATGATCGAGGCCGAGATGTACGGCATGATGCCGAGCGCGAAGACCGTAGCCCGGGAGAGGCCGCCGCCCAGCGCGTCGTACAATCCGAAGAACCCCGCGGCGGCGGAGTTCTGGATGAAGTCGGCCAGCGCGGTGACGTTGACGCCCGGCGCGGCGATATGGGCGCCGATCCGGTAAATGACGAGCGTGAGCAGCGTGAACAGCAGCTTGCGCTTCAGCTCGTCGTCGATGGCCAGCGCGGGGACGCGGGGAGCGCTCACTTACCCCTCGATCTTGCCGCCGGCCGCCTCGATCTTTGCGCGCGCCGACGCGGAGAGGGATACGCCGCGGACCGCATAGGCCCGCTCGGCGTCACCGGTGGCCAGCAGCTTCACCGGAGCGTCGACCTTCCCGATGAGGCCCGCCGAATACAGCGTCTGGGGGCTCACATCGGTGCCGGTCACCTTCTTGAGCTGCGACAGTTTGACCAGTTGCGAGATGACCTTGAACGGGTTCGTGAACCCGCGCTTCGGCAGGCGCCGATACATCGGCATCTGACCGCCCTCAAAGCCGGGATTCGTCGCCCCGCCGGTCCTCGCCTTGTGTCCCTTATGCCCCTTGCCCGAGGTCTTGCCGAGTCCCGAACCGGGGCCCCGGCCCACCCGCTTGCGCGGGGCGGTCGAGCCGCGTGCCGGGCTGAGGTTGGACAGCGTGATCGTCTTGAATTTCTCAGCCATGCTTACTCCGGGGAACGGCGAACGGGGAACGGGAATCAGGAGAGTACGGGCGACACCCGTTCCCCCTTCCCCGTTCCCTGTTCACGCGACGCCTTTTACCTCGATGAGATGTCTGACCTTGTACAACATGCCGCGGATCGACGCCGAGTTGGGCAGGCGCACGGTCTGCTGGTGGTGACGGAGCCCGAGGGCCCGGAGCGTACGGCGCATCGTCTCCGGGTGCCCGATTTCGGATCGGATCTGTTTGACCGAAATCGTCGCGGCCTCCGACTCGCTCGGCACGACGGCGGCGTGGTAGCCCGGGCCCTGACGGCCGACGACGGGGTTGCGGCCCATACTCAGCTCTCCTGGCGCGGCTTGTAGGCGATCTGGTCGAGCTCCACACCACGCTCACGGGCCACCTGCCGGGCCGACACGAGATGGGTGAGCCCGTCCATCGTGGCTCGCACCATGTTGTGCGGATTGGTGGACCCCAGACTCTTGGTGAGGATGTCGGTGATGCCGGCGCACTCGAGCACGGCGCGCACCGGTCCACCGGCGATGACCCCGGTTCCCGTGGCCGCGGGCTTGAGCAGCACCCGGCCTGCGCCATGCTTGCCGATGATCTCGTGCGGGATGGTGGAGCCGGTCTTGGGCAGCTCGACCATGTTGCGCTTGGCGGCCTCGACCGCCTTGCGCACCGCCTCGGAGACCTCGTTGGCCTTGCCGGTGGCGATGCCGACCCTGGTTTTCCCATCGCCGACCGCCACGAGGGCGTTGAACGAGAACCGCCGGCCGCCCTTGACCACTTTCGCGACGCGATTGATGGCGATGACGTTTTCAACGTGATCGCTATGCTCCCGGTCGCCGCGATCGCGCCGAGGACCGCCTCGTCCGCCGCGCTCACCGCCGCGCCCGCCCCGTCCGCGCGGACGCTCGGAACCCGCGGGGCGTTCGGTGGCGGGCGGCGCGGGCTGTTCGGTGGTCTCGCCGGCCTGCGGGGTCGTCGTCTCGTCTGCCATTTAGAACTCCAATCCACCTTCGCGTGCGCCGTCGGCGACGGCCTGCACGCGACCATGGTAACGGTAACCCGCTCGATCGAACACTACCCGGGTGATGCCGGCCGCCCTGGCCTTCTCGGCGATCAACTTGCCCACCGCCTTGCCGCGCGCCACCTTGCCGGCGCCGTCGATCGCCACGCCCTCGCTGCCATCGCCCACACCGACGAGGGTTACACCGAGATCGTCGTTGACGAGCTGGGCGTAGATGTGCTTGAGCGACCGGAAGACGACCAGCCGCGGACGCTCCGCCGTGCCCGCCAGACGGCGGCGTACCCGGAGGTGGCGGCGATAGCGGAGCTGGGCCCGCGTTTTCGGTGCGTGAATGGTGCGCATGCTACTTGGCTCCTGTCTTGCCGGCCTTGCGGCGGACCTGCTCACCCTGATACCGGATGCCCTTGCCCTTGTAGGGCTCGGGCGGCCGGACCGCACGGAGCTCCGCGGCCACCTGGCCCACGGCCTCCTTGTCGGCGCCTTCGATCTTGACCGTCGTGTTGTTCTCCACCGAGATCTTGATGCCCTTGGGCGCCTCGTACTTGACCGGGTGCGAGTACCCCACGACCAGGTTGACGCCGTACGGCTTGGCCTCGGCCTTGTAGCCGACGCCCTGAATCTCGAGAACCTTGCTGAACCCTTTCGACACGCCGTCCACCATGTTCTGGACGAGCGTGCGGGTGAGTCCGTGCAGCGCCTTGTGCCGCTTGTCCTCACTCGGGCGCTCGACGGTGAACACGCCGTCGTTCAGCGCGAGCCGCATGTCCGGGTGGAGCTCGCGGCGAAGCTCGCCGCGCGGCCCCTTCACCGCGACCAGGCGGCCCGTGAGCTCGAGCGCGACCCCCTTGGGCAGCGTGATGGGCTTCTTGCCGATGCGCGACATGGCCGCTCCTACCAGACGACGGCGAGCAACTCGCCGCCGAGGTTGGCGGTACGGGCCTCGCGATCGGTCATCAACCCACGCGGGGTCGAGACGATCGCCATGCCGAGGCCGTTCTTGACCCTCGGCAGCTCGCGGCACTTGACGTACCGGCGGAGACCAGGCGTGGAGACGCGACGCAGTTCGCGGATGACCGGCAGCTCGTTGTGGTACTTCAGGTACAACCGCAGGACGCCATGGGCGCCGTCATCGAGGACCTTGAAGTCCGCGATGTAGTGGTTGTCCCGCAGCAGCCGGGCCACTTCCACCTTCAGCTTGGACACCGGCATGTCCACACGCCGGTGGCCTGCGGAGCAGGCGTTCCGGATGCGGGTCAGCATGTCCGCGACAGGATCTGTCAGGCTCATTCCTTCATTCCCCTTACCAGCTGGCCTTGCGCACGCCCGGGATTTCCCCCTTCAAGGCGAGCTCACGGAAACAGATACGGCACAGCCCGAACTTGCGGAGCACCGCGCGCGAACGTCCGCATCGCTGGCAGCGCCGCACGCCGCGGACCTTGAACTTGGGTGTGCGCTTTGCGCGCTCGATCCAGGCAGTCTTGGCCAT
>JBDTTA010000108.1:0-8861 GCA_039930845.1 Gemmatimonadales bacterium
CAATCTACGCCAGTTTCGGATGGCCGCGCCAGTATTTATGAGATAAGCTCTAGTCTCTCCCCCGCAGCTTCTCGATTTCCCGCCGGTCCCGTTTCGTGGGGCGCCCCTTCTCCGGCACGAAGGCCGAGTGCATGCTCTTGAGTTGCAGGGCCACGACCTCGCGAGCCGCCCGGCTCTCGGGGTGCTCCTCGTAGAGCTTCGCCGCCTCGGCGGCGGGGCCCCGCCGGTCCGATAACTCGCGCACGACCACGCGGTACTCGTACGGTTGCTGCCTCACGGTGAGCTCATCGCCGACGTGCAGTCCGCGGGCGCGCTTGGCGCGGTCGCCGTTCACCTGTACCTTGCCGCCACCGATCGCCTCGGAGGCGAGCGCCCGCGTCTTGTAGAAGCGCGCGGCCCAGAGCCATTTATCGAGGCGGACGCGGGGAAGCGGGCTATTGGCCATTGGCTATTGGCTGATGGTCGTTGGTTTCTTACCGGACCGATAGCTGATAGCTAATAGCCAATAGCCAATAGCCAATAGCCCGCAACCGCTCTGGCCTCTCCCTTGCAGGCAAAAATCGCATCCATGCTGCTCTCTCATCTCTCGTTCGTGCTGACAGTTGCGCTGGGTCAGCTTCCCGCCGTTCTGGCTGATTCGACCCCCACCGCGGCGGCCTCGTCACCGGCCGGCGATTCGGTGCTGGTCGAAGCCCGGAATGCGCTCGCGCGGGGCCGACCCTGGCAGGCGAGCCGGTTCATTGAGTCCATCCTGTCCGATACCGGCCGGCGCACCCCCGAAGCGGTCTACCTGGCGGCGACGGCGGCGAGCGAATGGGGCGGATGGCCGGAGGTGGCGCGGCAGCTGACCGGTGAGCCCTGGCTCGACAGCCTCTACGCCGGCCGCGGCCGGCTGCTGCTGGCCCGGGCGGCGCTCGCGCTGGGGAACGATTCGCTCGCGCTGGGCCAGTCGCTGGCCGCGCCACCGACCTCAGACGACTCCACCGACGGCGAGCGGCTGGTGCTCATGGCCATGGCGCTCGACCGCCTCGATGCGCGGGACAGCTCCGCCTCGACCTACGAGCGCGCCGCCGCGCGGCTTCCCCTCGTCGCCGACTGGCTGCTCGTTCACGCAGCCGCAGTCACCGACGACAGTGCCGAGCGTGCCCGGCTGTACGACAAGTTGGCCGATCCCCTCGCGCGTTACCGGATGGGGTGGAGCGAAGCGGCCGCTCACGAGCGCACCGGGGATCTGGAGGGGGCGGCCCGGCGTTACGTCGCGCTCGGCGAGCGAGTGACCGCCCTGCGACTTCGGCTTGCCGCGAGTCCCGACAGCGACTCGCGCGAAGCGGTCCGGCGTGACCTGACGGCGCTCGTTGCCGCGCGAAGGTCGGCGTCCGAGGTTCGCGCCGCCACCGCAATGCTCGACAGCGTGTTTGCGCCGCTCACGCCGGCTGAAGAGCTCGTCGTGGCGCGCGCCGCAGCATCCTCGGGACCTCCCGCCCGCGCCGTTGCCGGCTATGCGAGGGCCTTTGATGCCGGCATCGGCAAGGGGGAAGACCGGTTCGGGTACGCAACGGCCCTCGGCAAGGTGGGACGCTACGCCGACGCCGCCTTCCAGTTCAATCTCGTGCGGGCCCCCAGGGCGCTCCTTGCATCGGCGGCGTACCAGCGGGCGCGCGCACTCGTGCGGGACGGCCAGGTGAGTGAGGGGCGTGAGGCGCTCGTCGCGATCGGTCGCCGGTTTCCGTCGGACACCGCTTCGGCATCGATCGCGCTCTTTCTCCTCGGCGACCTCGCCGCCGACGATCGCGCCGACGATCAGGCGCGCCGCTACAACCGTCGTCTCGCCCTCCGGTATCCCACCAGCACCTTCGCTCCCACCGCGCGCTTCCGGGCCGCGCTGCTGGAGTTGTTGCACGGCGATCCCGCCCGGGCCGCACGCGAGTTCGATGAGCTCTGGCAGCGCTATTCCGGGAGCGATGAGGCCCCCGCCGCGATCTACTGGGCGGGTCGGGCCTGCGCCGCCGCCGGCGATACCGCGGCCGCCCGGAGCCGCTGGGCGCTGGTCGCCGGTGGGGACCCGGGCTCGTACTACGTGGGGCTCGGGCTCAAGCGGCTCGGTCTCCCGGCGTGGAGCCCGGTCGCCTCTCCCGACTCATTCATCGTCGTTCCCGCTATGGATGCCTCGGTCGCCCGCGCGGCGCTGCTTGCACGGCTGGGACTCGCCGCGGAGTCGAAGTGGGAGTACGATCGTCTCGCCCGCACCCAGGACACCTCCTCCGAGCGGTTGCTCGCGCTCGCCAATGCCTTCCGAGCGCAGGGCTTTCCCTCGCAGGCCATCTCTCTCGCCCGCCGCGCTCTCGCGCATGGAGCGCGTCCCGATGCCCGCACCTACCGGCTGCTCTATCCCGTCGGCCTCGCCGAGGCACTCGGCGCGGAGTCGGCGGAGCACGGGCTCGATCCCAGCCTCGTCGCCGCCCTCATCCGGCAGGAGTCGATGTTCAACCCCGCGGCCACCTCCGCCGTCGGCGCGCGCGGCCTCATGCAGGTGATGCCCGATCTCGGCGCCCGGCTGGCGGCCTCCCTGAATTTTCCGATCTGGGATCCGGTGTTGCTGTACCAGCCCGACGTGAGCCTGCAGCTGGGCACCTTTCATCTGCAGGAGCTGGCGGAGATGTACCAGGAGCCGGTTCACATCCTCGCCGCGTACAACGCGGGCGCGAGCCGGGTGGAACGATGGGCCACGCGCAAGGCAGTCGATGATCCCGAGGTGTTCGCCGAGCGCATCCCGTTCGCGGAGACGCGCGGCTACGTGCGCGCGATTCAGCGGAACCAGGATATCTACCGTGCGCTCTACCCATGGACCGGCGGCGGGGACCAGGCCCTGAGACTGGATGTCGGGGGCGGCCCCTCTTAGTTTGAGGCCACCCGCAGCTCAAGGTCTCATCCGTTGCTCGATACCGCACGCTCGCTCGAGGCTCTCGATGGCATCGGCGAGGGGATCTTCTCCCTCGACCACGAGGGCAGATACTCCTATCTCAATCACGCCGCGCAGCGACTCCTCCCCGCGCTGACCGGCGCTGCCAGCGACGACCTCCTTGGCACGCTCATCTGGGATGCATCTCCGTCGTTCCGCACCACGCCGACCGGGACCGCCCTCCGCCGCGCACAAACGTCGAATGCCTCGGTCCAGTGCCTGGTGAGGGATCCGGTCTCGGGGTCGATGCTCGAGCTGCGGGTGTTCCCCTCGGCCAACGGCTTGAGCGTGTTGCTGCTCGAGCCGTCCCCCCCGGGGCCGGGCGACGTCCTCGACTGCCTGAGCGATCTCTATCTGGTGTGTGACGACGAGTGGCGCCTGACGCTCGTCAACAGGCGCGCCGGCGAATATCTCCGGTTTCTCGGGAGCAGTCGGGACGAGCTGTTGGGGCGGACGGTGTGGGAGGCGATCCCCGGTCTCTCCGGATCGCGATTCCAGGCGGAGGCGTTCCGCGCCGTCGTCGAGCAGACCGAGATCGAGTTCGAAGCGTTTTTCACGCCGATGAACCGATGGTTCTGCGTTCGTGTCACCCCTTCGCCCTCGGGAATCGTTGCCTGCGCACGCGATCTGACCGGCAAGCGGGACAGGACCGGGTCGGGCGGCCGCTCGGACCAGCAAACTGGCCCGGATGGGGGCCACCGGTTCCAGAGCCTGGTCGAATCGATCGACGATGTCGTCTTCCAGCTCGACTCGGAACAGCGGTGCGTCAACGTCTTCGGCCGCTGGCTGCAGCGTGAGGGCTTCTTCCCCGACCAGTTCATCGGCCGGACCACCCGCGAGATCGTCGGTGCGGCCGATGCGCCGGTCCACGAGCGGGCCAATCTTCGCGCGCTCGCGGGCGAGACCGTCACCTACGAATGGATCCTGCGCACCGCCCGCGGTCCCCGCCACGTGCTCAACACCCTCTCCCCCCTCCGCGACCGCGGCGGGGCCATTGCCGGGATCGTGGGAGTGGGCCGCGACATCACCGCCCGCATCGAAACCGAGCAGCAGGTACAGCAGGCCCAGAAAATGGAGGCCGTCGGCCGGTTTGCCGGAGGCGTCGCGCACGACCTGAACAACATGATGATG
This sequence comes from Gemmatimonadales bacterium, assembly GCA_039930845.1. Lineage (GTDB taxonomy): Bacteria > Gemmatimonadota > Gemmatimonadetes > Gemmatimonadales > GWC2-71-9 > CAVVWJ01. The sequence continues at coordinate 4,091 of JBDTTA010000108.1, forward strand.
ATCATCATGGGATTCAGCGACTTCCTCCTGGCCACCCTGGAGCGGAAGGACCCGAGGTGGTCCGACGCGGACGAGATCCGGAAGGCCGCCGAGCGCGCCATGCAGCTCACCCGGCAACTGCTCGGATTCGGCCGGCATCGGGTGGTCGCCCGGCAGGTGCTGAGCCTCAACGACGTGGTCACCGGAATGGAGCGCATGCTGCGCCCGCTGCTCGGCGAGGACATGATGCTCGTCACCCAGTTGGCCGACGACCTGGGCGGCATCGAGGCGGACTACGGGCAGATGGAACAGGTGGTGATGAATCTGGCGCTCAACGCGCGGGATGCGATGGGCAGCGGCGGACGGCTCGCCATCGAAACGCTCAACGTGGATTTTCCCGACGACTACGCCTATCAGCACCTCGGCATTCCGATCCCGGGCGGTCCCTACGTCATGCTCGTCGTCGCCGACAACGGGCAGGGCATGACGCCGGAGGTCAAGACGCACCTCTTCGAGCCCTTCTTCACCACCAAGCCCAGCACCCAGAACACCGGACTGGGTCTCGCCACCGTGTACGGCATCGTGGCCCAGAGCGGCGGCTATGTCTGGGTGGACAGCGAAGAGGGGAAGGGAGCCAGTTTCAAGATCTGCCTTCCCCGGGTCCTGTCCGAGGACCCCGCCGGCGCCGGTCCCGAGACCATGCCGGAGCCGTCACACGGCACCGAGACAATTCTCCTGGTGGAAGACGAGGACGCGGTCAGGATGGTGGCGTCGCGCGTGCTCACCGAAAGGGGCTATCGGGTACTCGAGGCGTCGAACGGCCGCGAGGCGCTCGTCCTCGCCGAGCGGGTGGGGACGGGAATCGATCTGGTGCTGACCGACATGATCATGCCCGAGATGGGTGGCCAGGAGCTGGCCGATCACGTGGCGCGGATCCTGCCGAGCGCGCGCCTGATGTACATGTCGGGCTACTCGGAGGCGGACAAACTCCAGCGCGGCGTGCGTGAGTCGGGCGAGCCGTTCCTGCAAAAGCCTTTCTCCTCGGACAATCTGGCGGCCGGAGTCCGTCGTGCGCTCGACCGGGTGCGGCGGGCCTGATGCCTCTTGGGCTGCGACGCACATCACCGCCAGCCTCGATGCGTCCCAGCATCTTGTCCGATCACTCTTGAAGGGTCGGACACTATGGACGGCATCACTCCTGAAAAGAAGATCGAGGAGCTCTACGACCTCATCGATGGTATCGAGATCGCCATGTTTACCACCCGCCGGCAGGACGGCAGACTGGTCTCCCGCCCAATGGCGACCCAGACTCAGGCCGAGGGTGCGGATCTGTGGTTCGTAACCGATCGCGAGACGCACAAGCTCGAAGATCTGGAGTATGACCCAAACGTCAACCTCGCGTACTATCGCGACGGAAATCGTGAGTGGGTCTCGGTCAGCGGCACCGCCCATGTGTCGTCCGACCGGTCAGCGATCCGCGAGCTGTACCGGCCGGATTGGAAGATGTGGTTCTCGGACGAGGGCGGGGAGCGAAATGGCGGGCCCGATGATCCGCGCCTTGCGCTGATCATGGTGGAGGTCGACGAGGTTACCTACATGAAGGTGGACAAGCCGCGTCCGGTGGTGCTCTTCGAGGTGGCGAAGGGATTTGTGACGGGCGAGAAGCCTGACGTCGCGCCGGTCCGCGAGGTTAGCGCCGCGGAGATCAGGGCCGCTGAACCCGTGCAGTAACTGGCTGGTAGCCGATCGCACCATTGAGCCACCGCACCATCGGGATCATCGCGGCAAAGTCCCGGGCCAGTATCGCCGGCAGGCGTGGGGCCGTCACCTCCCGCTCGGTCAGCGTCCTCGTCACGGTGAACGACCGGTACCGGAGCCAGCGCTCCGCCGGGTGCCCTTCCTGGTAGCCTCGAGGCATGCGCTTGAGCATCGCCTCCTCGTCGAGCCGCCCGAATCGCCGTCGGAACGCCGGGAGACGCACGATTGCCTCGAGCTCCTCGTGCCGCTCGGCGAGCGCCTCGCGGATCCGGTCGAGCGCGGGCCGTGCCGGCATCCAGATTCCTCCCGCGACAAAGCAGTCTCCATCCGCGAGCTGAAAATAGAATCCCGCACCCGCGCCGTCGGCGTCCTGCCCCGCGCCCCGGCCCGCGCCCCGGCCCGCGTCCCGGTGATAGAACTGGCAGGCGGCGTTGGTCTTGTAGGGAGCCTTGTCCGCCGAGAAGCGAACGTCGCGATGGATGCGGAAGATCGAGCGGCGGGGATCTCCCACGAGCTCGGGCGCGAGGCGGGCCAGCCGGACGTCCATCTCCTCTACGAGCTTCCGGAGTGGGTCGCGGACAGCCGTTTCGTATTCCGCCCGGTGCTGCTCGAACCAGCTCTTCCTGTTGTTCCGCGCGAGTCGCCGCAGAAAGCTCAGCGCGCCCCGCCCGAACCCGGCAAACTCCCCGCTCTCGCCACCGCCGACCATCGCTTCCTTCCTCGCCCGGTCCAGCCGCTTGATCGCCGCCTCACGCCGGAGCGCCGCACCGCGGTCGGTCGCTCCCTCCCGGTACACCAGCCGAACAGGCCGGCGGGACCGGGTATAGGCGGCCCCACGGCCCGCGTTGTGCAGCGCTTCGCGTCGGTCCGGATCCGTGGTAATCCCCGTGTACAAGCTGCCGTCGCCGCAGCGGGCGATGTAGACAAACCAAGTCATGTGGATTGTAATGATACGCACGCCTTTCTATCTTCGGCCAACCTCCGCGTCCCCCCCGCATCCCGTGAGACCCGATGGCATCCGTGGCTGACCGCCGCCGTACCGGCCGTAGCTCGCTGCCCGACCAGCGCACGCTGCTCTCGTGGCTGTTCATCGGGAGACTGGTGCTGGCCGTGGGCATCCTGCTCGGCGCCGGGCTGGTCTGGACCGAGCGGCCGCGGGAATCGTTTCTCGTCAGCATCGCGGTGGTCATCGCCCTCACGTTCACCGCTTACGGGGCGTGGGCGGCGTTCCTCAGGCGGCGCACTCCGGGCAACACCTTTCTCTTCGTTCAGGCGCTCGTGGACCTGGGCCTGGTCACCACGATCGTCCACTTCGCCGGCCAGCCACAGTCGGCGTTTCCCGCGCTGTACGTGCTGCTCGTGGCCGCGTACGCCCTCCTCATGCCGCCCACCTGGGGGGCGTTCACCACGGTACTGGCGTCGGCGGTGTTTCTCGCCGACAACTTCCTGAGCCACGCGGGCCCACCCGACACCGCATTCTGGGCGCAGATCCTGGTGGTCAACGTCGTCTTCGCGATCGTCGCCGTGCTCGGCCACAAGCTGCGCGAGGCGGGGATGGAGCAGCAGACGCTCGCGATCGAGCTCAAGCGGGTGCGTCTCGAGGCCGACGACATCCTGCGGAACATCCGCTCCGGCGTGATCACCGTGGACGGCATGGGACGGCTCGCGTTCATCAATCCGACGGCGCAGCGGCTCCTCGACCTCGACGCGCAGGCCCTCCTCGGCCATCCGGTGCTCGATCAGCTCAAGACCCGCTCCTCGGAGCTCTGGGCGGCGGTGGTGGCCGGCATTCGCAACGGCAGGAAGATCAGCCGGGGCGAGGGCCTGGTGATCCGCGATGGCGGCAGGTCATTCCCGATCGGCCTCAGCACGACCACCTTTCGTCAGGAGACCCAGGAGGCGCCGTCGGTGACCGCCATTTTCACCGACATCTCCGACCTCAAGGAAGTGCAGGAGCTGCAGCAGCGCGCCGAGCGCCTCGAGGCCGTGGCTGAGTTGAGCGCATCGCTGGCGCACGAGATCCGCAATCCGCTCGCCTCCATCAGGAGCTCGGTGGAGCAGCTGGCGCGCTCGAAGTTCGCCGATGATGACGAGCGATTCCTCGCGGGACTCATCGTGCGGGAGAGCGACCGGCTGAGCCGGCTCCTGAGCGAGTTCCTCGACTTTGCGCGGGTGCGGGCGACCCAGTTCGTGCCGCTCGATCTCCACTCCGTCGTGGTGGCGGTCGTCCGGCTGATCCGGGCGCACCCCGATTGCCGGCCCGACGCGGCGATCACCGTCGAGGGGGCGCGGACGATGCTCGAAGGCGACGAGGACCTGCTCCACCGGGTGGTGGCCAACCTGGTACTGAACGCCGCCCAGTCGGCGCGGGGGCCCATCCGCATCACCGTGAGCGTCGCCCCGGTGCAGGGCAGTGACATCCCGCACGGAACCAATCTCGAGCAGGCCGTGCGGTTGCAGGTGCGGGACACGGGGCCGGGCATTCCCGAGGAGATCCGGGACCGGCTGTTTCAGCCATTTGTCTCGGGCCGGACGGGAGGAAGCGGGCTCGGGCTCGCCATCGTCCAGCGCGCGGTGGAAGCGCACCGGGGGCTGGTCCTGGTAGACTCCAGTCCCGGCAATGGCACCGCCTTTACTATCTTTCTTCCGGCCAAGACGATCGCGGAGACTGCTGCATGAGCTACAAGCCGTCAGTGTTGGTGGTCGACGACGAGTCGGGAATCCTCGACACTCTTCGTATCCTGCTCAGGAACGAGGGCTTCGAGGTCACCACCGCTCAGGGTGGCAAGGCGGGGCTGGAACAGATCCGCGCGGGCACGCACGACATCGTTCTCTCGGACGTCCGGATGCCCCAGGTATCCGGTCTCGATATCCTGACCGCCGCCCGCGAGCAGGACCCGATGACGCCGGTCATTCTCATGACGGCGCAGGCCTCGCTGCAGAGCGCCATCGGCGCCGTCAATTCCGGCGCTTTCTACTACATCCAGAAGCCGTTCTCCAACGACGAGCTCATCGCCATTCTCCGCCGCGCGTG
>JBDTTA010000109.1:0-8521 GCA_039930845.1 Gemmatimonadales bacterium
TCGCTGCCCGGCAGGTGCTGGCGGCGCTCGGCCAGCTCGGCTACTCCGTAGACATGTTAACGTTCCCGGTCGGCGGAGACGTACAGATCCCAGGCCTCAGGATCCTGCGAACGTCGAACCCGTTCGGGGTCCGCGAAGTCCCCATCGGATTCTCGCACCAGAAGCTGCTGCTCGACCTGTCGCTGGCCTCCGCGCTCAGCCGTCAGCTGCGGGAGCGACACTACACCTGCATCCACGCGGTGGAGGAAGCGGCATTCCTGGCCGTGGCAGCCACCAGGTTCCGGCGCGTCCCCATTCTCTACGACATGCAGTCGAGTCTGCCCGAACAGCTTGCCAATCGGCCCGGATTCCGGCTCTGGCCCGTGCGCCGCGCGCTGGAGTCGGCCGAGCGCTGGCTACTCCGAAGATGCGATCTGGTCGTGGCGAGCGCCGGGCTGGCCGCGCACGTCAGTCACACGGTTCCTGATGCGGTGGTTCACGAGTGGCGGTTTCCGAGCACCCAGCCGGAGGTGGCTCCCGTGGAGATGCGTTCCCTTCGCGAGCAACTCGAGCTGCCACCGGACCTTCCTCTCGTGGTCTACAGTGGGACATTCGAGGCCTACCAGGGGCTGCATGACCTCCTGGATGCGATTCCGCTGGTACGCGCCCGCGTTCCGAGCGCGACCTTCGTGCTGGTCGGGGCCGACCGGAACGGCGCCCCGGTCGGGCATCGGTACGCCGCGGGCCTCCAGAATTCGGGCGCGCTGCGCATCATCGAGCGCCAACCACGCTCACGCATGGCACCGTACCTGGCAATGGCCGACGTGCTCGTATCTCCTCGGGTATACGGGGGCAACCTTCCGCTCAAGATCTTCGACTACCTGGCGGCGGGACGCGCGATCGTCGCCTCGGACATCCCGACGCACCGAACGGTGCTCGCCGAGGACCGGGCAGTGCTGGTGAAGCCCGGGCCCGAAGCGCTGGCGGCGGGAATCGTCGGCGTGCTGGAGGACCGCCACTGTGCGCTACGGTTGGGACACGCCGCTCGTCTCTTCGCCGAGCGCCATCTGGGGTGGGACGGCTTCGTGGAGTCGGTGGCTGAATTCTATGACGAGGTGCATGCCTCGGCCGGGGCCCTGCTCGTCTCAGGCACGTGACATTGTCGCGGTCGGTCTCCGTAATCATCCCCGCGCGTAACGAGGAACACTCGATCGGCGAGCTGGTCACGTCGGTGCGCGCGCAGCTTCCCGATGGACCCTGCCTCGAGATCCTGGTCGTGGACGACGGTTCCGGCGACGCGACCGCCGAGGCGGCGCGCCGGGCCGGCGCCGTAGTCCTCTCGCTCCCACCGGTAGAAGGCGGCGGGAACCCCGCCGTCGCACGAAACCGGGGCGCCGCGGCGGCTTCGGGTGACGTGCTCGTATTCCTCGACGCCGATTGCACCCCCGCGACCGGCTGGCTCCCGCGCCTTCTGGCCGCGCATGCGGCGGGGGCGACCGTCGTGGGTGGCGCGCTCGATCTCCCGGCCGGTCTGCCTCCCATGGCGCGGTACGACTACTTCTGTGGCTGGTACCACGTTCATTCCCGGCGGGCCCCGGGCGAGGTCCCCAACCACCCGCCGGGCAACCTCAGCGTCAATCGCGACGCCTTCGCCCGTACCCAGGGCTTTACCGAGCACCAGCCCGTCGCGTACGCCCACGAGGAGCTGGCCTGGCAAGCGGAGGTACGGCGTGGGGGCGGACGCATTCTGTTCGACCCCGGCGCCGTCGTTTTCCACCACAACCGCCCCGGATTCCGCAATCTTCTCCGCAGGAACTATCGGTGGGGCTATAGCGCCATCGAGAGCAAGGCTCCGAGCGGCGCGGCGCGTCTGGCCTGGCTCTACCGGCACCCGGCGCTCCTTGTCGTTGCCAGCCTGCCGCTCGCAGCGGTGAGCGCGATTTACATCGTAGGCTGCTGGGTGCGGGCGGGGATCCTGGAGCCAGTGCTGGCCTTCCCAATCGTGCTCGCCGCCCGGCTGGCCTATTCCGCGGGGTTGATCGCCGGAGGCGTGCGGTGGATGCGGTATGGAGCCATGGCTCCCGAAATTCGCGCGCGATGGGAATGAGCCTCGCGGTCGCAATCTGTACGCACAATCGGCCCGAGCAGGTGGCCCGAGCCCTGGGGTCGGCCGTCACCCAGGTGCCCGAGCCGCTCCAGGTCATCGTGGTTGACAACGCACCACCCGACGACTTGACGCGGAATCTCGTGCGCGATCGGTTCCCGCGGGTCCACTATGAGCAGGAATCGGCTCAGGGGCTTGATTTTGCGCGAAACCGCGCACTCGCCGTGGCTACGGCTGATGTCGTGGCCTTCCTCGACGACGACGCCATAGCCGCCCCGGGATGGGCGGCAGCGCTGCTCGAGGTCTTCGAAAAGAATCCGGAGGTCCTCGTCTGCACCGGGCGAGTGGAGGCACTGGGCCGCGACACCCCGGGTGAGCGGGTGTTCGAGGCCAACGGAGGCTTCTCACGCGGTATGGCTCGCATAGAGCTGCCGTCCGATGCCAAGCGCCTGCTGCACGGCCGCCAAGCCCCGCTGATCGCCTGGGCGGTGAGCGTCGGTTCGGGCTGCAGCTACGCGGTACGGCGGAGCGCGGCGCTCACGCTCGGTGGTTTCGACGAGGCGCTGGATCTCGGGGCCGATTTGCCGGGAGGGGGCGATCACGACCTTCTCTGGCGAGCGCTGCAGGCAGGACATTCGGTGGTCTACGAGCCGGCGGCACTTGCCTGGCACGAACACCGCTCGGAGGCGGATGCCGCGCACGCCCAGGTGGTCGGGCACCAGCGGGCGCTCTCGGCCTTCCTCATCAAGCACGTCGTGCTGTCGCGTGACGGCCGGCGGCTTTCCCTCGCTGGGTATCTGGCGTGGCGGCTGATCAAGCCGGGAGTCCGACTCCTCCGCCGGGCCTTCGGCCGTGATCCTCTGCCGGCCCCGGTCCTCGGCCGGATGTGGTGGCATTCGTGGGCGGGACTCACGGCCTACCCCCGGGCCCGACGCCTCGCGAACACCCGGCGCCAGGCGCTGGCCCGATGACGGCCACCTTGCTGAAAGCGTCCACGCGACCACCGCGACTGGTGCGGGTGTGGAGATACCGAGAGCTCCTCCGAGGCCTCGTGGTCCGGAATCTCAAGGTCAAGTACCAGCGTTCTCTCCTGGGATTCGTCTGGACGCTGGTCAACCCCCTGCTCACCGTCACCATCCTCGTCGTCGTCTTCAGCCACGTCGTACGGATTCAGGTGCCGGACTACTGGGCGTTCCTCTTGAGCGGCTACTTCGTCTGGAATTTCATGCTGCAGACCCTCAACACCGGCACCTACATCTTCACCGAGCACTCACGGCTGATCCGGAGCGTGGCCTTCCCGAGCGAGATCCTCGTCTTCGGGGCGGCCGGTTCGCGTCTCATCGAGTTCTGCGCCGAGATCGCGCTGATCCTGGTCGCGCTGACCGTGATGCACCACCACCATCTGCCGGCCAGTTACGCGCTGCTGCCGGTGCTGATTCTCATCCAGTTGCTCCTGGCCATCGGACTGGCGCTGCCGATCGCCACGCTGTCGGTGTTCTACCACGACGTCTACCATGCGCTGCCGATCGCGCTGACCACGCTGTTCTATCTTTCGCCCGTCTTCTATCCAGCCCGGATGGTTCCCGAAGCCGCGCGCCCGTTCTACTTCCTCAACCCGATCGCCGGACTGCTGACGCTCTATCAGGACGTCGTCTACGCCGGCCGTCTGCCCGACCCCCTGCTGCTGTTCGGGACCGCATCGGCTGCGGTCGTCATCTGCCTGGTCGGCTATGCCATCTTCCGCCGCTACGCCGGCGTCTTCGCTGAAATCGCCTGAGCCCGCGGCCCTGCCCGCCGTCGAGTTTCGGGACGTCTCGAAGCGGTTCTACTTTTACGAGCACCGCACGAGTTCGCTGCGCGAGTGGTTCATCCGTCGCGTGCTGCACCGGCCGATCCACGTGCGCCACACGGCCTTCTCGCTCCGCGACATCGATCTCCGGGTAGATGCCGGTGAGTCGGTGGCGCTCCTCGGGGCTAACGGCTCGGGCAAGAGTACCGTCCTCCGGCTGGTCGCGGGGATCTACCACGCGTCGAGCGGTGTGGTCGAGACCAATGGGCGCATCACCGCTGTCATCGAACTCGGCGCGGGCTTCCACCCCGAGCTCACCGGCGCGGAAAATGTCGGCCTGTACGCCGCGGTTCTCGGACTGACCAGGAAGGAGCTGGCAGAGCGATATGAGGAAATCGTCGAGTTCGCCGCGATGGAGGGCTTTCTCGACACGCCGCTCAAGTACTACTCGTCGGGGATGGAAGCCCGTCTCGCTTTCTCGGTGGCGGTCTGCCTCCAGCCGGCGATTCTCCTGCTGGATGAGGTGCTCGCAGTCGGCGACCGCGCCTTTCGTCACCGCTGCCTCGAGCGCCTTCGGATGTTCCATGCCCGGGGAGGAACACTCCTGCTCGTCTCGCACGAGCTGGAGCAGGTTCGAGAGCTCTGCACCCGGGGAGTGTGGCTGCGCGACGGGCAGGTGGTCATGGACGGCGACATCGAGTCAGTCCTGACGGCGTATCGTGCCGGCCCGGGCTGACCAGCCGGTCGCGCCCGTTCGCCTGCTGGACCTCGATCTGAGTCGCCCAGCGGCCGCGGTCGAGGATGCGGCAGGCTTCGCCGGAGTGCAGGCGCTGGTGTGGAACGACGGCGCACCGGTCGGGTGGATTACCGTTCCGGTCCATGGGGGGCGGTGCTCGGCCGAAGCGATTACCGGTGCGCTGGCGCACCTGAACGGGAAAGAGCCGGCTCCCGTCCAGAGCATCCCCGAGCAGTGGCCCACGGTGACTGTGGCGGTCTGTACCCGTGACCGGACCGGCGATCTCGAGCGCCGCCTCGATGCGCTGGCCGCCATTCAATATCCCGGTCTCGAACTCCTGGTCGTGGACAACGCACCCGTCAGCGACCTCACCGAGCGACTCGTGCGCGGGTACCGCCGGCCGCTGCGATACGTTCGCGAGCCCCGGCCTGGCCTCGACTGGGCGCGGAATCGCGCGATCCAGGAGGCGACCAGCGAAGTCCTTGCGTTCACCGATGACGACGTCATCGTCGACGCCGGGTGGGTGCACGCGCTCGCCCGGGTGTTCGTCGCCGACCCAGCCGTCGCGGCCGTCACCGGCCTGGTGGTGCCCCTCGAGCTGGACACCGAGGCGCAGGTCCTGTTCGAGCGATACCGCAGTTTTGCGCGCGGATTCGTTCACCGCCGGGTCTCGGCGGGAGGTGGAGGCAGCAGCGTCGCGGCGAAGTATGGCGCCGCCGGAGACTTCGGCACCGGAGCGAATATGGCCTTCCGTCGCAACCTCTTCGACCGGATCGGCCCGTTCGACCCCGCGCTGGACGTAGGCACGCCAACCCATGGCGGTGGTGACCTCGAGATGTTCTTCCGGGTGCTCAAGGAGGGATACACCCTGATCTACGAGCCACGCGCTCTCGTACGCCACCGCCACCGGCGCGACCTCCCGGGCTTGCGGAGGCAGATGACCGACCACGGCATCGGCTTTTCCTCCTACCTCGTACGCACGGCGCTCACGTACCCCGAGGAACGCGCCGCGGTTGCGCGACTCGGCGCATGGTGGCTGGCCAAGACCGTGTTCCGGATCGCACGCCCGAAGGCCGCGCCCACGGCCGCGCTTCGCCGGCTCGGCCTCTCGGAATTGAAGGGATGCCTGCTGGGGCTCGGACGATATCAGCAGTCCCGGCACGCCGCCGCCCTGCTCGGCGGGAGCCTGCCGTGACCGACGAGACGATGCGACGTCCTTTCGTGTCGGTGGTAATGCCGTGCCTCAACGAGGAGGAGGCGATCGGACCCTGCATCGAGAAGATCAGGCGTACCTTCGCCGACGCCGGACTCGACGGAGAGATCGTCGTCGCCGACAATGGCTCGACCGACGATTCGGTGGCCATTGCCGAGCGGATGGGCGCGCGAGTGGTGCATGAGCCTGTTCGTGGCTACGGCAATGCGTACCTCAAGGGCTTCGCCGAGGCGCGGGGACGGTATCTCGTCATGGGCGATGCGGATGATACCTACGATTTCACGATGATCCCGCAGTTCCTCGCCGCCCTGCAGGACGACGGCTACGATTTCGTGACAGGGAGCCGGTACCTGGGCGGGGGCGAGGGCAATATCACCGCACTGCACCGCTGGTTCGGCAATCCGGCGCTCACCAGAGCCCTCAATATCCTCTTCGGCACGCGGTATACGGACGTGTACTGCGGTTTCCGCGCCTTTTCCCGGGAAGCCTGGGACCGCATCCGGCCTGTGAGCCCCGGGATGGAGTTCAACCTCGAGCTCGCCATCAATGCCGGACTCGCCGGTTTGCGGACGGCGGAGATCCCGATCGTGCTTGCGCCCAGGAAGGGAGAATCCAAGCTGCGCACGTTTCGTGACGGATGGCGAAGCCTCCGGATGATGCTGCTCTATTCACCGAACAAGCTGTTCTTCGCTCCAGGCAGCGCTCTTCTCTTCATCGGCCTGTTCCTGCATCTGGCGGTATTGCTGCGCCTGATCCGTTTCGGCGGCCGTCCCGCGGCCGGTGTCACCGCGGTGTTCGCGACGATCTTCAGCGTCGTCGGATTCGAGATCGTGAGCCTCGGCCTCCACGCGAAGACATACTCGTGGAGTCGGCGGTTCGACCGCAACAACCGGGTGCTGGCGGCATTCTACACCCGGTTCAAGCTCGAAGGCGGTCTCCTCCTCGGCGCCGCTCTCATCGCCGCGGGAATCGCGATCATGGTCGCGATCGTCGTCGAGTGGTTCCGCTCCCGGCTCCTGCCCATACCGCACCCGGAGTGGGCCTCGTTCGCGGCCACCCTCATCATCATCGGGTTCAGCACGCTGTTTTCCTCCCTCTTCATTTCGGCGATGTCCATGAGCCGGGAAGAAGAGCAAACGTGAACCTCCCGCCGCCACGCCCCTGGACCAGAGCCGACTGGTGGGCGCTCGCGGCCCTGCTGGTGGTCGCCGCGGGTCTGTCGATCCCGAGGCTGCGCGGCCCGCTCGATCTGCGCTACGACGCGGGTGTTTACTACATCCTGGGGACCTCTCTGGCGGAGGGAAAAGGCTATCGGCTGCTGAACGAGCCGGGCGCCATTCAGGCGGTTCAGTACCCGCCGGTCCTGCCACTCGTCGCCGCCGCTCAGGAGCGTCTGCTCGGCACCACCGATCCTGCGGTCGTTGGCCATTGGCTCCGCATCTCCGCCATCCTCTGCTTTCTCGCGTACGCGGTGACGACCTACCTGCTGGGCCACAGGTTCCTTCCCACCCGTTACGCCTTTCTCGGCGCGCTGATCGCGGTCCTGCAGGTGCAGACGCTTTTCCTCTCCGATTCCTTCGCCGCCGACGTTCCCTATGCACTGATCAGCTCGCTATTCTTCCTCGCCGGCGGCGGCCCGGTTGCCGGTTTCCTCGCGGTAACCACGTTCGGACTGCGTACGGCCGGGATCGCGCTCCTGGGCGCATGGGCCGCGGAGGCGTTGCTGCGGCGCAGATACCGGAACGCCGCGCTGCGCGCCGCCGTGGCGATAGCCGCGGTGGGGGGCTGGCAGATGTACACGGCGAGGGTCAAGGCCGGGCCGGAGTACGCACACCCCGCCTACAGCTATCAGCGCGCCGACTACCAGTACTACAACGTGGGATACGTCGAAAACATGAGGTACGTCGATCCATTCCAACCGGAGCTGGGTCGAGCCTCCGCGCGGCAGTGGGCATCCAGACTCTGGGCCAATGCGGGCCGCATACCGTCGAGCCTGGGCGAAGCGGTGAGCTTGCATCGAGGATGGTGGCGAGGCGAGGCGAACCGGATCGAGGAGCGGTTCCCGTCGGTCGTGATTCCCGATCGGGCCATAGACGTGGCGCTCGCCTTCATCAGCCTCCTGGTGATCGCCGGGATGGTGCTGCTCGCCATGGATGGTCACTGGATGGTCGTGCTGTATGTCCTCGGCTCCATCCTCCTGATCGTGATTACCCCCTGGCCGGGGCAATTCACGCGGTACCTGATCCCCCTGACTCCGTTTCTCACGCTCTCGCTGGTGACGGCGACGGGGGCGCTCGCCACCCACGCGGCCCGCTCGGGCGGGGGGTGGCGATGGGCGTCGCGTGCCGCCGCCGTCACCATCGTTTCCATCCTGATCCAGCAGGTCTACACACTGCACAAGACCTTCACCAGGCACCACGAGCCGGCGACGATCGCCGATGCCTCGGGGCGGATCTACCACTACCGACTTTTCTTCTACGACCGAACGTGGCAGCTCCACGACGAGGCGCTGACCTGGCTGGCCCGACAGTCGAAGGGGGAGGGCGTGGTCGCCACCTCCACACCGCACCTGACGTATCTCAAGACGGGGCTGCGCGCAATCATGCCGCCGTACGAGCTGGATCCGTCGCGAGCCGAGCAATTGCTGGACGAGGTCCCGGTTACCTATCTCGTCGTGGACAACCTCGAGTTCCTCGATGT
>JBDTTA010000110.1:0-8502 GCA_039930845.1 Gemmatimonadales bacterium
GACCTTCGCCCGCGCGCGGCCCATCCTCGCGGCCTTCGGACGGCGCATCGAGCACGTGGGACCGGTCGGCGCCGGTGACGCGCTCAAGGCGATGAACAACGCGCTCCTGGCCGTGAACATTCTCGCGGTGGGCGAAGGGCTCGCGGCGCTGGTCAAGGCCGGCGTGAATCCACGCATGGCCCTCGAGGTCATCAACGCCTCCAGCGGGCGCTCCTTCGTAAGCGAGGTGCTCGTGCCGGAGCGCGTCCTCACCGGTCTCTGGCCGAACACCTTTCGGCTGGCCCTGCTCGCCAAGGACGTCGGCATCGCCGGCGGTCTCCTCGAGGAGACGGGCGTCCGCGGCCCGATCCTCGCCCTCGCGGGCGCGCTGCTCGACGCGGCGCGGACGGCGCTCGGTGAATCGGCCGACTACCTCGAGCCGATCCGGCTCACCGAGCGCCAGGCGGGTGTCGAGATCCGCGGGTGAGCGCCACTTGCCGCTGTGGGTCGTCCCACTCACTTTCCCCTCTTCCCGCACCGGCGAGCCGATGAGCGATTGGGGAACCACCAACAGGGTGCCTGCCGTGGCCGTGCTGGCCGAAGGCATCGTGGTGCACGGCGACCTGCATGTACTCGCCCGGGAGACCTATCCTCCCGGAGCGGAAACGCCCCTCGAGATGCTCAACCGTCCCGAGCTGTTCTTCGCGCTGACGCTCGACGACGGCGGTATCGTCTTCATGCCCAAGGCGCAGGTGGCCGTCGTTTCCTGTCATGACCAGTCGCCGATTTCCGATCCCGAACGGCTCTCGGTGGCCAAGCGGGTCATGCTCGAAGTGGTGATGCATGGCGGCGCCGAGTATCGCGGCCGATCCACCTTCGAGCTGCCGGCCAACCGGGCTCGCGCGCTCGACTTCGTCAACGGCACCGGCGGCTTCTTCAGCCTCTGGTCCGACGACGAAACGTGGTACGTCAACAAGGCGCACGTCCGCCTGATCCACCCCTTCGACTGAGAATCCCGTGGCCCGACTCGACCGACTGATCGAAGTGATGCACGAGCAGCGCGCGGACGCGCTCCAGCTTGTGGTGGGCCGCGCCGCGTCGCTGCTGACGAACGGCGGGAGCCGGATACTCACAAAGGAGCCACTCACCGACGCGCAGATTGTGGCGCTGGTGCGCGAGATCGCCGGTCCCGACGCCTCGACCCAGGTCGGCGGCGCCGAGCCGCTCGCCTTTCGCTATCAATCGCCGAGCGGTGAGGTGAGTGTTGAAATCGCCCCCGGCGCGGGCGGCGCCAGCGCGATGGTGCGGCCGACCCGCCCGGTGGGCGCGGCCGCGGGACCGTCCGGTGCGAGTGCCGCCGACCTGGCCGCCGCCAAGGCGGAGCTCGAGGATCTCCTGCGCCTGCTCGTCGAGGCCGGGGCGTCCGACCTCCATCTGCGCACCGGCGCGCCACCGCTCCTCCGCCGTGACGGTGAACTTGCGCCGGAAGATCGCGCGCGGCTCAGTGGAGAGCGGCTCGACCAGATGCTCCAGAGCATCATGCTTCCGCGCGACCTCACGGAGTACCGGGAATCGGGCGACGTGGACTGGGCGCACGAGATTGACGGCCTAGCCCGCTTCCGCTGCAACGCCGGCCGCGATCGGCACGGGCCGATGGCCGTCTTCCGGGTGATTCCGACGACGGTGCGAAGTGCCGACGAGATGGGGTTGAGCCGGGAGGTGCAGAATCTCTGCTACCTCACCAAGGGGCTCGTGGTCGTCACCGGGCCGACGGGATCGGGCAAGAGCACCACCCTCGCGGCGCTCGTCGACCTGATCAACCGGACGCGCAGCGACCACATCATCACCATCGAAGACCCGATCGAGTTCGTGCACCAGAGCAAGAAGTGCCTGGTGACCCAGCGCCAGGTGGGGCTGCACACCCGGTCCTTCAAGCACGCACTCCGCGCCGCGCTCCGAGAGGATCCCGACATCATTCTCGTCGGCGAAATGCGCGACCTCGAAACCGTGTCCATCGCCATCGAGACGGCGGAGACGGGCCATCTCGTCTTCGGGACGCTGCACACCACCACGGCGGCGTCGACGATCGATCGCATCATCGACCAGTTCCCCGCCGACCGGCAGTCGCAGGTGCGCGTGATGCTCTCCGAATCGCTGCGCGGTGTCATCGCGCAGACGCTCTGCCGGAAAATCGGCGGCGGGCGCGTGGCCGCGCGGGAAATCCTGCTCACCATCCCCGCGGTGTCCAACCTGATCCGGGAGGGGAAGACCTTCCAGATTCCGTCGGTGATGCAGACCAACCGGAAGACCGGCATGGTCACGCTCAACGACGCGCTGATGGAGCTGGTGGACGGTAAGCAGGTGGAGCCGAAGGAAGCGTACATGAAGGCCGTGGAAAAGGCCGGCTTCGCGGCGGCGCTCAAGGCCAAGCGGTTCGATACGTCGTTCCTGGGAGAATGACAGCCCCTCCCGTCCTGGTCCTCGTCAATCCCCAGGACATCGTGAACATCGCGAGCGCGGTGCGCATCGCGAAGAACTTCGGGATCGAGCGCATGCGGCTGGTGGATCCCGAGGTGTTCGATCCCTGGCGGATCGAGGGGATCGCGCACAACACCGCGGACTTCGTCGAGCGGATCGAGATCCTGCCTACGCTCGCCGACGCGGTCGCGGATTGCGTCCAGGTGGCGGTGCTGACCGGCCGGGAACGCGCCGCCAAGCGGCGGACCCTGCGGCCGCGCGAGGCGGCGACGGAGCTGCTCGCCTCGTCCGCCGACGGGCTGGTGGCGATCGTGGCGGGCCGCGAGGACAGCGGTCTCACCAACGCGGAGCTCGATCTCTGCGGCGTCGTGGTGACGATCGCGACCGACCCGCGCCACTCCTCCCTCAACCTGGCGCAGGCGGTGGCGATCATGGCCTACGAATGCTGGAATGCCGCCGGCGGGGAAGGGCTGCCCCTCAAGCGTCCCAGGAAGCAGGCGGATCCCGCCACCTCGGCGCAGCTCGAAGTGCTCTTCGCCGACTGGCAGCAGGCGCTCTGGGCCATCGATTTCTTCAAGACCAGGCAGTCGGAGAGTGTGATGCGCTCCTTTCGCGAAATCATCCACCGCGCGGAGCTCGATGGCCGCGAGGCGTCGCTGGTGCGCGCCATGGGCATCGAGGTGGTCCGCTTCCTCGAGCGCACGCGCGCGCAATGAGCCGCGGACGCTCGAGCGCCTACTGGGCCGGCAACCGGTACGCCGACCCCAACGCGGAGCCGATCCCCTCGGCGCCGCTCGAGGCGTTGCCGGGAAGGGTCGCCGAGCGCTTCCGGGTGCTTCGCACCGGGCTGCTCGCGCTCACCGATGTCGCCGAGCATGTGCGCTTCATGGGCGAGAGCTGGCGCTGGGCGTGGGAATACGGCGTGGGAAATCGCAAGCTCTGCTGGGTGCACTTCGTGCGCGATCAGCTCTCCGTCACCTTCACGCTGGGCGAGGGTGAAGAGGACCGGCTCAGTCGCGCCGGCCGCGTGGCCGCGGTCATCGCCGGGGCCATCGCCGAAGGACAGAAAACCGGACCGGTCAAATGGTGCTGGCTCGATCTCGAAGACCAGCGCGCGGTGGACGCGTTCCTCCGGGTGGCGGCGCGAAAAGCGGAGTGGCTGGCGGAGCGGCCGCGGCCCCAACGGTCCTCTCGCGCGAAGCCCAGACGCGCGGGGGATGATGACGAATGAAGCCGACAGAAGTTGTCGGAATAATCGTGTGATCGGGTTGTGTAATCGGATGGGTGAACCTACTTTGGCGGCTAGTGAATGATTTCACGAACACTCGGTGGACCCTCGACGGCAGCGGCAACCGTTTTGCACGGGCGCCTCTCTCCTAAAGCGTGAGATCGACAATGCGAACGTTGGCTCTCGTGCTCGGCGGCGTCGGTGCCGGCGGACTCGTGGCGCTCCTCGCGCTTGGAGGAAGTCGTACCCTCGCCCAGAGTCCCGCGCCGGCGTCCGATTCGGTGCACGCCGTCGTCATCACGGACACCGCCTCGCTCAAGGGGCCCCGCCAGCCGATCTTCTTCCGCCACGACATTCACGCCGGGCAGTTCAAGCTGCAGTGCCAGTACTGCCACTACTCGGTGGCGGTGTCGACCGAGCCGGGCATTCCCGCCATCCAGACGTGCATGGGGTGCCACCTGGTCATTGGCGGGAGCGACAGCGCCTCCAAGACCGAAATCAAGAAGGTGCGCCAGGCGTGGAACGAGAAGAAGCCGGTGGAGTGGGTCCGGGTTCACTACCTCGCGCGGCACGCCCACTTTCCCCATCAGCGACACATCAAGGCACTCGGCCCCAACGCCTGCACGACGTGCCACGGCGACGTGACGCGCATGCCCCAGGTATTCAAGGTGAACAATGTGAACAACATGGGCTTCTGCATCACGTGCCACATCGAGCGCAAGGTCTCGAGGGATTGCTCGGTATGTCATTACTAGGCTATTCGCCGTACTGGAGCTTCAATGGCCGACGACTCTCCATCCCTCGATAGACGCAAATTCCTCACCGTCCTCGGTGCGGCCGGAGGCGGAGCGCTCGCGCTGACCGGCTGCTCGACGAGCAATGTCGAAAAGCTCGTGCCGTATCTCGTGCAGTCGGAAGACCAGATTCCCGGCGTCGCCACCTGGTACGCGAGCACCTGCACCGAGTGCGCCGCGGGCTGCGGCGTGCACGTGCGCACGCGCGAGGGCCGCGCGGTCAAGCTCGAGGGGAACCCGGAGCATCCGGTCAACAAGGGGAAGCTCTGCTCGCGCGGACAGGCGGCGCTGCAGGGGCTGTACAATCCCGGACGGATCAAGGCGCCGATGGCGCGCGCCGCCGACGGCACCTTCAAGGAAATCACCTGGGACGATGCGATCGGCCGGCTGGCGGCGAAGGTGGGCGGCGGCAAGGTGGCCGTGCTCTCCGGCGCGGGCCGCGGCACGCTCTCCGATCTCTTCGCCGAATGGACCGCCGCGCTCGGCGGCCGTCTCGTGCGGTGGGAGCCGTTCGATCATGAGCCGCTCCGCGCCGCGAACAAGAAGGTGTTCGACACCGACCGGCTGCAGTCGCACGATTTCTCGAAGGCGAAGTACATCGTGTCCTTTGGCGCCGACTTCCTCGACACCTGGCTCGCGCCGGTCGAAAATCAGCGGGGTTTCGCCGAGTCGCACGGGTTCGCCAACGGCGATGTGGCCAAGCTGGTCTACGCCGGCCCGCGCATGGACCTGACCGGGCTCAACGCCGACGAGTGGCTGTCGATCCACCCCGGCACCGAAACCATCCTCGCGCTCGCCATGGCCTCCGTCGTCGCCGCCGAGCGCGGCGCGCCGGCCGGGCTGGCCGCAGCGCTCGCCGCTTACACACCCGAGGCCGCCTCGAAAGAGACCGGTATCCCCGCGGAGCGGATCGAGAAGCTCGCGAAGGAATTCGCGGGCGCGCGGCCGAGCCTGGCGGTGGCGGGCGGCATCGGCGCGCAACACGCGGGCGCCACCGAGCTCTGCGCGGCGGTCAACATCCTCAACTATGTCGCCGGCAATGTGGGCCAGACGGTCAACTTCGGCGCCGATCTCGCCTCGGGCGACGGGTATGCGGCGCTGGCCGACCTCATGGCGGCGATGGACGGCGGACAGGTGGGCGTGCTGCTGGTGCACGAGTCCAACCCGGCGTACGCCCTCCCCAGGGCGGCGGGCTTCGCGGAGAAGATGAAGAAGGTGCCATTCAAGGTGTGCACGTCGCTCTACCTCGACGAAACCGCCTCGCTCTGCGACCTCCTTCTTCCCGGGCACCACGCGCTCGAGCGCTGGGACGACACCGCGCCGCGTGCGGGCGTACACGGGCTGATGCAGCCGGTCATGGAGCCGGTGTTCAACACCCTGGCCACTGGCGACGTGTTGCTCAAGGTGTCGCAGAAGGCCGGCGGCGCGCTGGCGAAATTCAACGCGCCGTCCTATGAGGCCTGGCTTCGCGGCAGGTGGGACGCGCTCGCGTCACAACAGGGCGAGAAGGACACCGAGACCTTTTGGCGCGCAGCACTGCAGCGTGGCGGTCTCTATCAGGAGGCGCCCGCGGCATCGCAACCTTCGCTCGCCGCCGGCGCGACCGTCACGTACTCCCGCCCCGCGTTCGAGGGGACCGGTGATTTCGTCCTCGCGGCCTATCCGCACTCGCTGCTCCACGACGGCCGCGGCGCCAACAAGCCATGGCTTCTCGAGAACGCCGACCCCGTCACCAAGATCACCTGGCATTCGTGGGCGGAAATCGGCCCCGAAACCGCCAGGAAGCTCAACGTCCGTGACGGCGAGATCCTGACGCTCACGACGGCGCACGGCACCCTGGAGCTACCGGCGTTCGTCTACCTTGGCCTGAATCCCGACGTCATCGCCGTCCCACTCGGTCTCGGGCACACCGCCTACGGCGACTTCGCGAGGGGCCGCGGCGCGAACGTGCTCGACCTCCTCGGTGCGCCGAGCGGCGATTTCCTCCCCTATGTCTCCACCCGGGTGGCGGTGGCCAGGACCGGTGGCTATCGCAAGCTCGCGAGCATCGCCGGCAATCCGCGTCAGCTCGGCCGCGGGATCGCGGAGGCCATGCCGCTGCCGCTGGCGAAGAAGGGGCTGACCGTCAAGGAAGCGTACTTCGAGGAGGGACACCCCGAGCACGACGTCAATACTCCGCTCGAAGTGACGGCGCTCAAGGGATGGAGGGAGTCGGTCCACAAGGCCACGCTCTCCGGCGACTACGCCAACGAGCACCCGCAATGGGGCATGTCGATCGATCTCTCGCGCTGCACCGGCTGTCAGGCGTGCGTGACCGCCTGTTACGCCGAGAACAACATCCCCACGATCGGCGAGTCGGAAGTGCTGCGCGGCCGCGAAATGACCTGGATGCGCATCGAGCGGTACTGGGAGGGCGGGGAGGAGCCGGGCGAGCCCGTCTCGGCGCGCTTCGTCCCGATGCTCTGCCAGCACTGCGCCAACGCACCGTGCGAGCCGGTGTGCCCCGTGTACGCGGCCTATCACACCGCCGACGGCCTCAACGGCCAGGTGTACAACCGGTGCGTCGGCACGCGCTATTGCGCCAACAACTGTCCGTACAAGGTGCGGTACTTCAACTGGTACAAGTACAACGAAATGTCGTGGCCGGAGCCGCTCAATCTCCAGCTCAACCCCGACGTGACGGTGCGCGCCCGCGGCGTCATGGAAAAGTGTACGTTCTGCATTCAGCGTATCCGCGGGGCCCAGAACACGGCCGCCGTGGAAAGCCGCCCGCTCGTCGACGGTGAGTTCACCACCGCGTGCGCGCAGGCCTGTCCCTCCGACGCCATCATCTTCGGGAACGTGCGCGATCCGAAGAGCCGCGTGGTGGCGGCCAAGCTGAGCCCGCGCGGCTATCACGTGCTCGAGGAGACCAACGTGCGCCCCGCGGTCACCTATCTCGCCAAGGTCATTCATCCGGTGGAGGCCTGACGATGGCGGCGGTCGTCCATCCCTCTGAAGCGCCGCTGCTGGACATTCGCCAGTCGCATGCCGACGTCACCAACGACGTCGTCGCGACGCTCGCGGCGCCGAGCCGGGGCTACCTCCTCCTGCTCTTTTCGGCGGTGGGGCTCTTCGTGGTGGGGCTCCTGACCTTCGGCGTCCTGGTCAAGGATGGCTTGGGGCACTCCGGCTACACGCCGCCGGTCTTCTGGAGCGTGTACATCACCACCTTCGTGTTCTGGATAGGCATCGGACACGCCGGCACGCTCATCTCGGCAATCCTCTTCCTCTTCCGCTCGCCCTGGCGTACCGCGGTGTACCGCTCGACGGAGGCAATGACGGTGTTCGCCGTCATGACCGCGGGCCTCTTCCCAATCATCCACATCGGACGGCAGTGGATCTTCTACTGGCTGCTGCCGTACCCGAACCAGCGCTACCTCTGGCCCAACTTCAAGTCGCCGCTGATCTGGGACGTCTTCGCGATCACCACCTACCTCACGGTGAGCACCACCTTCCTCGTCCTCGGCCTCATCCCGGACGTTGCCGCCGTGCGCGACAAGGTGACCGGGTGGCGGAAGGCGGTGTACCGGCTCACCGCGGTCGGCTGGCAGGGCACCGACAACCAGTGGCGGCATTACAACCGGGCCTATCTCTATCTGGCGGCGCTGGCGACACCGCTGGTGCTCTCGGTGCACTCGGTGGTGTCGTGGGACTTCGCCTCCTCTCTCGTGCCGGGGTGGCACGGGACGATCTTCGCCCCCTACTTCGTGGCCGGCGCCATCTACTCCGGCATCGGCATGGTGCTCACGCTGATCATTCCGCTCAGGCGGGCGCTCAGGATCGAGCACATGATCACGTCGTACCACTTCGACAACCTGGCCAAGGTGACGCTGCTCACCGGCACGATCCTCTTCTACTCCTATGCCATGGAGTACTTCGTCGCCTGGTACAGCGGCAATACGTTCGAGCAGACCACCTTCTTCCTTCGCCCCTTCGGGCCGATGTGGTGGTCCGGCTGGACGATGATCATCTGCAACGCCT
>JBDTTA010000111.1:0-8439 GCA_039930845.1 Gemmatimonadales bacterium
GCCGCGATCCCGACCCCGTTCCAGCGAATGATCCCGCCGCTCGGCAGCGTGTCGCGGCCGAACCGGTAGACGATCGTCCCTTCCACCGGCCAGTCGAGCTTGCCGATATCGGCGGTGGTGATTGACCCCGGGGCGCTCACGCCTCCGCGCACGCCGCCGCGGGCCGCCTCGTCGCGACGCGCCCGCTCCAGGGCCGCCAGGACGCCGTTGAGCCGCGCCTCGTCCTTCTGCAGCGTCGTGAGTCGTCGCTCGGTGCTCCTGGCGGATTGCTGGAGCGACTGGAGGCGCTTCTCCCGCGTCCGCGCCAGGTCGCTGTACTTGGTGTACTCGGCTTCCCGCTCCTCGCGGGTGCGGGCGAGCTGGTCCCGGACGTTGAGGATGTTGTGCCGCTCGCTCCCCACGCGGTTCCGGAGCGTCTCGACATCAGTCACCAGCGCGCGGTCCTGGCGGCTGGTGAGGTAGAGATACTTGTAGCGGCTCAGCAGGTCGCCGAACGACTCCGCCGCGAAGAGGGCCTGAAAGGTGTAGAGGGGACCCCGCTTGTAGATGTCCACCAGCCGGCGCTCGAGCACCGCCCGCCGCTCCTCCAGGTTGTCTTCGGCCAGGATCATTTCGGCGCTCGACCGGTCGAGCTGGGAGGCGAGGCCGCCGATCTGCCGCTCGATTTCGGTGACGATGCGCTGGGTGGACTCCCGCTGCCGCTCGAGGTTGCTCAGCTCGTCGTTGACGTCGTGCACCTGGCCCTGCAGCCGCTGCTGCTGCTCCTGGAGCTTGTCACGCTCGCGCCGGATCTCCTCGAGCCGGCGCCGGCTCTGCTCGACCTCGGTGTCGGTCTGGGCGTGGAGGTGGGTGGGGAGGATGGCCAGGGCGAGAAGGACGAGAAGGCGGTAGGGCGGTAGGGCGGTAGGGCGGTAGGGCGGTATGGCGGTCAGATAGCGCCGGACGGAGCTCCAGGTGAGTCGGATCTGCCATACCGCCTTACCGCCATACCGCCTTACCGCCCTTTCACACATGCCGCAAATGCCGGCCGACGCTCACCAGGCTGCCGGCGAGTCCGAGCAGCACGCCGAAGAGCACGATGAAAATCAGATGCGGGAGCTGGAAGAAGATCACGCCGGCAAAGGTGCCGCCGCTCTGGTCGCGGAAGAGAAGGTAGCCGGCATAGCAGAGCCCGATGGAGAGGAGCCCGCCGAGCAATCCCTTGAGTGCGCCTTCGAGCAGGAAGGGGCCGCGGATGAACCAGTTCGTGGCCCCGACCAGCCGCATGATGGAAATTTCGCGGGCGCGCTGGAGCAGGGTGAGACGGATGGTCACGCCGATGATCACCACGGCCACCGCCGCAAAGGCGAGGCCGATCACCAGACCCACCAGCCCCGTGATGTTCCGCAGGTGATCGAGCTTCTGCACCCAGTCCCGTCCATAGCGCACGTCGTCCACGAAGCTGAAGCCGCGGAGCCGCTGCGCCACCCGCTCGACGGTGGCGGCGTCGCGGGAGCCCTCCTTCATCCGGACTTCGATGGAGGCGGGCAGCGGGTTTACCTGGAGATCGCGATACGCGTCGCGGAATTCGACCAGCTCCGCCTGGGCCCGTGCCAGCGCCGCGGCCTCGGTGACGAAGTCCACGTCCTGGACCTCGGGAAAGGCGGCGATATCCTGGGTGGCGAGGGTGATCGTTTCCGCGGGCGTGCCGCGCAGGACAAACGCCACGATCTCCACCCGCTCCTCGAGGCCGCGCAGCGCCTCGCGGAGGTTGATGGCCACCAGGCCGAAGAGCCCGAGCGTGAAGAGCGAGAAGGCAATGGTGGTGACGGAGAGCGTCGACAGCAGCGGCGCCCGGCGGAACGAGAGCAGCGCCTCCCGGACGAGCAACCTCATGGTGACGCCTCGGCTTCGGGCGCGCCGGCATCGTCCAGCACGCTGTCGTACACCAGGCCGCCATCGCGCAGCTCGATGGTGCGGTAGGACGTTTGCCGGACCAGGTCGAGATCGTGCGTCGCCATCACGATCACGGTACCGCCCGCGTTGATGTCGCGCAGGAGCTGGAAGACGCCGCGGGTGGCGCGCTCGTCGAGATTGCCGGTGGGCTCGTCGGCCACGAGGATGGCCGGGTCGTTCACGAGCGCACGGGCGATGGCGATCCGCTGCTGCTCGCCGCCCGACAGCTCGCGGGGGTAGGCCCGGCTCTTGGACATGAGGCCGACCTGCGTCAGGACGCGGCTCACCCGCGCGGCAATCGTGTCCTTGCGCGCTCCCGTCACCTCGAGCGCGAAGGCGATGTTTTCGCCGGCGGTGCGGTCTTCGAGAAGTCGAAAATCCTGGAAGACGATGCCGAGCCGCCGGCGAAGTTTGGGAATCTCGTCCACGCGCAGCGTGCTCACGTTATAGCCGGAAACCCGCACCTCTCCCGTCGTGGGCTTCTGCTCCGCGAACAGCAGCTTCATGATGGTGGACTTGCCCGCGCCGGAATGGCCGGTGAGGAAGACGAATTCGCCCCGCTCGATCCTGAAGGAGACATCCTTCAGCGCGACGGCGCCGTTCGGGTACGACTTGTAGACGTGGGAGAGACGGATCACGGGGGGAAAATAAGGGCTGTCAGCCAGTAGCCAATAGCCAACAGCCTACTTGAGCGCCTGCTCCAGATCGGCGATGATGTCCGCGGCGTCCTCCGCCCCGCAGCTCACGCGGAGGAAGCCGTCGGGAATGCCGAGCGCGGCACGTGCTTCGGCGGTGAGCCCGCGGTGGGACGTCCGCCGCGGCTCGGAGACCAGCGACTCCACGCCGCCGAGACTCGGCGCGTGGCTCACCAGCTTGAGACGCCCGAGCATCCGCGACGCCGCACTGGCGCCGCCCTTGAGCTCGAGTCCCACGATGCCGCCGAAGCCGTCGAGGGAGTCCCGCGCCAGCTGGTGATCGGGGTGAGATTCGAGCCCGGGATAATGGGCCTTCGCGATGGCCGGGTGCTTCTCGGCCCACCGCGCGACGGCCATGCCGTTGGCGTTGTGCCGCTCCATGCGGAGCGACAGCGTCCGGAGGCCGCGATCCACCAGCCAGGCCGCGTGCGGATCGATGGCCTGTCCCCAGATCGTCATCAGCCGGGTCACCTCTTCGATGACGGACGCCGAGCCGGCGACCGCGCCCGCGATGACGTCGCTGTGCCCGTTGAGGTACTTGGTGGCGCTGGTGATGGCGACGTCGGCCCCGTGCTCGAGCGGGCGGAAGTTGATCGGGCTGGCAAAGGTGGCGTCGACGAGGAGCGCGAGCCCGAATTCGTTTGCGACCTGCGCCACCGGGCCGAGATCGATGAGGCGGGCGAGGGGATTGGTCGGGGTCTCGATGAAGATGGCGCGGGTGGCCTTCCTCACCGACTTGCGCCAGCCGCGCGGCTTGTCGGGATGCACGTAGGTGATCTCGATGCCGAAGCGACCGAGCTGCTCGTCGAAGAGGCGCTGGGTACCGCCGTAGATCCAGCTGCTGCTGACGAGATGATCGCCCGGACGGAGCACCGCCAGGTGGGCCAGGGCGGTCGCCCCCATGCCGCTGGCGACGAACACCGCCTCCTCCGCACCTTCGAGCAGGGCGTACTTGCGGGCCAGCGAGACCTGGTTGGGATTGTTGCCGTACCGGGAGTAGATCACCTCTTCGTCGGAGTCCACCGGACTCACGAAGGTGCTGCTCTGCATCAGGGCCGGTGCGATCGGCGACCAGTCCGCCTTGCGGCGGGGGGCGCCGTGGATGGCGGTCGTCGAGAGGCCGAGCCGGCGCCCCTTCATGCGATGGTGAGGGGCAGGTAGATCTCTCCTTCCGAGCGCACCACCCGGCGCCCCAGCAATGCCAGCAGCGCCTCCCGGCTCCGCGCTTCGCTCCAGCCCAGGGTGAAGGCCAGCTCACCCGCGCTGACGGCGCCGCGATCGCAGATGCCGCCGAACGCCGCACGCGCGTCCGCGGGCACCGACCCGACGAGCCGCGGCATGGACGCGCCATCCGCGGACGCGACGGCCACGACGGCGAGCCCGTGGTGACTGAGCACCTGGTCGATCGCCTCGAGCTGGTCTTCGCTCAGGCCCTGGAGCACCACGACGCGCCCGTTGTTCTCGCGGCAGGCCATCAGGAGCTTGGCCACGACCTCGTCGGCACAGCTGTAGTCGAGGAGATCCACGTCGGAGAAGTC
Organism: Gemmatimonadales bacterium; assembly: GCA_039930845.1. Taxonomy (GTDB): domain Bacteria; phylum Gemmatimonadota; class Gemmatimonadetes; order Gemmatimonadales; family GWC2-71-9; genus CAVVWJ01. Next base: position 4,169 of record JBDTTA010000111.1, read on the forward strand.
GAGCAGGGCGATCGCGCAGTCGGAGCGGGCGAGCGCCGCCTCGATTCGATCGCGTACCGCGGCGCCGGTCGGTCTGGTGATGAGGTTGCGGTACGGCGTGGCCGCCGTCTCGCGGAGCACGTGTCCGATGTGGATGGTGGCGATCATTTCGGCTCGGCGTTGGGCGCGGGGATGGTGATCTGCACCTGGGCTCCGGGAAAGAACGGGAGGTGTTCGCTCAAGGGCACGTCTTCGTCCCACGCGGGCACGATCGCGAGCCGGGCGGTTCCGCTGCGGATGGAGATCTTGCCCTCCCACTTGTCGAGAAACGGCTTGATCTGGCGAAAGCCCTGGCCGCGGCCCGGGTCGCGGAAACGGCTGACGTTCTGAATGAGCGCGGCTTCCAGCGCGGCGCCGTCACCCCAGCGCTCGCCGAACCGTTTTGCGTGCGTGCTCTCGAGGGAACGACGGAAGCCGATGCCGGCATCGCTGACCGCGATGACCGCGACCCGGCGGCCAAGCCGGCGCCGAAAGGTATACGTTTGCGCGGCAACCCACCCGCCGGTGCCGGCATGCTCAACAATATTCTGACATGCCTCCGAAAGCGCCATACTGAATCGGCCGGTCGCATTGCGCTCGAAGCCGAGCTCGGAGCGGAGAATGCGCGTCGCCGTCTCGGAAATCCGGTTGACCGCCTCGTGGACGTCTTCCATGGCGCGTACCGGCGTCACGTCGAGCAGGGCGTCGGAGGCTCCGGAGGCGGTCTGCCTGGGCACCTTGCCGTGCAGCTCGAACAGATCGGCGGCGTGGCGGAAGAAGCCGATCCGCGACCAGTACGACTTGACCTCGGTGCTGGTCGGCACGGTAAAGAGCGGCCGCTCGCGTCCGGCTTCCGCCAGGGCCTGGCCGGCGGTGAGCATGCCGATCAGGCCGTAGGGAGACGACCACTGGGCGCTGCGGGCATCGAACAGGAGCTTGTCTTCCGGCGGCCACTCGCCGAACCCGCCCGCGAACTGCTCGAACGAACGGTCATCCAGATGTGCCGGCACTTCGACGACCCGGGTCACGGAACGAGAAGCTCGCCGCGGAGTGCGCGCGAGAGTCCGCCGGCACCGCGCAGCGAGGCGTTTCGTCCGGCCATCGCCGTGGCGTGCCGCAGCGCCGTCTCGACCCCGTCGCCCGCGAGGAGCCGGGCAAAGGCCGCGGCCCCGAAGACGTCTCCGCAGCCCGTGGGATCGATGGCCTCGACCTGAGCCGCCGGGATCAGCGCCGTTCGCGCCACATCCGACCCCGGCGCCGCCACGTACGCCGCGCCCCGGGGGCCCAGCGTGACCACGAGCATGTCGATGCCCGCCCCGAGCGCCTGGGCGGAGAGTGTGAGTGGATCGGGGCTCAGCTCGCGCATTTCATCCTCGTTGACCTGGACCACGTCGAAACAGGAGAACCACGCCGTGGCGTCCGGCAGGGGCTGGAGCACCCGCGTGCCGTCCTGCTGCATGCCGAGGAACAGACTGTGCAGGTCGGCGTAGATCGGCCCGGAAAACCCGCGACGAAGCGCCTGGGCGGTCCCGAGACAGAGCTCGAATCCGGAAATGAAGTTCAGGTAGATCGCATCGAGGTCGCGGACCATCGGGCCCAGCTCGGGCCAGGTCCATCCGGGCACGCCACCCGACATCCGCTCGCAGCGCCGCTCGCTCGAATTGTAGTGCAGCACCACGCGATTGTTGGGCTCGGGCACCTCGACACAGCGTCCGCCGGGGGTCAGCCGCTCGAGGCCGCGGAGCAGCTCCTGCGCCTGGGGCGCCAGGTCGCGACCCACCTTGATGAGCGGGACGATGTCCCAGTCCGGCGGCAGGCTCGCATCGAGGCCGCCGAGCGCGTAGGCGATTCCGCCCCACTCCTCGAGGGGCGGCGCCAGGCGGTCCCGACCGTAGATGAGGTCCCACACGAGGGACCCGACGATTCCGACTTTAGGCACCCGCGCCCGTCTGATCCAGAAAGACCCGTGCGGCGCCGTACACGCCGGCAGTGTTGACGAGCTCACCCGGTACGATGCGGCACGCCTGGACCGCCGGCTTGAAGGCGCGCCGCGCCACCTCGCGGCGGAGCGGCGTGAAGAGGTGATCGCCGGCGAGCGTCACGCCCCCGCAGACGACGACGACCTCGGGATTGAAGATGTTGAGCAGGTTCGCGATGCCCGCCCCGAGAAACTTGGCGGTGTCGTTGACCACTTCGAGCGCGAGCACGTCGCCCTGGTGGGCCGCCTCGTAGACCGTCTGCGCGGTGATCGGCTGCTTCGTGCCCACGAGGGCCGAGAGACTGCTCGGGGCGCCGGCCTCGACCGCCTCGATGGCGCGCATGGCGATGTTGGGCCCGGAGGCGTAGGCCTCGAGGCAGCCGTAGTTGCCACACTTGCAGCGCCGGCCCTCGGTGTCGATCGTCGTGTGGCCGATCTCGCCGGCCACGTCCGAGGCGCCGTGATAGAGCTTGCCGTCGAGCACGAGCCCGCCGCCGATACCGGTGCCGATGGTGATGCCGATGGCGTTTCGCGCGCCGCGCGCGGCGCCCACCCACCATTCGCCGAGCACGGCGCAGTTGGCATCGTTGTCGAGGGTGGCCGGAAGTCCCAGCCGATCGTGAATGATCTGGCGGAGCGGCATGTTGACCCAGCCGAGATTCGGCGTGAGCAGCACGATCCCGCTCCTGGTGTCGAGCGGCCCGGGGGCGCCGACGCCGATGCCGAGGATCTCGGCACCGGGCACCTCGCTCCTGGTCTTGGCGATCGTGCGGTCGGCCAGCGCCACCAGCCGGTCCAGCACGTCGGTCGCTCCCGACTCGGCGTGCGTCGGCTCGCTCCCCAGCGCGTGGAGACTGCTGCCGTTCTCGGCGACGCTTCCCACCACCAGGTTGGTCCCGCCAATATCAATTCCGAGTACGAATCGCACGCCTGGCCTCCACGCCTGAGATGCCGGCCACCGCGGCCGCGACCCGCTCCACCGTCAGCTCGACCATGCAGCGATGGTGCCCCAGCGGGCAGACCTGTGGTCCGTGCGACGAGCAGGGACGACAGGAAAGGCCGGCCTGCTGGACGACGATGTCTGCCGCGCCACGGGGGCCGAAGCCGAATTCCGGCACCGTCGGCCCGAAGATGGCGACGATCGGGGTGCCGACCGCGGTGGCCAGGTGCAGGGGGGCGGAGTCGTTGGTCACGAGCACGCCGGCCCGCTCGATCAACGCCGCCGCCGCGCGCAGCCCCACCTCCCCGGCCGCACTCCACGCGCGTCCGGGTGCCGCGGCGACGATCCGCGCGGCCAGCTCCGCGTCGTCGGGGCTCCCCACGATCACCAGCTGGGCGTCGAGTGCGGCGGCGAGCTCGGCATACCAGGGCCACCGCTTGGTGCCCCAGATGGAACCGGGCGCGACCGCCACGAACCCGGCTGCGATGCCGCGCTCCCGTGTCCACTCGGCCGCGGCCGCTCGATCATCGGTGGTGAGGCCAAGCGAGACGGCCGGCGCCCGTTCCGGCGAGACTCCCGCGAGCGCCAGCAGCCGGTCGACTTCATGTCCCGTTCGACGGCGGGGGACACGAGTGGTATAAGTAACCGCACCCGCGCCGTCCGCGAACCCCGTGCGCTCGCGCGCACGCGCGAGGAGCGCGAGTGCGGTGGACCTCAATGACCGGTGGGGAAGAAAGACCCGCTCGTAGCGCCGCTCCCGGAGCCGCCGTCCCAGCCGCCAGAGTGCGGCGAGCCCCGCATCCGCGCCGCGCTTGTCGTATCGCCAGACCTCCGAGACGGCGGGATGCTCCTCCAGCAGCGCCGCTGCCGCCGGCGTCGTGACCACGTCCACCGGACCATACCGCTCCGCCAGCGCGGAGAGGAGCGGGGTGGTCAGGACGACGTCGCCGAGGAAGGCGGTCTGGACGACCAAGGTTCCCCGCATCAATCCACCTGCAGTACAGCCAGGAACGCCTCCTGGGGAATCTCCACGGCCCCGATCTGCTTCATCCGCTTCTTCCCCTCCTTCTGCTTCTCCAGGAGCTTCCGCTTCCGGGTGATGTCGCCGCCGTAGCACTTGGCGAGCACGTCCTTCCGGAACGCCGAGATGGTCTCGCGGGCGATGATCTTGTTGCCGATGGCGGCCTGGATGGCCACCTGATAGAGCTGCCGCGGGATCAGCTCCTTGAGCTTCTCGGCCACCTTGCGACCGTACTCCTGCGCCTTGTCGCGGTGGATGATCACGCTGAAGGCGTCGATCGGATCGCCGTTGATGAGCATGTCGAGCTTGACGAG
>JBDTTA010000112.1:0-8372 GCA_039930845.1 Gemmatimonadales bacterium
ACCGGACAGGAGCTCGGCTTTACCGATCTCTGGCTCAAGGACGAGGGCGCCAATCCCACCGGCTCGTTCAAGTCGCGTGGCATGGCGATGGCCGTGACACGGGCAGTGGCGGGAGGCGCACCGTCATTTGTGGTGCCAACAGCGGGCAACGCCGGCGTCGCGCTCGCCGCGTACGCCGCTCGCGCCGGAGTGCACGCACGGGTGTATGCACCCGTGTCGACGCCGCCCACCCTCCTCGCTCAGATCCGGCTATTCGGTGCAGACCTCGAGCTGGTGGACGGACACATCGGCGATTGCGGGGCCGCGGCGCTCGCCTACGCACGGAGCACCGGCGCGTTTCCGATGTCCACGCTTCGCGAGCCCTACCGCATCGAAGGGAAAAAGACGCTGGGCCTGGAGCTGGTGCGGCAGTTGGGATGGAAATTCCCCGATGCCGTCATTTATCCGGCAGGCGGCGGTACGGGCCTCATCGGCATGTGGCTCGCCTTTGCCGAATTGCTCCGTGCCGGATGGGTCACGGGGTCGCTGCCTCGCCTGTATGCGATCCAGTCGTCGGGCTGCGCGCCGGTGGTGCGCGCCGTCGCGAGTCGAGCCGACCGATGCGAGCCCTGGGCCGATCCCTGGACGGTCGCGAGCGGGCTCCGGGTGCCGGCGCCGCTCGGCGGCGCGCTCATGATCCAAGCCATCCGTGAAACCGGCGGGGGGGCTGTGGCCGTCGGCGACGACGATCTGGCCGAGCGGGCTCGGATGGTTTCGCGGTGGGAGGGCGTGGATGTCGCACCGGAGGGCGGGGCCGCGATCGCTGGCGCGGTGGCCCTGCGGGATGCAGGCGCCATCGGCCCCGAAGAGCGTGTCGTGGTGTTCAATACCGGCGCGGGATGGCTCTACCGGGGGTGAGATTGCCTCAGGCCCCGAATTGGGCGATCTTTAAGTCTATGTCAGAAAGCCGTTTTGCCATTCTCGACCCGGCCGCTGGCGTCAGCGGAGACATGATTCTGGGCGCGCTCATCGCGGCGGGCGCGCAGGAAGAATGGCTGCGCGGCCTTCCCGCGCGGCTGGGCCTGCTCGACGTGACGGTCGACATCGAGCGCGTCGACCGAGCTGGGTTGAGTTGTACCAAGGTCAACGTCCGGCTTCCAGACGGCCGCATGGAGCTTCCCACCGAGCAGCACACCCACCCCTCCGACCAACACCCGAAGCATCGACATGGCGAGCACGGTCACTCACACGGGGGCGGGGATGCGCCTCACCGGCACGTCGGCGAGCTGATCGCCATCGTCGAGCGCGCACCACTCTCAGCCTGGGTTCGCGACCGTGCGGTGCGCGCGTTCCGTCTGCTGGGGGAGGCCGAGGGACGAATCCACGGAATGGCCGCGGAGCGGGTGTCGCTTCACGAGGTCGGGGCGGTGGACGCACTGGTGGACATCGTCGGCGCCATCGAGGGCTTCGAGCGACTGGGCATCACGCGCGTCTACAACCGGCCAGTGGCGGTGGGCTCCGGGTGGGTCACGGCGGCGCACGGCGTGATCCCGGTGCCTGCGCCGGCCACAGCGGTGCTCCTCGAGGGCGTCGAGATTGGCCCGAACGGTCCCGTGCTCGGCGAGGCCACGACGCCCACCGGCGCGGCATTGCTGCGGGTCCTGTCCGAGGGCCCACCTCCGGAGCGATGGCGCGCGGTTCAGGCCGGTGCGTGGGGCGCAGGGGGACGTAACCCCCATGGCTACGCGAATGCGCTGCGCCTTATCATTGCACACCCGGCGATCGAGGCGGGCGAGGCCGTGGTGCTGTCCACCGACATGGACGACCTGAGTCCCGAATACCTCGAGCCGTTGCGCGAGGCGTTGTTCGCCGCGGGGGCGCTGGACGTGCAGCTCTGGGCGACGCAGTCGAAAAAAGGACGCACCGGATTTCGTGTGGAGGCGACGGTGTCATCTCCAGGTGCCGACGCCGTGGTTGACGCGTTCTTCCGGCACAGCACGACGGCCGGTCTCCGGCGGCAGACGGTCGAGCGCGTGACGCTCACCCGGCGCGAGCTGATGATCGATGCTGGGGACGGTACCCAGGCGCGGGTGAAGGTTCTCGATGCACCGAACGGCCCGCGGGTAAAACCGGAGTACGATGATGTCGCGGCGGTTGTGCGAAGGACCGGCCGCCCCGCTCACGATGTGGCAAGCGACTTGCGTGAGCGGGCACTTCGCCAGGTGGCGTTGCAGGCAGCCGCCGGGCCCCTGACCTCGAACAAGGAGTCGTGAAGAGTGAACGCCAAGATCCCGTCGGCCATTCTCGTGCTCGCGGCAGTCGCGGGACCCGCGTCCGCGCAGCAGCAACAGGTGCTGGACGATCGAATCGCCAAGTCGATGCCCAACGCCTACCGGGCAGCCGAGTGCGGCATCAAGCCGAATCACTTCAAAGTCAGCAGCGGCGCGACCTATCTCAGGACGAGCATCGAAACCGAAGTGCCGGAGAACAAGGCGCGCTCGCTCGCCAACGGTCAGAAGGTGATTCTCGAGGCCATGCAGCAGAACGGCCAGGACAAGAATCCGGCGGCCTGGTATTACCTCGGGCGCATCTACCTCTACCAGGGCGATCTCTACGGTGCCGACAGCGCGCTCACCCGCGCCGAGCAGCTTGCGCCCAAGTGCGCGGAGGAGATCTCGAATTACCGGAAGAACGCCTGGGTGGGGCTGGTAAAGGCCGGCAGCAAATTCGAGGAGGACAAGAACACCGATTCCGCGCTCGTGCTCTATCGTGAGGCGGGCTCGATCTATCGAAACTCGCCGATCACGTACTACCAGCTCGCCGCGATCATGAACGACAAGGGCGAGGTCGACAGCGCCGCGGCGTACTTCGGGCGTGCCGCCGCGGCGGGCGTCAACAGCACCGACACGACCGAGGTGAAGGTCCGGAATCGCTCGTCGTTCAACCAGGGTGCGATTCTGCTCAACAAGAAGGACTACGCCGGTGCGGCCGCGGCATTCGAGAAGTATCTCGGCCGGGTCCCCGCGGACAACGAAGCCAAGCGCGGGCTCGCCGCCTCGTATCGCGGACTGGGTCAGGTGGAGAAGGCGCAGGCGCTCGAGAAGGAGCTCGTGAGTGCGGGGGGCGTCCCCGGAGCCGGGGCGGCGGCCGGGACGCAGGACCTGATGAGCGCCGGGGTCAACCTGTACAACGACAAGAAATTTGCCGAAGCCGCCGCCGCCTTCGAGAAGGCCGCGGCGGCCGAGCCCTATAATCGGGACGCGCTCTCCAATCTGAGTAACGCCTATCTGGCGCTCAAGGACGGGAAGAAGCTGCTCGCGGCCGCCACGAAGCTGGTCGCCATCGAGCCGATGAGCGAAGCTGCGCTCAAGCTCGAGGGCGAAGGCTACAAGCAGAGCGGCAACGTCAATGATGCGGTCAAGACGGCCGAGAAAGTGCTCGCGCTCCCGATCGACGTGAAGGTCGCCGAGTTCTCACCGAATGCGAGCGGAGCGTCACTCGGCGCGACGGCCACCGGGCGCGATGCGCAGACCCCGTCGGGCAAGCCGATCGCCCCGGCGCCGGTCACGGTCGTCTTCGAGTTCCTCGACACGAGCGGGGGAGTCGTCACGACGCAGGAGACCGCGGTACCCGCGCTCAAGGCTGGAGCGGCGCAGGATATCAAGCTGACGGCGCAGGGCGCGGGCATCGTCGCCTGGCGCTACAAGCGCAAGTAGCAGCAAGGAGGAGCCATGGCCGGGATCTCGGCGGAGCGGACGGCGGAGGAGGGTCTCACGACGACGCACGCGCCGTTCATCGAGCAGGCACAGGCGGAGGGGCGGCTGTACATCCATCAGCCGTATGAGCTGTACTCCGAGGCCAATCACGATGCCTGGCGGCGACTCTTCACCCGGATGGAGGAGCGCTGGCGGCGGTATGCCAACGCCAGGTTTCTGCAGGGCATCGACAGTCTCTGCCTCGATCCCTCCCGAGTCCCGAGGCTGGAAGACGTCAATCGATTTCTGGGCCCGCTGACCGGATTCAACGCCAAGCCGGTCAGCGGGTACGTTCCCTCCTTCATCTTCTTTGACTGCCTCCGGAACCGCGCGTTTCCGACCACCATCACCATTCGCGACGGCGCGACCCTCGACTACCTGCCCGAGCCGGACATTTTTCACGATATCGCGGGCCACGTGCCGATGCACACCGATCGCGCGTTCGCCGATACGCTGGTGCGCTTCGGTGACTGTGCCCACACCGCCGCGGAAATCGTCGCCGGTATCCCGGACGAGCAGGAGCGCATCCGGCGGGTCACCAGCATCTTCATGGCGCTGGCGCGCTTCTTCTGGTTCACGATCGAGTTTGGGCTGATGAGAGGCAGTGACGGCCTCAAGGTGTACGGGAGCGGGCTGCTCAGCTCGTACGGCGAGATCGCCCACGCCATCGACTCACCCCAGGTACAGCGGTATCCGATGCAGCTCGAGTGGGTAGTCAACCAGTACTTCGAGATCGACCACTACCAGCCTCTGCTCTTCATTGTGGAGTCGTTCGATCATCTCTTCGAGCTGGTCGGTGAGCTGGAGCAGTGGATGCGGCAGGGCAGGCTGGACAACGTCGCCGGCGGCGAGCCGGCGGTGAGCGAGCCCGATCTGAGGAGCTTTCTGGAGGCGGCGGGGAGCCGGTAGATTCGCTTGACTCTCCCGGCCGCACCGGTGACATTAGGGCCATTGCGGGCGTAATTCAGTGGTAGAATGCCAGCTTCCCAAGCTGGACGTCGCCGGTTCGAGTCCGGTCGCCCGCTCTGTGGCGGTTGCTCAGTTACCGCAGAGTGAGTTATCTTTGAATGATGCAGCCCTGTAGGCGCTGTGGCGCCAATCTCCCGCAATACACCGTGCTCTGCACGCTGTGCGGAGTGAACCAGTATCAGCTCCGGCTGCCCCCTCGCGGGTTACTCTGGACGGGATTGCTCGGGCTGGCCTTCGGGGCGTTCGGGCTGGCGCTGGCGCTCTGATCCGTCGCGGGATCCGAGGCCGGGCCGGGCGCTAGCGGCGTGTGAAGATGACGCGTGCCGGGTTGCCCACGACGATTGAGCGCTCGGGAATCCGGCCGCTGACGATCGAGCCCGCCGAGACGATGACGTCGTTCCCGATCTCCGAGCCATCGAGCACCACGGAGCTCGCCCCGATCCACACCCGATGGCCAATTCGCACGCCACGACTCCCCGGCTGCTGATCTGACAGCGACACCCCCACCTGATCGTAGTTGTAGCTCGTCGTGAGGATGGTGCAGTTCGGGCTGATCAGCACGTCGTCGCCGAGAACCAACCCGCCAGGCCCCGCTCCGATGAAGGTGTTGCTACCGATATGCACGCGCCGGCCCATTGTAAACGGGCCGAAGATCTTCATTTTCGTAAAGGCCGAGATCACGCACCCTGGGCCCCAATCGGTGGTCGTGGCGAAGTCAATCTCGGATTGCCGACTGATGATCGTTCCATGTCTGATCAGGTAGTACAGCCGCACGACGAACATCGGCGTGAGTGCTCTTCGAACCGAATTCCAGACAGGCATCGGGAGTCACCTCACACGCACGGGCGCACTATCGCACCGTGACGATCAGGAATCGTGCGGGGAGGACACTCGCGTTGTGCCATCGTCGGAGCCCTCCGGACGGGATCGTCACGGCATTGCCGGCGCCGAGCATTTGCTCGCCAGCCTCGGTCGTCAATACAACCGAGCCTTCGAGTACCATGGCAAACTCCTCGGTGAGAGCGGGGTACGGCCGCGAGCCGCTGCTCCCATCGGGATCGAGGGCCACGAGAAGCGGGAGGATGCGTGCGTCGGCATGTCCGCCGGCGAGGTAGACGATGCGCGCCTTGGACCACTCGCTTCTGAACGAGATGCGGGCCGTGGGCTCGAGGCGCGCGGCGGGGCTCGAGGTATCCAGCCCCTGAAAAAACTCCCCCAGGGTGACCCCGAGTGCCGCGGCGATCCGTTCCATGGAGGTGATGGAAGGGGAAGCCTGATCGTTCTCGACCTGTGAGAGAAAGCTCGCCGAGAATCCTGATTTCTCGGCCACTGCCCGCAGCGACAGACCATTGGCCTCCCGCAGGCGCCGGACGTTCTTGCCTAGCTTGATCTCGGGCATGATGTCCCAGGTATAAGGGTCGTCCGGAGCAACCGGCCAAGGATCTCGGCGGACACGCCACGAGGCCCTGCTGCCGCGAGCGCGAGTACTCGCCCATCAGCCACCCGCCATACGACGTCGATTCCGGCGGACCGCGGCGCGGCCGACCGTGCGTGTCCGACTCCAGCGCCGCCTTCCATTCGCAACTGGAGTTCCTGGACCGGAAGCGTCGCCCCGCACTTGAACGCGGCTTCGCGGCAACAGAGGACAGTCAGCAGTGCCTCGCCTGCCGACGGCTGCCTGGCGCACCACTCCCGTTCCGGCCACGACAGCCATCGTGCCGTCGCTCGGGCGATGGCCGAGCGATCAAAGCGGTTCAGTGCGGCCAGATCCTCCACATCGATGCCGACGCCATCGGGAACAGACCACACCGGATCAGTCACCGGCCAGCTTGGCCACGATGCGGTCGTACGAGGTCAGCTCGCGGATCTCGCTGTTCGAGAATGTCACCCCAAATTGGCTCTCGAGCTGCGAGATCAGCATGAGATGATTGAGCGACGTCCAGGAGGGCTCGCTCTCCTGGGAAAGGCCGGGACCGATCCTCTCCGCGGACACACCCAGCACCTGGGCCAACAGGTCGCGAACGCCCGTTTCAACGGCCTCTCTGCCTGGAGCCATCAGTTTGTCTCCTCGACGGCCGCGCCCGCCGGCTCGATTGCGGGGTGGGCTGCGTCTTCGATCCATTCCGGCCAGTCCGGGCCAGGAATGTCGAGCCCGCGGAATGCCCGTCCACCACCGCGCGACTCGAAGCCGTGATTCGGCAGAAAACTCGCAGCGACCTGGTTGCGGCCGGAGTCGATGAATTCCGCGGAGAGCCCACGCGCTCCCGACGCGCGTCCATCTGCGGCGATCTGCGCAAGGAGCGCACTCTCCGCCGACTTGCCGATGACCCGGCAGCTGAGGAGCAACGATTCGAGATGCCACACCTCCGGTCCGGGAACCGCGATGGCGATTCCGGTCAGCCCGAAATCGCCGAACCGGTCCGCGACCCGCATGGTGTATACGCGCCACTTGCCGCTCGCCATCTCGCGCCGAAGGCCAGGTTCGTCGTGACGGCGAGTTGTCAGGTTGAACTGGTTCGTCTTGGCCAGCAGCTGGACTACTCGTCCCATGGTCGCATCGGTCACCTGATCGATATGGACGCGGAGCTTGAGCCCTCGCAAAAAATCCTCCACCGTTCCCGCCGACGATCGATACGCTTCTCGGCTCCGCGTCTCGTGGTACTGCTCCGTGCGCCGCGAATCCTCGGCGGTCTGTCGTAAGACGAGCAGCGAGGGAAGTGATCCGACCCAATCAGCGTAGAGCGACGGGTCCGCCGGCAGCTCGGGCACCAGCAATTGCGGGATCTGATCGCGGACCCACGCTCGCTCGTGCGGACTATCATCGATGAGCAGCATGTGGTCGAGACCGATGTTCAGCTCACGGGCGATCGACTTGATGCTCGTCGCCTTGTCCTCCCAGTTCACCCGCAGCGCCGCCAGATGCACTTCGCGAAGGAGCATGTGCGGATGGTCGCGCAGGACGGCGAGGACTTCGGCCTCATTGTTCTTGCTCGAGATGGCCAGAAGTACGCCCTGGCGCTGCAGATCGAGCAGCTCGCGCTGGAAATCGAGGAACTCCTGGCCGGGCCATTGGGGGCCCAGCGCAATGCCGCCCGGCCCCTCTTCGCCGAGTACCCCTCCCCATAGGGTATTGTCGAGATCGAGCACGATGCATTTCGTCGCCTTTCCGAGCGCCGCGAGCGCGAAGCCGGCATAACGGCGGCCCACCGCGGACATCAGCGAGTCCGACCAGGTCACGTGACCGCGGTAATGGGATGGCCAGTTGAAGGCACTGGTACGTCCCATCTGCGACACGACGTCGGCCAGCGGAAAAAGAAAGCTCTGCTCGCGTGCGGCGAGACGCAGCCGGAGATGCTTGTTCGCGTGAGCGACGGTGTGGGCGAAGGTCCCCTTGTTGCGGAAGGCGTTCACGCCCTCGGTGCTGCGCCGAGGAAGCGGGAAGTCGTTCACCACCACGATGCCGGTGCCCGCGTGCTCGAAGGTCTCGAGACCGGCGAAGAGCGGAGTCAGCAACCCTCCGACGACGGACTCGCTGCCAAGCGGCGGTGTCTCGGCCCACCGCTGATTCCACAGCACGTCACTGTCAATGGCCACGAAGGTTACATGAGGCCGAAATCGGTACAGGCCCGAGTGCGAGTCCAGCAGCTCAGTCAGGTACTGGCCGTAGCC
>JBDTTA010000113.1:0-8290 GCA_039930845.1 Gemmatimonadales bacterium
CTTCGAGCAGGCGCTCGAGCGATTCGTCGCCCTGATGATGGAACCGTACCTCAGTATCTGGAAGGACTTTCATCCGCTGGCTGCCGGGAGCTGGGAACGCGCATCTAAAGATGCCTAGAATTGATAGCTTGCATAATGACGTCTAGACGTCTATAGTGCCGGTATCTTTTCGGGAGCACCGAGTGCCGGCCACTCGAAGGCGTCCAGGTGAAGTGCGGGATGCAATCGCGACTGCCTTGGCGGGTTCGCCAGGCGGGGCCTCTGTTTCGGCAATCACTCGAAAAGTCCAAGAGTCAATCGGACCGGTGCCCGCTTCCTCCATCCGATCCTATTTGCGGTTGAACACTCCGCAACTATTCGAACGACTTCATCGTGGGACCTACCTGCTCAGGGAACCCATCCCGGCCCCCGTCGATGCCGGCTCGCCATCGAAGCGCATCGTTTCGTTTCAGTATCGGTCGTGCACACTTATTCATGGTGACTGCTTTGACTGGCTTCAACGGAGGGAAGAGCACTCGGTCCATGCGGTGATTACCGATCCTCCCTACGGCCTCTTCGAGTACTCGCCAGAGCAGCAGGCAAAGCTCAGGAGCGGAAAGGGCGGAGTGTGGCGAATTCCACCTGCCTTTGACGGCGCCAAGCGCTCGCCATTACCCCGTTTCACGGTGCTGACGCCGAGTGACCTGAAAGCTCTGGAAGAATTCTTCTTTCGGTGGGCGCGACTGCTTTCTCGGGTGCTCGTTCCCGGCGCCAACGTCCTGGTCGCTACCAACCCGCTCCTGTCCTTTGTCGTGTCCACAGCCATTGCACGGGCGGGCCTCGAACGGCGGGGTGAAATCGTCCGCCTGGTCATGACCATGCGTGGGGGCGATCGACCAAAGGCGGCCCACGAAGAGTTTTCCGAAGTCAGTGTGATGCCCCGGTCGATGTGGGAACCGTGGCTTGTTTTCCGGAAGCAGATCGATGGCCGAGTACAGGACAATCTCAGAAAGTGGAAGACGGGGGGATTCCGCCGACCTTCGCCCGCACGGCCCTTCGGCGACGTCATCCAATCATCACCTACTCGTCGGCACGAGCGGGAAGTCGCACCTCACCCCAGCTTGAAGCCGCAGGCCTTTCTTCGTCAGCTCGCACGCGCGGTACTGCCACTGGGAGAAGGTGTGATTCTGGACACCTTCGCTGGATCTGGATCCACACTCGCGGCGGCCGATGCGGTCTCCCACTCGAGCATCGGCATCGAGATGGATAGTCATTACTACGAGATGGCTCGAGGAGCGATTCCGAAACTGGCACAGCTAAGGAGAGATGACACCTAGATCTTGAATACTCAATGCCGTCGGAGTTTGGCCAGTGTCATTGAGTGTCCAATAGCATCGTCAGTAGATCAGCGTCTTACCAGCCGCCCGTGGCGCGCCAGCACGGCGCGCAGCGCGTCGTGCGGCAGCGCCGGCACGCGATAGCCATCGGCTCCGGTCATCGTGCGGGCGGCCACCATCGCATTGGTGATCGCCTCTTCCGTGGCCTGCACGGTTGCTTCGTACACCGGGTCGATGGCCTGATCCACCATCATCTTCACGTTGGCCACCAGCGTATCGCCGGCGGACCGGGTCGGCGCGGTGGAAAAGGCGAGGAAAAGATCGCCCGATCCCATTCCGGCAATCCCGCCCATCCTGCCGATGCCGAGCGCGGCACGTCTTGCCACCCGCCGGAGCTGATGAGGGAGAAGGGGCGCATCGGTGGCGACGATCACGATGATCGAGCCGTGCTCCTGCGTCTTGCCCGCACCCGCGGGGCACCGCTCGGCGGCGCGCGCGGAGTCCAGCTTCTCCGTGGTGTCGTAGCAGGGCTCCGGCGCGGTGATCTCCTGGCCGACGGGCACACCGGCAATCCGGAGCTGCCGCCGCAGGCCGAAGTTGCATTGTACCAGCACGCCCACGGTGTAGCCGCCTTCCCTGGCGGACAGCGTCCTGCTGGCGGTGCCGATGCCCCCCTTGAAGCCAAGACAGATCATCCCCGTGCCGCCGCCGACGTTGCCCTCCGCCACCGGGCCCGGTGCCGCCGCCGCCAGCGCGGCCTCCACATGCTCCGGGTGCACGTGAAAACCGAAGATGTCGCTCAGGTCGCCATCCCACGTCTCCGCCACCACGGGCAGGCAGCAGATCGAGGCGTCGGTCAGGCGGTCGCGTCCCCAGCCGATGATGGCGTCGCGCACGGTACCCACGCTGTTCGTATTGGTGATCGCCACCGGATAGACGAGCAGGCCATAATCCTCGATCCATGGCGTGCCCGTCATCTCACCGTTGCCGTTCATGCTGAACCAGCCGGCGAAGACTGGCGCCAGGTCATCGCGGCCGCGCGGGAAAATCGCGGTCACGCCGGTGCGCACCGGGCCCTCTCCCACGCGCAGCTTCCCCTGGCCGCGTACGATGGTCGACTGCCCCACCGTCACTCCCCGCACGTCGGTGATCGCATCGAGCGCTCCGGGGGTGCCGTCGAATGGCACGCCGAGGTCCCTGGCCCGCATTGGCCGGCCCTGCGCGGCGGCCGACGCCGCCCACAGCAGCAGGACCATCGCGAGGCGGGCGCTCATTGCCCGTGCGACCGGAAGACGAAATACACCGCCCCGAGAATGCAGAGCGCCGCCCAGAGGTAGTCGAGCCTGATCGGCTCCTTCATGTACACAACGGCAAACGGCACGAAAACGAGGAGGGTGATCACTTCCTGCAGGATCTTGAGCTGGCCGAGCGAGAGGGCGGTGTAGCCGATCCGGTTGGCGGGCACCTGCAGGAGATACTCGAACAGAGCGATGCCCCAGCTGGCGATTGCCGCGATGTACCACGGGCGGTCGGCCAGGTTCTTCAGATGGGCGTACCAGGCGAACGTCATGAAGACGTTCGAGCACACCAGCAGGAGCGCTGTGCGATAGATGACGTCGGTCCTGATAGCGCCTCCGGGGAGTCAGCGCGTCGCGTTGGCCTTCAGGTCGGCGGGGCGAAGCTCGGCGTCGAGCGCGCGGCCGGCACCGGCAACGAGCTCGGGAATCGCCGCGATATCGGCCTCGGTGGTGCGGAAGTTGACGATGCAGGCCCGCAACGCAAAGCGGCCGCGCACCTGTGCGTTGGTGATGAACATCTCGCCGCCCGTCTTGAGCCGGACGAGCAGCGCCTCATTCAGCTCGTCGAGATACGCTTCCATCTCGTCGCCGGCGTGCTCGATGTCCGATGGAACGTACCGGAACGTGGCAATGCTCAGGCCGATGGTCATCGCCTCGAGCTCGGCGTGCGCGGCGACGGCGTCGTGGAGCTGGCGCGCCAGCCGGCAATCGTCGCCGATCATCTGGACGTACCCATCCCGGCCCGCCTGCCGGAGCCCGAGCCACACCTTGAGCGCCCGGAACCCGCGCGAGTTCTGAAGGCCGAGCTCGTAATAGTTGATGGGTGGCGCTACTCCCTCGGTCTCGAAATGGTAGTACGTCGGGTGATAGCCGAAGGCCTCCGGCAGCCGGTGCGCCTCACGCACCAGTACGCAGCCGGCCTCGAGCGGGGCGTAGAGCCACTTGTGGGGATCGACCGCGACCGAATCGGCAAGGCGCAGGGCCTTGAGGTCGGCCGGCGCATCGGGCAGCAGGGCCGCTGGGGCCCCGTATGCGCCATCCACGTGAAACCAGAGCCTCTCGTCGCGGCACACGGCGGCCAGGGCACCGATCGGATCCACCGCCCCGGTGCCGACGGTCCCAGCCGCGCCCACCACCATGATCGGCCGGTCGCCCGCGGCACGGTCGGCGCGGATGGCCTCGCGCAGGGACGGAACGTGCATACGGAGATTCTCGTCGGTTCCGATCCACCTGATGGAGTCGGTCCCCATGCCGAAGAGGTCGGCCGCCTTCTGGATCCACGTGTGGGTGCCCTCGGATGCGTACACCCTGAGCCGGCCGGCGCCACCGAGTCCCGCCGTGCGGGGTGATTCGCCAAGCATGGCGCGCCGGCCGGCCAGAAAGCAGAGGAAGTTGGCCATGTTGCCGCCGCTCACGAGCAGCCCGCCGCAGTCGGCGGGATACCCCACCAGCTCCGCCACCCAGCGCACCGTCTCCGCCTCGATTTCCGAGGCCATCGGCGAAAGCTCCCAGCCGCCGACGTTGGGATTCACCGCGGCGGCGAGCAGATCGGCCAGCATTCCGATCGGCGCAGGCGACGAGGTGATGTAGCCCATGAACCTGGGATGTCCGTTGAAGAGGGAGTGCTCGAACAGGAGGCGGGTCGCTTCTTCCAGCAATCGCGCGGGAGCCTCCCCCGAGTGCGGAAGAGGTTTCCGGCCGAGGAGCGCGCGGACGTCGGCCGGCTGCTCGCCCGGCGTGACGGGCCCACTGGGCATCGACGCGAGAAAGTCGGCGATCCGGTCGACCAGCTCGTGACCCGACCGCCGAAATTCGTTGGGCGCCATATCAAGCGGACTGACCCGCTTACCGCCGGTCACGGGATGTGGCACCCTGCGAGGCCATGTTTCTCGTTGTACCGCTGGTGATACTCCTCGGCGCGATAGAACTCCGTGGCCGGCGTGATCTCGGTGACGATCGGTCCCCTGAATCGGCCGCTCTGATTCCACCGGGCCCTGGATGCCTCGGCCTCCGCGCGCTGGGCCTCATCGCGATAGAACACACCGGAGCGATACTGTACGCCCCGATCGGGGCCCTGCCGGTTGAGCGTGGTCGGATCGTGTCCGCCCCAGAACGCGTCGAGCAACCGGTCGTATGACACGCGGGCCGGGTCGAACGTCACCTCCACCGCCTCTGCATGGCCGGTGCGTCCGCTGCACACGTCCTTGTAGGTCGGATCGGTCGTCTGCCCGCCGGTGTATCCGACCACGACGTCGGTCACTCCCTCGACCTGGCGGAAGAGCGTCTCGACGCCCCAGAAGCATCCCGCGGCAAAGGTGGCTTTGTTGAAGGTGGCATGGTCGTTCATTGAAGCTCCTTGGTAAGGCTATCGGCTAACTCCCCAGCGCTCCGCTCTTCGCCAGTCTGGCAATCTCATCGCCGGCCCTGTATGCCAGCGCCTGGATCGTTCCAGTCGGCTGACCCCTGCCGCCGGTGACGAAGCTGCTGCCGTCCACCAGGAAGAGGTTGGGAACATCGTGGGCCCGGTGCGAGCGATCAACGACCGAGCGATCAGGTTGGTTCCCCATCCGGCAGGTCCCGAGAAGGTGCACCGCCGGATAATAGGTATCCAGGGGGAAGGTCCAGGTCCTGGTCGCGCCGGCGGCTTCGAGCAGCTCGATCGTCCGGTCCTGAAAGAAACGATAGAGCCGCATATCGTTCTCGTGTTCCCGGAACGTCACCCTCGTCGCCGGCAATCCCCATGCGTCCTTGAGGTCGGGGTCGAGGGTGATGCTGTTGCTCTCGACGGGCAGAGACGTCGTGTGGGCAAGGGCGTACATCGACCGATTGTAATACGTCCTGAGCGCCTGCTTGAATGGGGCGCCCCACTGCGGCAGGTCGGCGGGAAGGCCGTCCATGGCGAACGCGATGGGCGGAAGGTCGAAGCGCGTGTCGATGCCGCCTCCTCCCACGAAGCCCAGTGCCGGATCGACTTCGTAGAAGTCGTGGACGACCCGCGAGACGTGGACGCCCCGGTAGCCGTTGACCTCATGGTCGAACAGCCCGCCGGTGAAGGCGCCGCCGTTGTACATGAGGTGCTTGCCGACCAGTCCGCTCGAATTGGCCAGCCCGTCGGGAAAGTGCTTCGACCTGGACATCAGGAGCAGCCGCGGCGTTTCGGCGCCGTTGGCGCAGACGATGACGGCGCGGGCCGGCTGGAAATGCTCGCGGCGGCGGGAGTCAAAGTACATCACCCCGCTCACACGCCCCCGCCGGTCGGTTTCGATCTTCCGGACGTAGCTCCCCGGCCGGATCTCGCATCGCCCCGTACGCTCCGCCGCGGGAATGACGGTCACGAGCGTGCTCGACTTGGCGCCCATCTCGCACCCAAACCCCTCGCAGAAGCCGCACTGGATGCACGGGGCTCGTCCGCGATACGGTTGCGAAAGAATCGCCAGCGGCGCCGGTGCCGCCGTCCAGCCGAGCTTTTTGGCCGCCCGTTCCATCAGGACGCCGATCGGCTTGATGGGAAGCGGGGGAAGGGGATACGGCTTGCTTCGCGGCGGTTCGTGAATGGCGACGCCCGCCTGGCCGGAGACGCCGAGCTCCCATTCCGCTTTGGTGTAGTAGGGCTCGAGCTCGGCGTAGGTGATCGGCCAGTCGGCGAGTGCGGCGCCCGCTACCCCTCCGGTGCGGCTGCCTTCCACGAAATCGATCTCGTGGAACCGCCAGAAGTTCCCGGTAAAGTGGACGGTGCCGCCCCCCACCATCCGGCCGTAGGTGATGGTCGGGACAATCGTCGCGACCTCGCTCTCGCTGGCCCGTCGGGTGTTGGGCTGACGCCGATGGTCGTTGGTGAGTCCGTGCAGATCGTGCGACCAGATCTCGTCGTGCCGGAAATCCCGCTCGCTCAGGCGAGGGCCCTGTTCGAGCACCACGATCCGGAAACCGGCCTCGGCGAGCTCCTTCGCGATGACGCCCCCGGCGGCGCCGGCGCCGACGATGACAAAGTCGGGGCGATCACGGCCCACCGGCATCCTCGCGATCATAGTACCCGAACGGCGGCTGCCAGACGAATCGATCCTCGAATCCGATCGATTGCCAGCCGATACTGTCGTGATTGCCGCCGTATGAAGGATTGGCGAGAAAGCCCGCGAGGGTCCCCCAGCGCACGAACTGGAAGAAATCGCCGGCTTCGACGGCGCGGAGGACGTCATCCTGGTCGGCTGGCTGGAGCGCGGCGAACCCGGCGGCGCCGGGATGACGTTGCGCCACCACCGTGGCGAGCGCGGTGAGACCGGCGGTGACCAGCGGGCGCTGATCCTGAACGAACGTCGCGAGCGCTCGATCGATGAAATGGACCGCGCCGGCTTCCCGCGCACCCGGGCCATCGTCACTCGGCAGGATCCGCGCGGCCATCGCCTCGATATCGAGCGCCTGCCCGGGCGAGAGAGACCGGAATCGGGTGGTCCCCGGCGAGGCGACTGCCTGGGCGGCGTACGTCCCCGCCGCCGCCACCGTTGGCCAGCTCGAGGCGAGCCACGCGCCGCCGACACCCGCTGAGAGCGCGCCGAGAAAGTCGCGACGGCTGGGCGGGCCTGGCGTCACGCGCCGCTCATTTCCATTCCATTCGGCCGCGGAGCCTCGTGATGTGGGCGACGTGGTGCTCGCCGTGCCAGGCGTACAACCCCAGCACCTCGTCGAGGGCAATCGTCCGCCGCTGCTCGGGATGGTAGTAGGTTCGGGCCCAGTCGTTTGTCCCGAGCTGGCGGAGGAGCAGCGTCCAGCGTACGTGCAGCGCATCGAGCAGGGTGAGGGAAATGTCCACCGGCGCCGACCGCGCATCGGGCAGCTCGGCCCATTGCGCCTCGTCGTACGGGCGAATGGTCGGGTTGGGCTCCGTGAGGGCCAGGCGGAACCGTACGTAGGCGTTGAGGTGGCTATCGGGGACGTGGTGGGCGACCTGACGAACCGTCCATCCTCCCGCGCGGTAGGCGGTATCGAGCTGCCGGTCTGTCAGCCCCTTCACCGCGAGGCGGAGGCGTGACGGCGCCGCGGCGATGCGCTCGATGCACGCCTCTCGATCGTCTTCTGTCAGCGAGCCGGCGTAGGTGAAACGGCCGATTGGATAGCGAAGGTCGTCCATGCGTGCCCTCGAGGCAACTCAGCGCCGGTCGGCCGGGCGGCCCCGCCGCGTGTCCGTGGATTCGGGCGGGCCGCCCCGGAAATCGAAATGTTCCTCGGGAAGAATGCGCTCGTGAGTAGAGGCGTCCGCCATTTCTTGCAGCATCAGATTGGCGAGAACGGCTTCCGCAACTCGCGATGCGGACTCCCACTGATCCGGAGTCAGACCTGGATAGATGTGGGCGAATTCCGGACGGAGTCTGGCTTCGCGCATGGCCTGAATCTAGCTACGCATGGGAGCGGTGCGCGACGCGCGCAACCATTTTCACCATCACCGCATCCTAGATAGTGCAGTAGTTCCCCGCAGTACCAGTCCCCGGAGTCGCGGCCCAGGCAGTACGGCTCCGGGGACTACCTCCCCCTCGAGTTGACACCCTGTTCCTTGATCAGGGCGTAGAGGGGGTCGAGCTCGGCGGGCACCGCCGCCGTGAGATTTTCCGCGCCTCCTTCCGTGATCAGTACCGTATCCTCCAGCCGCACATGGATTTTCCGGTCGGGGAAGTCGAGGAGCGG
>JBDTTA010000114.1:0-8262 GCA_039930845.1 Gemmatimonadales bacterium
GCGCCACGCTGCTCTGCCCGGGACTCGATCGCGCCGCGGTGCAGCGCACCTGGGCCGGGCTCCGACCGATGACACCTGATGGGCTGCCGATAATCGGCGCCGAGCCGCGGCTGCAAGGACTCTGGTACGCGACGGGACATGGACGCAACGGCATTCTGCTGGCCGGCATCACCGGCGTCATCGTCCGCCGGCTCCTCGCCGGAGAGTCCCCCGAGGAGGACCTGGAGGCCTTTGCTCCGACACGCTTCTGGACCTGGTAGCAGTCCAGGCGACAGCTGATCGCCGACTACCCGCCTGCAGAGGTCAGTAGAGCAGTAGAACGAACCTGCACCCCCTGTACACAGATAGCCGGCGAGATTCCTCTCCGTCGATCACCCCGACCATAACGTGAAGCCGCCGTCGGCTGAGCGGAAGAGCGGAAAAACCGACCTCGGCCCGTCGAGGCATCCGGATCAGCCGGGCAGGAGCACCTTGTCGATCACCTGAATCACGCCGTTGGACTGTTGCACGTCGTACGTGGAGATGTTCGCCACGTCGCCCTTCAGGTCGCGTACCACGATATTGCGCTCACCGTTCATCATGAACTTCAGCGGCTCGCCGCTCACCGTCCGCAGCGTAGCCTGCCCGTGGCCTTTCCGGATCGCCGTCATGAGGGCTGAGGCATCGTACTCCCCCGCCACGACGTGGTACGTGAGCACCTTGGTGAGCTGCGTCTTGTTCTCGGGCTTGAGCAGCGTCGGGACCGTTCCCTCGGGGAGCGCCGCGAATGCTTCGTTGGTGGGGGCGAAGACCGTGAACGGACCCTTCCCCTTGAGCGTCTCCACCAGGCCGGCCGCCTTGACTGCCGCGACCAGCGTGGTGTGATCGGCGGAGTTTTGCGCGTTGTCGACGATGTCCCTGGTGCGGAACATCGCCTGCCCCCCGACCATCGTGGTTCCGTTCTCCATCGCCATGTCGCCCTTCGCCATCTCCTGTGCCACTGCGGCCGACGCGCTACCAAGTGTGAGCGCGAGGACCACGAGCATCTTCCTGCCGCCATTCTGCATCGTCGTTCTCCGGTGGGTGTGTAAGCGGATCAACGCCACAGCTACGCGGCTGATTCGGTTTCGGATGCGCGCCGCGGAGAATCAATCCGAATGCTTCCGGCGCGCGTATCGCGTGCACAGGAGGGGCCGACCGGTCTCTCTCCGTCTCACCAATCGGCAAGGAGAAGCACCACATGCCAGGCCTACCGACATCGCCCCGCGCGGCGCTCGTCGCCGCCGTCGTGGCGCTCGCGGGTATCGCCGGCGTCGCGCGGTTCGCGACCGGCTCCGACCATCAGGACACGCCTTTCGTTGAATTGAATCCCAAGACCGACATGACCGACGTCTACGCCTTCCCCGGGTCGGCGCCCGGACGCATCGCGCTGGTCATGGACACCCGCGCCTTCCTCACACCGGCGGGGGCGACCGATCCCGCCCAGGCGTCGTTCGATGCCGATCTCCTCTATCAGTTCAAGATCGATAACAACGGCGACGCGAAAGAGGATCAGGTCATTCAGGTGAGCTTCCCCGGCGAAGGCGCCGACCAGAAGATCGAAGTCCGCGGTCCGTTGGCGCCCCCGGTGCAGGGCGCCATGGAGAACCAGATCGCCGACGT
The DNA here is from genome assembly GCA_039930845.1 of Gemmatimonadales bacterium. GTDB lineage: Bacteria > Gemmatimonadota > Gemmatimonadetes > Gemmatimonadales > GWC2-71-9 > CAVVWJ01. The sequence goes on from JBDTTA010000114.1 coordinate 1,642, forward strand.
GACGCCGTCCGTCACCGGCGGTCTCAACACCACTCTCGGGGCCGCCGATGGCATTCAGGCGTTCGCTGGACCGCGCGACGATCCGTTCTTCATCGATCTGGAAGCGGCATTCTGCATTCTCCCCGACCGCAGGCCCGTTGGCGGCGCGCTCTCCAGCGGCTGCGCCCTGACGCCGAATCCCTCGGCGCCGCTCTACTTCCGCACTCCCGGTGTCGACTATGTGGCGGGCTTCAACGTGAACGCGATCGTCATCGAGCTGCCGAGCTCGATGGTCGAGAACGGCGCGCCCGGCAAGCTCGGCATCTGGGGAACCATCAACCAGTGACCACCCCCGCGAACGAAAGGACGTGTCTCATGAAGATCGGCAGCTCGATTCTGGCGGCGCGCCGTCTGGTGCTCCTGTCGGCGGTCGCGGCGGTGGGCCTGGCCTCGGCCGCCTGCAGCGACGACAACAACGACAATACCGGCCCGACGGTGCCGCGGATGTACAACCAGGTTCAGCGACTCGGCAATCCCCTTGTGAGCGAGGTACTGCTCTCCAAGCGCAGTCATCCGACTCACGGCTCGATCGGCCCCGACCAGGACGCCTCGCTCGTCGCACCCGAAGTGGTGGACTTCCTTACCACTGTGGCGGGCCGCGATCCGGCGTACATCCAGGCGATCGCGCCGGCGCTCATTCCCGACGTGCTCATCGTGGATACCAGTAAGGACCCGTCGAGCTCGGCGGTCGGCTGGCTCACCTGGCTTCCGCAGCTGGGCGGAGGATATGGCGGGCGCAAACTGGAGGACGACGTGACCGACCTGGCCCTGACTGCGGTGTTCGGCAGCGCCCTGGGCGATGCGGCCCACGCGACGCCGGGGCTCACCACCGACAACGTGGCGTTCGACTCACCGGGCGTGACTGCCACGTTCCCGTACCTCGCGGTACCGAACTGAACGAACATCGGTGGGCGGCTGTCCGGGTCGGACCTCCCGCCATCACCGAAGAGGAAGACTGATGCGAGCGTTGAAGGGCAACATTACCGGAGGGATTCTGGCGCTCGCTGTAACGCTGGTCGGCGTATCGATCGCGCGCTCGACCGAGCGGCGGCCGGCGCCGGTTCCGTCATACCCGACGGAGTCGGCGATCCGGAACCGGGATATCGACTTCTATCGGAGTCGGGTGGCGCGTGATCCCCGGAGCGCGCGCGACTTCACCCAGCTCGCCGCGCTCTACCTCCAGCGGGCGCGCGAAACGGCCGACAACGGCGACATCGTGGAGGCCGAGACCAACGCCCGCCACTCGCTGGCACTTCGAACGGCTCGCAACAGCGGCGCGTTCGGTGTGCTCGCATCGAGCCTGCTCTCCCAGCACCGGTTCGCGGAGGCGCTCGACGTGACGCGCCGGCTCCTCGCCGAGGACACGACGTCGGTGGCGGCCCGCGGCATGCTCGGTGAGAATCTCTTCGAGCTCGGGCGATACGACGAAGCCGGGAAGGTGTTCGGCACGCTCGCCACGTACAAGGGAGAGCTCGGCATTGCGCCGAGGCTGGCGCGATGGGCCGAGCTCCATGGGAAGCCGGAGGAGGCGCGACGGCTGTTGCGTGTGGCGATGGCGGAAGCGAAGCGCCGGCACGGGATGCCGAAGGAGCAGCTCGCCTGGTTTCACCTCCGGCTGGGCGATCTCGCCTTCCGCTACGGGCATCGGGGGGAAGCGGAGACTGAGCTCGAGGCAGGGCTCGTCATCCAGCCCGGTGATGCGCGTCTCCTCGGAGCCATGGCGCGCCTCGAGGCCGCGCGCGGCCGGTGGAGGGAGGCGGCGGACTGGGGTGAACGGGCGATCGCCAGGACGCTCGACCCTGCGACGCTCGGACTTCTGCACGATGCCTACCGGGTTCTCGGTGACCGGCAGAAGTCAGACGAGTACTACCAGGCGATGGCGCTCTCGGTGCTGAAGCAGCCGGGGCCGTTCCACCGCGCGTGGAGCCTCTTCCTTCTCGACCATGAGAAAGAAGTGCCGCGGGTTCTGGCCAGGGTGCAGGAGGAGCTGGAGTCGCGCAAAGATATTTACGGCTACGACCTGCTGGCGTGGGCGCTGCACCGCTCGGGACATGACAGGGAGGCCCAGCCGGCCATGGTGCGAGCGCTGGCACTCGGTACTCGCGACGCCGTGCTCTTATATCACGCCGGGATGATCGAGCGTGCGCTCGGAAACAACGGCGCCGCACGGCGCCATCTCGAGGCCGCGCTCGAAACCAATCCGTACTGGGATCCGTTTCACCCCGCGGAAGCCCGCGCGGTGCTCGACTCACTCTCACGCCGGTGATGCGGCGCCCTCGGAGACGCGATGTCGGAGCTGATCAGCTTCATCCATCTGGGCTTCCGCCATATCACCGACCTGGAAGCGATGGATCACATTCTCTTCCTCGTCGCGCTCGCCGCCATCTATCGCGGCAGCGACTGGCGGGACAGTCTCTGGGTCATCAGCGCCTTCACTGTGGGGCATTCGATCACTCTCGCCCTCGCGGTGACGGGCACGCTCCGGCTGCCCACACCGCTGATCGAATTCCTGATTCCGGTCACGATTCTCGCGACCGGCCTCGAAAACCTGACGGTGCGCCACCGGACCGGCGCGCCGACGGGCGGCCGCCATCGTCCGCTCTTCGCCGGAGTATTCGGGCTCGTGCACGGCGCCGGATTCGCCAATTATCTCCGGAGCCTCTTCGACGGGTCGATCGTGCTGCCGCTTTTCGGCTTCAACGTCGGGATAGAGCTGGGACAACTCGTGGTCCTCGCGCTGGCGGCGATCGCCCTCGCGCTGCTCGACCGGGCCATCGCCGCCGTCCGTTCGCCCGCCGCATTGCCCTCGGCCTACCGCCTGCGCGTGGTGGCGGTCTCGCTCATGGTGGTCGTTGTCGCCACACAGATGGCCGCCGCGCGGAGACCGTGGTAAGTGTCCGTCCGGTCCGGGCCTCGTTGGGCGGTGGCGGCCGCCGTGTTGCTGCTCATGGGGGCCCGGCACCCGATGCACACGGCGGTCGCCGAGATCACCCACCTGTCCGGCGCACCTTGGGCCGACATCAGCATTCGAGCCTTCTCGGACGACTTCGGCTCGCTCTTTCCCGCGCTACCCGGATCCGCCGCGGCCGATTCGGCGATGTCACGGTACGTTCGCGGACGGTTCGCGGTGTCGAACCGTTCCGGCCGCCCGGCGGCGCTTCGCTGGGTCGGCGTCGAGCGCGAGGGTGACGTCATCGTGTTGCATCTGGCCGTGCCGGCGCCGCACGGCCTCGGCCATGCCCGGGTAATCAGCGCGCTTCTTTGCGAGCGGTTCGAGGATCAGATCAATATCGTCCGCGCCGTCTATGACGGACGATCGACGACCCTCCTCTTCACGCCCGGTGACGACGCCAAGGTCCTGCCGTGAGCACGGCCGCTTGTGGCCCCCTCCCACCGGCGTGTAGACTCTCTAGCGGAGATTGGGATCTACCGCTTCTCCTCGGAGTCTTCTCGGTCGATGTTTCATGCCTGATTCGCCTTCGTCGCAGCCCACTGCTGCCGACCGCGACCTGCTCGGGTCGGCGGCGGGCGGCGATGAGCGCGCGATCGCTTCGCTGTACGACCGGTACGGCGGCGTGCTGTACGCCGTCGCGTACCGCATCGTGGGACAGCGCGCCGACGCCGAAGAGGTGGTCATCGAGGCGTTCGCCCAGGTGTGGCGCGACGCGGCTCGCTTCGATCCCATCCGCGGCTCGGTGGCGGGGTGGCTCACGATGATAGCGCGCAGCCGCGCTCTCGACCTGGTGCGGGCGCGCGCGCGCCGCGAGCGGATCACCGCCGCCGCCGCCGCGGAGCGTCCCGGTGTCTCCCCGGGCATGAGTGCGCGCCGCCCCGACGCACTGGGCGCGCTCACCGACTCGGAGCGGCGCTCGCGGATCCGCGAGGCACTGGACGCACTGTCGCCGCCGCAGCGCCAGGCGATCGAGCTGGCCTATTTCGAAGGGCTGTCCCAGTCGGAGATCGCCGAACGACTCCAGCAGCCGCTCGGCACGGTGAAGACCCGCGTGCGACTCGGGATGCAGAAGCTGCGCGAATGCCTCCGTTCATTCCATTTCGAGCACGGGACATGACCGGCCCCGGCGAGGACTCCCTGCAGGATCTGGCGGCGGCCTACGCGCTCGGCGCGCTCTCCGCGGACGAGGTGCAGCGGTTCGAGGCGCTCCTCGCCGCGTCGCCGGAGGCGCAGCGGGAGGTCGCGGAGATGCGCGAGGTGGCCGCGATGCTCGCGCTGGCCATGCCGGACGAGGCGCCGAGCGTGGAGCTGCGCGATCGAGTGATGGCGCGCATCGGTCAGGGAAAGGTCGCGCCGTTGGGCGGCCGCACCACAGCGCCCGCCGCCGGGAAAGCGCCGCCACTCTACTGGGGAGCGCTCGCCGCGAGCCTTCTGCTGGCAGCGGGGCTCGGCTGGTCGCTGACCGGCGCGAAGCACGACGCGGAGGCGTTGCGGGACATCGTGGCCAACAGTGAGTCCACGCTGGCTCAGAAGCAGCGTGAGCTCGAGGAGCGCGAGGCGACACTGAACTCGATCCTCGAGCCGGGCGTGAAGCTCTACCAGCTCAGTGCAAGCGGCGATCCGGACCCAGGTGTGCAGCTCTTCTGGGATCAGCGGCGGAAGACCGCCATCATCAATGGGTACCGGCTCAAGCCGGTGCCGAACGGACAGGAGTATCAGCTCTGGTTCATCAAGGATGGCAAACCGGTGCCTTCGGTGACGTTCAAGCCGGGGCCCGGCGGTCGTGCCACGGTCGAAGGGATCCCGGTGCCGGAGGGCGGAGTGTTGAGCGCCGCGGCGGTGACGGTCGAGCCCGCGGGTGGATCGCAGCAGCCCTCCTCCACGCCGGTGCTCGTCGGAGCGCTGCAGAAGTCCTGACGGGCGCTCGCCTTGTTGCCGCCCTCGTGCCGCTCGCCGTCTGGGCGGGGTCCGTGGCAGCGCAGAGTCCTCCCGATCTCGCCCGCGAACGCTCGGAATACATCACCTGGCTCGAGCACGCCCCGAACTCTCCCTTCGCCGCCGTGGCGCAGCAGCCGATCGGCGCCGGATTGCGGCTGGGTCCCGCTGACGCCGACCTGCCGCTCGACGGAATAGCGAAGCACCGGCTGACCGCCACGGGCGGACGGACGCTGCTCGATGGTCCCGAAGGGAGACGGCAGGTGCCGCGCGCACTGCCGTTCACCCTGGGGCGGTACACGCTCGTCGTGGATGGACCAGGGGGGCGGCCGGTGGTGACGGTATTCAGCGCGCGGCGTGGAGATCACCACGCGGTGTACTACCCGTTCGACGCCGGCGTCGCGCTCACCGGACCACTCATCCCGCCGCGGAAGCCCGGGAAGGTGCGAATTCTCGGCGTGGACGGGATCGAGGTGGAGGCCGTCGAGGCCGGCACTGTCATCGTGCCCATCGGTGGCCGCTCCACCCGGCTTCGGGTGAGACGCGTACCCACGGGAGGTGAGGAGTCGGAGCTGGAGATCTTCTTCCGGGATTCGACCAATGGTGCGGGGACGTATCCGGCCGGCCGGTTCGTCTCCCTCATCCCCGCTCCCGGGAACCGCTACACGCTGGATTTCAACCGCGCACGGAACCCGTTCTGCGCCTACAGCTCGGCGTATCCCTGCCCTGCGCCGTGGGAGGGGAACTCGCTCGCCACGCCGGTGCGGGCCGGCGAGCGATACGGGGAGTGATCACCATGCGCGGCCTTCTCTTCGCTGCTACGACGCTGGCATGGGCGCCCGGTCCCTCCCCCGCCGGGTCATGGCGCGCGGCGCTCGACCTGGTCGGCGGCCGCCTGGAATTCGGGCTCGAGGTCAACAAGGAGGGCGGCACGTGGCGTGGACATCTCTGCAACGGCGCCCTCTGCCAGCCGTTCTCGGGGGTCCGCGTGCGCGGAGACAGCATCGTCCTCGACATTGCCGACTATGCCGCAACGATCGTCGCGTCGACGGCCGGTGATTCGCTGGCGGGCTACTACCGCAATGTCGGCAACCGCGGCCCGAGGACGATCCCCTTCCACGCGTCGCGCGGCCGGTGGCCAGCCACATCGGGCTCTCCGGCACTCGTGGGGCGCTGGGACGCGACGTTCTTCCAGGAGCTGGGGTCGAGCCCGCGGGTGATCGAAATGAGGAACGGTCGGTCGGGTCTCGAAGGAACACTCATCTCCAACACCGGCGACTACGGACACTTCGCCGGCGCGGTGAAAGGCGACAGTTTCTCGCTCTCTCACTTCGACGGCTCATTCGTCTACCTCATCACCGGCGTCCTCCATGGAGACACGCTGCGCGGCCTGTTTCACGCCGGCCTCAGGAGCCAGACGCCGTTCGAGGCCGTGCGAAGCACGGGCGCCACGCATCTGACGCCGCCCTCCGAAGTCACCAAGGCGGACACCAGTACCCCCTTCCGCTTTTCTGCTCCCGATCTCACGGGCACGATGGTGTCGCAGTCGGATCCGCGATTCAACGGCAAGGTCGTGATGGTGGACATCTTCGGGAGCTGGTGCCCCACCTGTCATGAGGCAGCGCCGGTGCTCGTCCGGCTCTACCGGAAGTATCACGCGCGCGGGCTCGAGATGGTCGGCCTCGCGTACGAGG
>JBDTTA010000115.1:0-8130 GCA_039930845.1 Gemmatimonadales bacterium
CCTTGAAGACTTCCTTGCAGAAGCCGTTCACGATCATCGAGATGGCGTTCTCGGTGTTGAGACCGCGCTGCTTGAGGTAGAAAATCTGGTCTTCGCCGATCTTCGAGGTGGACGCCTCGTGCTCGGTGGACGACGACGCGTTCTGCACCTCGATATACGGAAAGGTGTGCGCCCCGCAGCGGTTGCCGATCAGCATCGAGTCGCACTGTGTGTAATTCCGCGCACCGGTGGCCCTGGGAAGCACCTTGACCTGGCCGCGATAGCTGTTCTGCCCCTGGCCCGCGGAGATCCCCTTCGACACGATCGTGCTGCGCGAATTCTTGCCGATATGGATCATCTTGGTGCCGGTGTCGGCCTGCTGCATGCCGTTCACCACCGCCACCGAGTAGAACTCGCCAACGGAATCGTCGCCCTGGAGGATGACGCTGGGGTACTTCCAGGTGATCGCCGAGCCGGTTTCCACCTGGGTCCACGAGATCTTCGAACGATTGCCGGCCTTGCCCCGCTTGGTGACGAAGTTGTAGATGCCGCCCCGACCCTCGGCGTCACCCGCATACCAGTTCTGTACCGTGGAGTACTTGATCGACGCATCATCGAGCGCCACCAGCTCAACCACCGCCGCGTGGAGCTGGTTTTCGTCACGCTTGGGCGCTGTGCACCCCTCGAGGTAGCTCACCGACGCACCCTCGTCGGCGACGATAAGGGTGCGCTCGAACTGTCCCGTTTCCGCCGTGTTGATGCGGAAGTAGGTGGAGAGCTCCATTGGGCACTTGACGCCCTTCGGGATGTAGACGAACGATCCGTCGCTGAAGACCGCGGCGTTCAGCGCGGCGAAGAAATTGTCGCTCGCCGGCACGACCGAGCCGAGATATTTCCGCACCAGCTCGGGGTGCTCGCGCACCGCCTCACCGAACGAGCAGAAGATGATTCCCTGCTCCGCCAGCTTGGCCTTGTACGTGGTACCGACCGAGACGCTGTCGAAGATCGCATCCACGGCGACACCGGCCAGCAGCTTTTGCTCGGAGAGCGGGATGCCGAGCTTTTCGTAGGTTTCGAGCAGCTTCGGGTCGACGTCGTCGAGACTGCCGAAGGGCGTCCGGGTCCGCGGGGCGGAGTAGTAGCTGAGGCCCTGGTAATCCACCGGCGTGTAGCGGATGTTCGCCCAGTGATGCGGCTCGGACATCTTGAGCCAGCCGCGCAGCGCCTTGAGCCGCCATTCGAGCAGCCACTCGGGCTCGCCCTTCTTGGCGGAAATCATCCGGACGATGTCTTCGTTCAACCCCTTGGGGGCAGTGTCCGACTCGATGTCAGTGACGAAGCCGTACTTGTATTCCTTGTTGACCAGAGACTCGACCGACGAGCTCATGCCAGCTCCTCAGCGGAACGAAACCGCTCGTGATGTTCGCAAGTGGTGCAGCCGCTCAGGACATGCTCCCGGCGGACGACTTCTGCCTTGAGTACGTCCGCCAGGAAGCGAGCTTCGGCGGCGCAGATGTCGGGGAATTGCCCGGTGACGACCGCTACGGCCGGCGCTTCGTCCTCAGCGGGGATGACCTCGAGCGCGGCGGTGACTCGCCGCGCAAGGGTTCCGAAATATCCCTGCAGGTGCCCGACGGCAGCTTCTCGACCTTCGTGATCCACCAGCCGCCTGAGGAGATCGCCGAGCGCCTCTTCATAGCGGCGGGGGAACAGCGCTTCGCCCGAGGGACTCAGCCGATAGAGGAATGCGGGCGCTCCCACACCACGATTTTCGCGCTCATAGCTCACAAGCCCTTCCGCCTCGAGCTCCTTGAGATGGTGGCGAACCGCGTTGAGCGACAGGCCGAGCCGGCTAGCCAGATCCTTGGATGCGAGAGGCTGCAGCTTGAGCTGCGCCAATACATCGCCGCGCGGTCCCTTCTGGCCGATCGGGAAGCGAGCGGCAGCAGAAGACGAGGAAGGAGAGAGCGTTACACCCATGGAGCGAATGTTAAGTAAAAAAGTCGGGATTGTCAAATCATGCTGCGATATTGGTGCGAATCGGCATGTGAAAGAACAAGAACGAGTTAGCGAGTCGATTGGCGGTTCCGGCGGCCCTTCGCACGACCCGCTTCGCGGAGGGGCAACGATATTTTAGTAGTAGTAATGCATACGCCGCTTGCAACCCTATCCTCACCGACACCTTCTTCCCATATTGCTCTGTCCCTGCGCCTCGAAACGGCCCAACGCACCGAGAGGCAGCCCGATGACCATCCATCGCATCCGACTCCTCGGTGATCCGATTCTCCGAGCCCGTTGCGAGCCGATCACCAAGACCAGCTCAACCGCCGTCCGGGTCATTCTGGACGACATGCGGGAGACGTTGCGCGACTGGCAATCGCGGTTCGGAAGCGGACGCGGCATCGCGGCGCCGCAAATCGGGGCGCCGGTCCGCATGATCTTCATCGAAATGGACCGGCCCTGGCCGCTCATCAACCCGGAGATCGTGGATATCGGAAACGAGGATTTTTCCGTCTGGGACGACTGCTTCTCCTTCCCCAATCTGCTGGTCCGCGTCTCCCGTGCCTCCCGGATTCGCATCCGGTATCAGGACCTCAAGGGGCAATGGTCGGAAGTCGATCTCGAGGGTGACCGGGCGGAGCTGGTGCAGCATGAGATCGACCACCTCGATGGGGTGTTGGCTGTCGACCGTCCGCACGGGCTGGATCCGTTCTGCTTGCGGGAAGAATGGCATCGGATTCACGGACCGCATCGCTATAGCGCGCCCGAATCGAGAAGCGAGAGCTACGCGACGCCGCTCCCGGGCCTGCTCTAGAACCACCGCCCCAACCGCACGAAGAGCGCGTCACGGCCGCCGGTGGCCAGTCCGTATTCAAAGCGCACCGGACCGACCGGCGTTTCCGCTCCGACGCCCGCCCGCACTCCCGCGACCCAACCCTTTGAATCCATGAACGACCCGCCGACGCCCGAACGGCCGGCCGCCAGCTCGACTCGAGCGAGCAGGGGACCCTTGATCGGCGCCACAAGCAGGACATCGAGCATCGCCTCCCGGTCGCCGCGACGCTCGCCGATGTGGAGTCCGGGAAAACCGTCGCTGCCGCCGAGCGGAATGCCGAGCTGCAGCGGGAGGTTTTCTCCCCAGCCAAGGCGGAGCCGGGGAAAGACCCGGACCGAGCCCGCCCGTCCCGCCAGCGTCGCGTCGAGGGTGACGCGGTGATACACGCCCATCCATGTGATGTCCGCGGATACCACCCGGCCGCGTGTGCGGCTGGCGCGCGTCGCGTTCATCGTGATGCCGAGCGTGGAACGGTCGCCACGGCCGGGCTCGTGCCAGGCGTGTCCCTCGAAACCCGCCGCGAGCTGCCATCCGTGTGGAAGGCGCCGCTCCGCCCCCGCGAAACCGATCCCCTCGCGCGTCCTTGCCTCGGACAGCTCCTCGCCGTCGGGATCGAACCGGCGGACCTCCTCCTCGGCGATGCGTGCCGTCACGGCCGGATTGAGAAGCTGGCGGCCGAGCTGAAAGTTGCGCCGAACTCCGACGGAGAGCTCCCGCCGAAGCTCTCCGAGAAAGACGGCGCCGCTGCCCTCGAGCGCCCGCCCAAAGAGGCGCCGGTCGACCATACCGGCCCACATGCGGCCACCGAGCTCGTTGTCGTACGCGACGCCGATTCCGCCGACGCGGCGAGCGGCACGATGGAGGACGAGGCTGAAGTCCACTGTGTCTCCCTTGCCGGAAGGGCCGAGCCACACGGACTGGTATGCCTCCGACGACGCCGCCAAGTTACGCACGCGTGAGAGGAGGCGCGAGACATCGAGCGTATCACCCGGCTCGATGCCGAGCAGCCGGGTGAGGGCGAGCCGCTCCGACGCGTTGGCGCCTTCGATGGAGATGGTTCCGACACGCGTCGGCATTCCGGGTCGTGGCGGAGACGCCGGGGCACCTGAGGCGCGGCAGCATGGTGTCGGCCGCCGCGGCGCCAATCTCGAGAAGACGATCGACGGTCGTTCGGGCAAAGTTGAGACTCGTGAACCCATCCACGTCGGGCCGGATCAGCAGGTCGCCCGGGCCGAGCGAATCGGGAGTCTGCTGAAAGAGGAACTGGACGAGACGGTCGGCGATGAGGATCGGCGAGCTGGCGGTGAATGAGTCGGGGGGATGCTCGGTCGCATCCGACACGATCACCCGCTCGGCGCCCGCCTCGCGAGCCGCCGCGACGGGGATATTTTCCGAGAGCCCGCCGTCGGCGAGGTAGTGCCCATCACGCAGCTCGGGGACGAACAGGAGTGGCACCGCGGAGCTCGCGCGCACCGCCTGCGCCAGGTCGCCCGAGGACATGACGATCGCATCGTGGTGGGCCAGGCCGGTCGCGACCGCGCGAAACGGGATGGGAAGGGAATCGAAGTCTCCGCGGGCCAGGAGATTTCCCCGCAGGAGGCCGGCGTTCAGGAGCGCGCTCGCCTCGGCCTCGACCACCGCGGCGCGTTGCAGCGCCAGGCCGCGATCGCCCTGCTCCCAGACGACGATGGGCTGAAGGATTCCGAGCGAACGGGGCGCGAGCGGCTGATAGGTCCGGAAGAGATCGGCGAGGGGCACCACCCGCGCGAGCGAGTCGAGCTCTCGGCCGCTATATCCGCTGGCATACAGCGCACCGACCACCGCCCCCATGCTCGTGCCGACGATGAGATCGGGGCGGATGCCGAGGCTATCGAGCGCGCGCAGAACCCCGATGTGCGCGAGGCCCTTGGCGCCTCCACCGGAGAGCACGAGCGCGGTCCGGGGAGGGTGGCAACTCTGCGCCTCCACCGGCGCGTGGACGAGAGCGAGGGCGAGGGCGAGCGGAAGAGCGAGCAAGGGAAACCGCGAGCAGCGCGAATGCATCGGGGGTAAGATACAACTGCCCCTTGCGCCTCCCCATGCGGTTTCGTATACCTACTCGCATGAGCGCCGGCCGTCGAGGCGCGAAGGCTTCATCGGCCGTTTTCCGCGGAGGAATTGCAGCAATGACGTATGTGATCGCCGAGGCATGTATTGGGGTCAAGGACAGGGCGTGTGTGGACGTCTGCCCCGTGGATTGCATCTACGAAGGTGAAGACCAGCTCTATATCCACCCCGACGAATGCATCGACTGCGGGGCGTGTGAGCCGGAGTGCCCGGTGACCGCGATTTTTCCGGAGGAAGACGTGCCGCCGGCCCAGATCGCCTACGTAGAGAAGAACCGCGAGGTGTTCAACAGCGACAACCCTCCTGGAAGGCCACAGCGATAGTCGCACGCCGAAGGTCGCAAGTCCCGGACGACTGCTTGCGACCTGCGCCGATCAAATCCTTCCCAGAAACTCCCGCATTACGGCCACCACTTCCTTCCCCTTTTCCACCGATACCAGATGTCCCGCGCCGCGGACCAGGACGAACCTGGCGCCGGGGATGGCGTCCGCCATCCGTCGGGTCGCGTCGGCAGTCACAAGCTGGTCTTCCTCACCGGCGATGACAAGCGTGGGAAGGTCTCCGAGCGTCGGCAGGAGACCGGTGCTGTCGGGGCGGTCGCGCATGGCCGCGAGAGCGCCGGCGATGCCGGCGACCGGTGTCGCCGCCATGAGGGTCCGTACCCGCGCCGCCATGCCGGATGAGCCGTTGATGGTCTCCGCCGTGAGCATCCTGGCGAGCATCGAGTCGGCAATCGCAGCGGCTCCGCTCTCGCGCGCCAGCGCGGCCGCGGCATCGCGTGCGCGGCGGCCATCGGCGGTGTCCGCTTCGGCCCGAGTCGCCATCAACACCATGGCGCGTACCCGGCCCCGCCAGCGCCGCAGGAACTCGAAGATCACGTACCCACCCATCGAGAGTCCGCACACGATGACTTCTTCGACGCCGATCGCGTCGAGCAGGGCCGCCAGATCATCAGCATAGATGCCGATGGAGTAGCCGAGGTCGGGAGCATCGCTCAGGCCCATGCCGCGCAGATCGGGTGCGATGCGGCGATAGCCATCGAGCGCATCGATCTGATCGGCCCAGATGGTACGGTCCAGCGGGTACCCATGCACGAACAGAATGGCGGGGCCCTCGCCACGAACCTCGAGCGCGAGGTTGACGCCATTCACCTTGACCCGCCTGACTTCGCCTGCGGTGGGCGAACCCACCTCCACGAAGGCGCTGAACTCCGCCGGCACCGGGGTCGGCCGTCCCGCGGGGTCGACGCAGACGAACACGAACTCGGCCGTGGCGATGAGGGTATCGTCCTTCAGCCGGCGAGCCGTCTGGCGCATGGTGAAGCTGGTGCGGCCGCGATGGGTGACCGTCTGCTCGAAACGGAGCACGTCACCCGGAAAGGCGGCGACGTGATAGTCGACGACCGTCTTCCGTACGGCCGGCCACGCGCCCGCCCTGGTGAATACGTCCATACCGGGGCCCCGGGCGAGCATCTCCCATCGGGCGCGCTCGAAGAGGCTCAAGGACGACGCCTGGTTCAGATGACCGAAGGCGTCGCATTCATCGGGGTAGACGGTGAGGTCGATGGGCACGGAAGCCAGGAGGCTATTGGCTATTGGCTATTGGCTATTGGCTCGTGAACTATAGTATATCTACCTCGAACGCCGTCCAGTGATCGCGCTTAGCCAATAGCCAACAGCCAGGTTTCACCATGCCCCCATCCACCGATTACATCCGCCACGCCGCCCGGCTCGCACGCAAGCTACAGATGGACGCCGCGCTGGGGGGCACACCGCAGCCGGACGCCGAGTTCTACAAGGCGCTCTCCAAGGCGCTCGACGAGGTGGCCGCCGGCCTCGAACTCGTCGCGAAGTCCGACTGAGCGTCGGGTGGCATTGATCGAGAACGCGCCCCAGCTCGACGAGCTGCTTTCCCGCCTGCGGACGGAGCCGCTCCTCGCGATGGACACCGAGGCGGCGAGCTTCCACCGCTATCGCGATCGTGTCTACCTCCTGCAGACCTCCTCGCGAAGCGAGACGGCCGTCGTCGATCCTCTCGCCGTCGGCCTGGCCGAGTTTGCCGATCTCTTTGCCGACCCCGCCATCGAGATCGTCTTTCACGACGCCGACTACGACCTCCGCCTGCTCGACCGCGAGTACGGTCTCCGCACGACCAACATCTTCGACACCCGGATCGCGGCGCAGCTGCTCAACGAGCCCGGCGTCGGGCTCGCCGCGCTCCTCGAGAAATACCTCGGCGTTCGCCTCGACAAGCGATTCCAGCGCGCCGACTGGTCCACCAGGCCCCTCTCGCGGGGCATGCTCGAGTACGCGGCGGCGGATACACGCCACCTCCCGGAGCTGCGGGACATTCTCCGGCGGCAGCTCGAGGAGCGCGGGCGGCTGAGCTGGGCCATGGAAGAGTTCGGACTGCTGGAGGGAACGCGCTACAGCCCGCCTGACGAAGAGGAGCCCGCCTACTTGCGGATGAAGAGCGCCAAGGCGCTCCGGGGCCGGAGCCTGGCCGTACTTCGGGAGCTGCACGCGTGGAGAGAGGACGTCGCACAGCGGGCCGACAAGGCGACGTTCAGGATTCTCAACAACGACCCGATGCTGGCGATGGCCCGGACACCGCCCACCACACTCGAGGAGCTGAAGGCGATTCCGGGAATCAGCGCCGACCAGGCCGAGCGGCGCGGACGCGAGATCCTGTCCGCGGTGCAGCGCGGGTTGGAGCTACCCGACGCCGATCTGCCGCACGTGCCCCGCGCGCCCCGGCGCGCACACGATCCCGCCGTGGAGGCGCGGCTGGAGCGGCTCAAGACGGTGCGGAACCGTCTGGCCATCGAGCTCGCGCTGGCGCCGGGCGTGCTTTGTCCCAACGGCACTCTCGAGGGAGTAGCGCGGGCGAATCCCCGGGGTGTGGAGGAGTTGGCGGCGACGACGATCCTGCGGAGGTGGCAGCTCTCCGCCATCGGCGGAGAGCTGCTCGAGGCGCTCAAGGCAACCGACGGCCCTACATCGGAGGGAACTCCAGCGCCTTCCCCGTCTCCAGCAACGACTTGAGCCCGTCGAAGATCGGCGTCCACCCCTTCGTGATCCCCTGGTAGGTCTTCGTCTCTCCCGCAAATTCCTCGTGGGTCATCGTGAGCTTGACCATGTCGCCGACAGGCTCCAGCTCGTAGGTGACCTTGGTCGGCTCATCCCCGGTCGAGGGAAACGAGAAGGTGT